>CAYUAP010000056.1:0-31066 GCA_964442735.1 uncultured Planctomycetaceae bacterium | reverse complement strand
ATTCCATATTAAAGACATCTGCTTAAAGACATCTCTACTCAAGGTTGTTATAAAAGTCTATTTTCCCAAACAGGCGAGACGCCTGTTTAGGAAGATGCGGACGAGACGTCCGCGCTCCCAGGAAATACCGCATTTATAACGTCTTAAAGTACCTTTATACGATATTGGCGGTTACGGCTTCAGGAGATCAAGATTCCATATTAAAGACATCTGCTTAAAGACATCTCTACTCAAGGTTGTTATAAAAATCTATTTTCCCAAACAGGCGAGACGCCTGTTTGGGAAGATGCGGACGAGACGTCCGCGCTCCCAGGAAATGCCGCATTTATAACGTCTTAAAGTACCTTTATACGATATTGGCGGTTACGGCTTCAGGAGATCAAGATTCCATATTAAAGACATCTACTTTTTCTGCTGGAGAAGCCATTCGTAAAATTTTGGATTATTATAGGTTTGTGTCCACGAGTCGTGATTAACGTTCATATACATTGTCAGGTCGATATTTTTTCCACCTGCTTTACGATAGGCTGCAACCAGATCACGACTGTATTGTGGATCGACCGCACTATCGGCATCACCATGAAAAACGGCGATAGGAATATTGATAATTTTATCCATATTCGTGGTATCCCCTCCTCCGCAGACAGGAGCGGCGGCGGCGAAACGTTCCGGCGCTCTTTTAATCAACATCCATGTTCCGAATCCCCCCATACTCAAGCCGGTAACATAAACACGACTTTTATCGACCGGGTATTTTGCTTCAACAGCGTCCAGGAGCAGAAGTAATTGCGCGGGCGACCAATATTTGCCTCCGGGCGCCTGCGGCGATAGGGTTATAAAGGGCCAATGTTCCGCCTGACGGGTCTCTACAAGTTTCGTGGGACCGTGCATCTTGACTTTTGTCGGATCTGGGCCAACTTCACCAGCGCCATGGAGGAAGAGAAGGAGCGGAAAACCTTTATCCGTTTTGGCCCGATTGTCTTTCGGTATAAACAGCCAGTAATTGATTTTCTCCTTTTCCGTTTTGTGTAGAGGACGATCAATACCGAGGTCTGCAATTTTTCCGTTCCAGAAACTTGTACTGGCCGGAAGTTCAATATCACATAAAATCTGTTTTCCAACAGGAATTTTTTCCTGGGCTTGAAGTGTCATAACGTTATCCTTCCATAGGAAAGAGGCCATAATCAACAGGAGAATAAAAAAACAAATTTTTTTCATAACAGTTCCTTGTATTTAAGTTTATCTGACTTTTCCCCGGGAGAATAAAATTCGCAATGGGGAAAAACACCATTCGGATCCAAAAAATGTAATGATTTTGTAAAGTAAAGTCGGAATACATATCACACGATAGAAACATTTTCTTTCAATTGCGTTGAGAGAGGCGTTAACAACTCGTTCGGCACGAAGCCAGAGGAACCATGGGACCTTCTGCTTTATTGTGGAATTCTTCATACAGTCGGTATCATGGAATCCGGTTCTCGTAAATCCGGGACAGAGCGCCTGAACCCGAATACCTTTTCGACCGACATCGCATTGAAGTGATTTTGAAAAAGCAATCACATAGGACTTCGTTGCCGAATAATCGGCACTTCCGTCCCCCGTCAGGAATCCGGCCACGGACGCCAGATTGATAATCCGCCCCTTGCCCCGTCGGACCATGGGAACAAGCGCGGCTCGGGAACAACGCATCGTGGCAATACAATGGACTTTTATCATATCCGTTTCGAGTTCCGTATCAATATCGGGAAAAACACGATTACCACCGAAACCGGCATTGTTAATCATGAATTCCAAATTCTCCAGTTCCAGCAGATGATTCTCGACTTTTCGTAGTTCGGATTCGTTCGAGAGATCGGCTGTCATTACCTCAACCGATATATTATAATCGAGTTCCAGCTCCCTTGCAAGAGACTCCAACAGTTCACGGCGTCGTGCAATCAGAAGAAGATCATATCCGCGCGCCGCCAAAAAGGTGGCGAAGGTACGGCCCAATCCACTGGACGCCCCTGTTATCGCCGCTATGGGACGTACCATGGGTTTTATCTCTCTATTCATTTAATTCCCTATTGCAATTCACTCGCGTTGACCGCATATTTTTTCGCTAGTTCGATTTTTCCCAAATTTTTATACATCATGGCTAAATTGGTAAAGGGAACTGCCAAGTCAGGACCTTCGATCAATCCTTCGTCGTAGGCGCGCTGGAGCATGGGAATGGCCTGAAGTGTAATTTCCGGCGCTCGTTCTTTTTTATTATCGTTCCAGTATCTGTTTCCCATCTTTATCAAACACATACCGATTCGCATGGACTCGTCCGGATTCAGAACCGAAGAAACAGAGGTGTAGGCGGTAAAGGTCTTGTCAAACCATTTATATGCATCCATTTTATTATCAATCTCGTTGTAGTACAAGTTTCCAATCCGATACATAAAGTCGCCTGCATAAACCTGGAAATAACCGTCTTTACTCTGTTTTAAAAACGGTTCAAAACATTCGACTGCTTTTTCACCGACCTGAATTGCTTGATGATAATTCTGTAACTTTTCATAGACATTCATGGCATTGATAAATGCCTGTCCGGAACGCCATCGAATCGCATAGAGCGGAAGAGTCGCCTTCTCCTTGCCCTTAATAAAACCGTTTGACAAACGTTTTAAGGTCAGAAAATAGGGATTGAGTTCTTTTAGGGACGGTGTATTGACTCCGACTTTTGCGGCCGCCAGACAGACTTCCCATAAAGGAATTTGATCCGTTCCCTCTTTTTTAATCAAATTGTCGGCCAGGGAACTGGCGGAATTGAGGGAATGAAACACATTATCCTTTTCCTGAAGGTTGTCCTTGTTCATTTCCGCGTAATCAAGCGCAATGGCAATATAGGCTTTAATACCATACTGCTTCATTAAGATACGAATCTCCCCTTCTTCACTCTGGAAATAGGGTCGTATACCGTCCAAAGCCTTCTGATGATATTCAATAGCCAAATTACAATCGTGTGTTGAACTTTCCCGGGCCAGATCCCCTTGAAGCATCGTTGCCTCAAACAGGAAGAGAGGGTAATTTTGACACATGGGCAAGGTTAATTTCAGAACCTTGGAGGCATTATCGATTTCCCCCAATTCTTTTAGAACATTGACCAGAGTCAGATTGTATTGGGGAATGGTTCCATCGGATTTAACCGCCTTGAGTGCGTGCTCCCGAGCGGATCGGAATTCACCACGATCAAGTTCCAACCGTGCCAGGAGCCAATTGGCCGATCCATTGTCCGGATCATGTTGAAGTGCATGGGCCAGATCTTTATAGGCTTCTTCCGGGGCAGATTTATACATCTGCTCCGCCCGAATTACCAGATAACTCGCTCGAACCGCTTCCGCAACAATCTGTTTAACACGTGTTGTAGGAACCATGGGATCCTCGCCCGCCTCCAGAACAAAGGCCAATCCTTTTTCCGGATAGATCTCCCGAAATCCCCCTTCATTGTCCGGCAACAAAATGGGTCTAATATTACGTATGTTATCTTCGAACGCCAATTTCGTGTCTTTTAGTTCACGTGGCTCTTTCAGGTGTGCTACAATACCTTCAACGAGTCCTTCACGAAGAAGAATCTGAATATAGGGCATATCGGGAAGATCTTCTATCTGATAGGTGAATATGAGATAGCCGTCAACAACCTCTTTATTGGTCGGAGACTTCCACAGTTGATTATTCTCCAGATCTTCAAGATTGGTAACGCCCGGCTTGACTCCGAGCAGTTCCGCGCCATGCGGTTTGTGCTGAATATTATGATTTTCGTGATGGGAACCAATGGGATTCCGAATATTCTGGCCACTCTGAAGTGGATTCTGTGTGGCGGAAATTGTTTCCGCTTTCAACAGATCTTTCACTTTAAGAGTGGAAACAAATTCTCCGTCCGAAGAATCACCCGAATCCGTTTTCGTCTCAATAATCTCTTCATTAATCTCTTGATTGTTTTTTTCAATAACTTCTTCTGTAACTTCTTCCGTCTCCTTCTGCTGTGTGTCATTCTTCGAAGCCAAAACCCGTTTTGGAGGGATTGCCTTTTTTCCTTCAGAAACAGACGATGATGGATGAATATCCGTTGCCTCGGTAGAGAGAATGGGTTTCCCCTTCGCAACCGTGGTTTGTGCAACAGTATCCGTACTCCAAACACAAAACTGAACTAATAAAGCACTCAAAAAAAGAATGCCCAACAGAATAAAATTCTTTTTCATGGTTCTATCACAAAATATTTCATTATCATGGTTATTTCATTATCATGGTTACAAACCAGCATCATGGTCACAAACCAGTATCATGGTTATAAACCAGTATCATGGTTATAAACCAGCATCATGGTTATAACCCAGCATCATGGTTATAACCCAGCATCATGGTTACAAACCAGCATCATGGTTACAAATCATTATCATGGTTACAAATCATTATCATGGTTATAAACCAGTATCATGGTTACAAACCAGCATCATGGTCACAAACCAGCATCATGGTCACAAACCAGCATCATGGTCACAAACCAGCAGTAACATTAATCGATATTCGGAACAGAAGAACTTCCATCCGTGAAGTCCGTCTCCTGGAGAAGTTGTACGAAAAAAAGGCGTTGGAGTCCATATCAATTTCTTCATTTTGATGTTTTTTTATAAAAATTTATGGAAAAGGGGTAAAGAGACTTTGATTTTCTTTAATGGATCGGTTAAACTATAGGGAAGAAAATTTAAAACGGGTGGAAATTCATTTTTCCGCCCCGGGAAGGTTTTGTATCATATCGAACAATATCAACAATATTGACAATATCGATGGTATTATACAGTACAACGTTATAAATTAGGCATTTTGGGAGAGCGCGGACGTCTCGTCCGCATATTCCAAAACAGGTGTCTTGTCTGTTTTGAAAATAGACGTTTATAACGACCTTGAGTATAACAACATCGGTGGTATTAAAATGGTGGTATTAAAATATCGGTGGTATGATCGGTGGTATATTTGAAGATTAAAAACAGAAAGAACCGGAAGGTGAAAACATGCTGAAGATCGGAATTACTGGAATTGGTTTTATGGGAATGATCCATTATCTCGCCTGGCAGCGAATCGAAGGGGTAAAAGTAGTCGCATTGTGTGATACGATTACCGAGCGATTACGTGGCGATTGGACGAAGATTAAGGGGAATTTCGGACCCCAGGGCACGATAATGGATCTAACCGGAATAGCGACCTATGAAAAATATGAAGATTTACTAGCGGACAGTAACGTGGACGCTCTTGATATCTGTCTCCCGCCTTGCGCACATTGCGATGCCGTTTTGGCCGGACTCCATGCCGGTAAAAATGTTTTTTGTGAAAAACCCATTTCACTGAAACTCCCGGACAGCGAGGCGATGATGGCAGCCACCAAACAGACAGGTAAACTTCTCTGTATCGGGCACGTTGTTCCATTCTTTCCGGCCTATACCTATGTTGTCAACGCGAAGAAATCGGGCGAGTATGGAAAATTACTCGGTGGTGAATTCCGTCGTGTTATTTCCGATCCAACCTGGCTGTCACACTTTTATGATATGAACGTCTCCGGTGGACCAATGCTCGATCTCCATATTCACGATGCCCATTTTATTCGATATATGTTCGGTATGCCACGTGAAGTTCGATCGACCGGTCGATGTCGAGGAGAAGTGCCCGAATACTTCAATACACAGTTCGTTTATGACGATCCCTCTCTGGTCGTCAGTGCGGTCAGTGGCTGTATTATGCAGCAGGGCCGTCCCTTTACCGCCGGATTCGAAATCCATTTTGAAAAAGCCACCATGTTGATGGAAGCCTATACCGGCGTTCCGTTGACCGTCTTTAAGGACGATGGAACCGTAATCAAACCGGAACTGCCTCAAGTAGACGATGTGGGTAATTTTGTATTCGAATTGAGTGAAGTCTATCGTTCATTCACCGAAAACAAACCGTCGTCATTACTGGACGGTTCCCTGGCTTCGGACGCACTACACCTCTGCTATAAAGAAATCGAGTCCATTTTGACCCATAAATCGGTCGAAGTGTGATCCCGCAAGGTGAATATCGTTCGTACTATAGATACTCAAACGATAGATACTCAAGGCCGTTATAAAATTTTTTTTCAAAACAGGCGAGACGTCTGTTTTGTGGAGCAGTGGACGAGACGTCCGCATTCCCGGGAAATACCGATTTTATAACGACCCACAGCATATTTTATAATTTAAAGAAAGGATTTTATAATGGATCGTCGTACATTTCTTCATTTGGGGGTGGGAGCCGCCGCAGTAGCCGGTTTAGGTGTAAATAGTCTGTTTGCCGCCTCCGGAAAGAAGATTCCGATAGCGTTGGAGCTTTACTCCCTGCGTCGAACGATTCCTGGGGACGTTCCCGGAATTTTGAAAAAAGTAGCCTCCTTCGGATATACCGGAGTCGAGACGGCGGGAACCTATAATTTAAAGGCAGAAGAGTTCAAAAAAATGCTGGACGATGCCGGATTAATTGTGGTTAGCGCCCATACCGGACTCAATATGCTTCTCGGGGATGCCTTTAAAGCGACCGTGGAATATAACCAGATTTTGGGGAATAAACGCCTGATTGTTCCAGGAGGTCTTCAACAGGCCATCGTTCAGGATTCGGGAAATTTGATTACTGCTCAACTTTTCAACGAACTTGCCTGGAAGGCCAAACAATGTGGAATGGAAGTTGGGTTCCATGCCCATACTGGCGACTTCGACAAGGTCATGGGAAATGATGGTAAACCGGGTAAAACCGCTTGGGAAGTCTTCTTGTCGCGCACTAGTCCGGAAGTTATCGGTCAAATAGACCTGGGATGGTGCAATAATTCCGGAAACGATCCGGCGGAAATGGTCCGCAAATTCCCCGGACGCGCCAAACTGGTCCACGTTAAATCGAACAGCAAGGAAGTCAAGGGCTGTGTCGTTGGCGATGCCGATGATAAAGTCGATTGGAAGAAGGTTTTCGCCGCCTGTGAAGAAGTTGGTGGAACCGAATGGTATATTGTCGAACAGGAACAGTTTAAGGTTGCGGAACTCGATTCTTGTAAAGAATGTATTGATAACATGCGCAAAATGGGTAAATAACAGCAATGACAGTAAAAATTGGAATAGTCATGGGCAGTGACAGTGACTGGCCTAAAATCAAGGGAGCAGCCACAGTCCTGGATGAATTTTCGATTGGTTATGAAGTACACGTTATGAGTGCCCATCGAACGCCGGAGAAGGTCATGCAATATGCGCAAACGGCACGGGAACGTGGACTACAGATCATAATAGCGGCGGCAGGGGGGGCAGCCCACCTGGCGGGCGTTATTGCCTCGCATACCATTCTGCCGATTATCGGTATTCCGGTTCAAACGGAGATGATGGGGGGTCTTGATTCCCTGCTATCGACCGTCATGATGCCGGGTGATGTTCCTGTGGCCACTGTTGGCATCGGATCAGGGGGGGCGCGAAACGCCGCTCTCCTCGCCATTCAAATGATGGCTCTGTCCGACGACTCCCTAGCTCAAAAACTGGTACAGTTTAAACAACGACTCGTCGAAAAAATAGAGAATAAAGATAAAAATTTGCAAGATTCTCTTAAATAATTCTTTTTTTGAGGGTCACAAAGAGTTAAAACACGGTAAAATGTAATTAGTGGAATGGAAATGTTTACAAACCGATCCGCTACAAACATTTCATCAATACGAGGCGGAATGATTATTATGGAATGATTAATAGAGTCCGCCTCGCAGGATCTGTGTTTTATAGTGTAAAGTTAGGGGTTAAGTAGGGGTTAAGTAGGGGTTAAGTAGGGGTTAAGTATAGGAAGGAAAAATATTAATGACTTCAATTGCTATCGTTATATTGGTTATTATTGCTGTTATTGTTATATTGCTGTTTTGGGTTGCAGGCGTCTATAATGGACTGGTGGTTTCTCGAAACCAGTACAAAAATTCGTTTGCGCAGATAGATGTTCAACTCAAACGCCGGTACGATTTAATACCCAATCTGGTGGAGACGGCCAAAGGGTATATGCAGCACGAAAAGGGAACCTTGGAGGCAGTAATGCAGGCTCGAGCTGCTGCAATGGGAGCCGGTCAGAAGATCGCGGACAATCCAGGCGATGCCAGTGCCATGAAGTCGTTTGCCGGTGCGGAAGGTCAACTGAACAGCGCTTTGGGGCGCTTAATGGTTGTTGTGGAGTCGTATCCTGACTTAAAAGCCAATCAAAATATGCTGGCACTTCAGGAAGAATTGACCTCTACTGAAAATAAAATCTCGTATGCGCGTCAAGCCTATAACGATTCGGCCATGAATTTCAATAACCGACGCGAACAATTTCCGAACAATATTATCGCCGGTATCTTCAATTTTATGCCCGCCTCGTTATGGGAAATTGAAAATCAGGCTGAAAAAGAAGTGCCAAAAGTTTCATTTTAAATTGACATAATAATCCAATGACAAATCCTCAAAAGACAATTCCTCAAAAGTCAATGAATTTTTTTCAGAGACAAGACGAAGCCCATCGCAAGACGGGCCTTTTGGTTTTTCTGTTTATACTGGCCGTTCTCTTTATTTTTCTAGCGATCCACACATTGATTACTGCTGTAATACAGGCGGCGGGATCCTACCCTGCCACCTCTGCTTTTTTCTATGCACTGTGGCTGAATCCCCAGCGTGTATTGACCGATTTTGCTATTATTGTAGCAATTATAGGTGGGGCGTCTCTCTTTAAAGTCATGACCATTTCCGCGCTTCAGGGAGATGGCATAGCCAAGGGAATGGGAGGGCGTCTTGTGGATCGAAATACAACGGATCCTCGTGAAAAACGTCTTTTAAATATTGTGGACGAAATGGCTATTGCGTCCGGAATACAAGTTCCCAACGTTTATATTATGGATGGGGAACCGTCGATAAACGCGTTTGCGGCCGGTTTTACTCCGGATACGTCAATCGTTGCGGTTACGAGTGGAACACTGGACTATTTAACACGTGATGAATTACAGGGGGTTATTGGTCATGAATTCAGTCACATTCTCAACGGGGATACACGTATCAATCTCCGTTTAATGGGAGTTTTATTCGGATTGGAAATGCTGGTTATCATTGGAATAGTGATTTTTCGCGGTATTTGTCATGTCAATTTTAGCAGTTCTTCCAGCCGGAGCAATAAAGATGGAGGCAATGCCGTTGTCGTTTTAATTCTGATTCTGTTCCTGTTGGCCATAGGCTTGATTATCATCGGTTATATTGGGCAATTCTTTAGTAATCTGATTCGAGCGGCCATTTCGCGGCAGCGGGAATTTCTGGCCGACGCGTCTTCAGTCCAGTTTACACGTAATCCGGATGGAATTGGTGGGGCATTGAAAAAAATCGGATGTCAGATGATAGGTTCGCACATTCAGAATACCAACTCGATTGAGGCGAGTAATTTCTTTTTTGCCAATATATATACATCGAATTTTTCGTCATTATGGGATTCACACCCGCCACTTGACGAACGTATATTGAGAATTCTTCCGAATTTCGACGGGAATTTCCCAAAAGTCCTTCAGAAGGTGGAACCGATAACCGGTCAAATGGTTTCGGGGGAGACAATTCCACCGGACAACGATACCGAAAAAGGTTTGAATTCATTAAAACATATTTTGCAACAGAATGAAATTGATCAATTAGGTCTTTCCTCGGGAAACATGCATCCTGTTGTTGCGAATACAATTGGAGCGGGTATGTTTGCCAATGCCATAGCAGAGAGTATTGGCTCCCTAAATCAGGAGAAATTAGTCATAGCGTCCGATCTTCTGAAGACAATTCCAAACGAACTGGTTTCCTATATCTCGAATAAAGACAAGGCAGGGGCGGTTGTCTATGCTCTCCTTTTCCATGAATGGATTGGTTCAGGGGTTTCTGATTTTCAAATGGCGATCAACAAATTTCCTGTTTTGCGTGAACAGTGGGAATATTTATCCAATCATACGGACCAGAAGGAACAAGTTGCGGTTCGGACATCCCTGCATTTACTCAAGGCATTACCATTAGCGGCCCGGCTCCCCATCGTTCAAATAACAATACCTTCATTGAAATCGCTGGATAAACAAACGTATATCACCTTTCGTAATAATGTCGTCGAACTAATAAAGATAGATGGTAAAGTCAATCTGTTTGAATATGCACTCCAGCATCTTCTAATTCGGAATTTGGATCGTCAATTTGGTCTGGCGTCTCCTGTAAAAATTCGATTTAGACGATTTAATGACGTATTAGAGCCGTTTCAGAAGGTCCTGTCCTATTTGGCCTGGCACGGAAACGATAATGCGGAACAAGTGGAACAGGCGTTTATTTCCGCCTGTGAATATTTTTATATGGAACTGGAGATTCTCCCCAGGGAGGAATGTACGGCGGCAATGTTTGGAAGTGCTTTAAATCTTCTATCACAATCGTCCCCGGTTTTAAAGCAGAAACTAATAACGGCCTTTTACTATTGTGTGGCCAATGACGGACAAATAACGGTCGAGGAAGGAGAACTAATGCGGGCCATTTGTGCCGCGTTGGATGTTCCAATGCCGTGTTGGGAAGGAGAAGCCGCATCGTGATGGATCAAGGGACCAGGTCAAGTATATCGACAACCATTCAAGATATACCGGTTGTACCGGGCTTGGATGATGAACGTATCAATATGGTATTAGGAGATTATCGTATCCTGTGTCGAATCGGATCCGGAGCAATGGCCGATGTATATCTCGCGAAACAGATCTCGCTCGAACGGGAAGTCGCTTTAAAAATACTCAAGAATCAATATGCGATAGACGAAACAGGCGTTCGTCGATTCGTTCGCGAGGCCCAGGCGGCGGCCAAACTGGAACATCCCAATATCGTCCATATTTACGAAGTCGGTTCCAAAAAAATAGGCCGTGATACTTCCTGGTTCAAACGTTGCTGGCACTGGATTACATTTTCCACAAACAAGAACCAGGTCGGTCAAACGGTCCATTTTATAGCGCAGGAGTATGTACCCGGCTTGAATCTCCAGCAGTATCTACGACGGGTGGGACCTCTTTCCGTTCGTCAAACCCTGGTAATTTTACAGCAGATCTGTTCCGCATTGGAAAAAGCAAGTCATTTTGGAATTGTTCATCGAGACGTGAAACCGGAAAACATCCTGTTGAGTAAAGAAGGTCTGGTGAAAATTACCGATTTCGGACTAGCCTATCTGGAGGGCTTCTATGGCAGTCGAAGTATGTCACTGACACAGACCGGACTAACGTTGGGAACCCCTCTCTATATGAGCCCGGAACAAGCGGAAGGTAAACCCCTTGACTTCCGTAGTGATATCTATTCCCTGGGGGTTACGGCCTATCAAATGCTGGTTGGTCATCCACCCTATAACGGTACTACATTACTCTCCGTTATCCTTCAACATATTAATGAACCGGTTGCATCAATACGTCTGATTCGCCCCAATGTCCCGGAAGTCCTCTCCAGCGCCGTCGAGAAAATGATGGCCAAACAACCGATGGATCGTTTCACTTCCTTTAAAGAAATAGGTGATCTTTTAAAGGGAATTCAGAACGGTTTGACTCCAACAACCGTTTTTGAAACCAACTCCTCCAAAAGTACACCGGTACAGCAGGCTATTTCAACACGTCTTTTCACGGACGAGTCGGAAAAACAGGTGTTCCATGATACCCTTCTGGAAGGTGCTCTTTCCAACAAGTTACAAACAAGTTTTTCCAAATTACAGGCCCTAAATCAGCAGGAGAAAAAACTCTCGTTCAATAAAGGAAGCAGAAGATATCTTCTAATCGCGGCCTTGTTGATTGCACTTGTATTTGGCGGAGGAATCGAATTGTTTAGTCGAATCCGAATATCGACTCCATTATCAGACAAACCAGCGTCTGTTCCAATAGCGCGATTTGAGACGGTCGAGGAACAATGGGTTTTCGCCTCCCAGATGGAGACGGCGGAAGGGTGGAAAAGTGTTATTGATTTTTTTCCGGAAAAAGAATACTGGAAGCGTAAAGCGCAACAGCAATTAGCCCGAACCTATATAAAAGAGGGAAATGTTAATGGCGCGAAGGAGATTTTTCTGGAGTTTACGGAAATGTCGCCTCCAGTTCAGCATTATCTCGACTACGGTCAGGCAGGCCTTGCCTGCTGTATGGCCATGGACGGATATACAGAACATGCGACCAGTATGATCTCTACCTTGCGATCACAGCAGAAAAACGCAACCTATGACCGCTTGACCGAAGATATTATCACCATGACACAGGAGATGATTCGACGTCGATCCGGAAGTATGCGGCCAAGATGATTTAATAACATTTAACCTCAAGGAAAAAGTATGAAAATTCGTTCCCTTTTATTTACCATTGTGATTTTTTTCTGTTTTGCATTATTACTTCAGGGTCAGGAACCGAAGTCGGGATCGACCGGTTATCTAAAGACACTGTTACAAATCAAAACGGCCCGGGCGTTTTCGAGTGACCCGATTCCACAGAAGGACTTGACCACGATAATCAAGGCTGGCGTTAATGCGCCTAGCGCTCTGAATTTACAGCCGTGGCATTTTTCGGTAATTACCGATTCGAAGTTCATGAAGAAGATCGATGAAAAGGCTAAAAGTAATCCGAAACGACTCTCTCTGACAGGCTCCCCGGTGGCTATTGTCATTTCCTGTAAAACGGACAGTAATTATGCCAAATACGACAGCGGAATGGCGGCCGACCGAATGGCCGTTGCCGCAATCTGCCTCGGATACGGAACAAAAATCGTTGCCACTCCCTGCAAGGTCCTCAACAAGGAGTTCCGGAAAATCGTCGGTATTCCAGACGGAATGGATGCCGTCGCCGTTCTGTTAATTGGTAAAGAAATAGATCCACCCGATGCCTCCAGTGGCGCGACAACAAGAAATAAATTCGAGGAAATGGTTAATTTCGTTCCTGTTCAGGAATAAAGACTTGTAACCGTTCACAGATATAAAGTGAAATCACGGATAACACTTGTTATTGTAAAATGTTTGTTATTGTAAAATATTGTATTTTACGACAGACTACCTGTGTTTATCCTTGATATCCTTGATTCCAAAATCGTTCGTGCATGGTGACAAAATATGATAACATAAATTCCGGCTTTTTGCGATTGTCCGTTTATTCGTCCTTGTAGATTTGGCGAAAAACGGATCGAACCTGCTCGTGTTCTTTATCAGAAGCAGGCTGTTTGACTTCCTGCCTCTGTGTTTGAGACCGTTCAAAGGCAACAGAATGGGCGTTACGCAATTGACCGTGTATATCTCGAATCTGACGAATAATACGCGCCTCCATTGTAACTTCCTCTTCCAGACGAACCAGTTCTTCCAGATAATCTTCGTGGTGATCAATATCCTGTACTTTTCCGTCGACATCGGTTTTTTTTATCGCTTCTTTATCCTTCAGAAAATCCGGAACAGGAACGGTGGATTCAGATATATTGGAACGATCAACCAGTTCGGAGAGACTCGGTTCATTTATTTCCACCGTGTCCGGAGTTACCGAATTATGATCAATTTCATTTTTATGGAAGGGCACTTTTTTTTCATTATAGTCATCGTCCATTGTATTTTCCGAAACCGAAACCCCTTTAACCTCCGGATTCAAATCGAATCGAAAAATACGTAAATCGCTTGTTTCTGGAGCCATTTTCGTAATATTTTGGGTGGATTGAATCGCGGAATTACTATTTTCGGCAGACGCTTCAATAACAACATCTGTTAATTCACAAGGAACGGTATCTTCATTTTCAATAATACCATTTTCAATAGTGCCATTTTCAATAGTGCCATTATTGAAGGTTGTTTTATTGTCTTTACTAATTATTTTATCACAAATATTGTTGTCACAAATATTATCGTCACAAATTGCTGTATCAATTTCGGCAGGAACAGTATCCGCTACAGGAACAGTATCCACAACAGGTTCATCTTCAGAATCACCGGTCAACGAATCATTGGTCAACGAATCACCGGTCAACGAATCATCGTCGTCATCAGACAGAGTACCAAATTCGACGACCGAATCATTATTAATATTAATAGATTCATTATTAACGGAATTGATCGATGTTTGATCTGAATAATCATTAAGGACAGAAAAAGGGATCTGCTGTAATTCGGACCAAGCCCGTTCAACATTAATTGCTTCGATGATTTTAGCAGGAGATACTTCATTTGGTATTGAGTGAAAAATGGTCTGATGCGCCAATTGATTAATTCGGCGCGGTATACCTTCCGAAAAGCGATAGATTGCCTTCAAGGCATCTGCGGTAAACGAATAGAGTTTATTTTCACCATCCATACGACTAATTTCGCGATCGAGATAGGCGGAAGTTTCTTCCGGAGTAAAAGGTTCCAACCATACTCGGGTAACAACCCGTTGCAGAAAGGGTACTAATTTGGGATGATTCAAGCGTTCTTCCAAGCGCGATGTTCCGGCCATGGCTACACGTACCAACCCCCCACGATTCGACCAATGGTCCAGAAGGGAACGAATTTCTTCAAAAACGGAAAAACGGTACGATTGTGCTTCGTCCAGAAGTATAATAACACGTTGATATTTCGTCTGTTGAAAATAATCGCGCAACATGAGTCGCATTTCATTTTCGGAACATCCGCACCACGTCTGGTGAAGACCGTGCAGAATCTGCTGTAATAACGATTTGGCCGTATCGATACGCGATAACGGAAATACAACGGCATCATCTCTATCAAACAGTTCCGCCATATCCTGAAGAAGCAATGTTTTTCCCATTCCGGTTTCGCCGAAAATCAATGCGATTCCTTCCCCCTGCTCCAAACAGTGGTAAACAGCATCTCCAGCAGCACGTACTGAATCTGTGGGATACCAGGCCCCTATATCAGGTACGGATGAAAACACTTGCTTTTTTTCCATATACTCCATTAAAAACTCCTTCCATGCCTCTCAATCTCTTTTATCCCAAGAGATCCATTTATCAGTATCGACTCTTTTTTATCACTTCTTGATATAACTGGGAAAAGATACGTAATTTAGAAAAAATAGAAACAGGAAATTTTATCTATATTATGTAAATTATCAACTAACGGAAGCAGTTATTCCACCGATAAAGAAGAATTAGTATTTATTTATGGTTTATAAATAAAAATATTGAGACCGGATACTGGAAGAAAGTAATTAATCCGTTAAAATGTAGTGAACATCTGTCTTCATTCTAACTTGGAATCGGGACGGTAACAGGAAAATTTTATTATATTCCGGCAGGTAAACAAGAGGTGTAAATAATGACTCGCAATGACATTAGAGAATCAATAATTGATATACTAAAGGATATTAATCCCGACGAGGATTACGAAGGACTTAAAGACGATGTATCGTTTCGAGAACAATTGAGTATGGACAGTATGGACAGTATGGATATTATTCTGGAATTGCGCCGTCGTTACAAGATACAGATACCGGAAGCGGATTATCCCCAACTGTCCTCCATGGATAGTACTTTAAACTATCTGGAACCATTACTTAAAGATCGTTAAAGGTACGTAAAATGACGACTCCTATCGACTTTACACCGAAGGAGGTCAACCAGCGTTTGATTCAGCAGTATACGGAAATAGCGCAGTTGGCCGGGGGTCTGGCACATGAAATCAAAAATCCCTTGTCAACCATTCGTCTCAATTTGGAACTACTGAAGGAAGATCTGGAGGACATCGTTGAAAGTCCTCCCCAAAAACGTGCTCTTAAAAAGGTTGAAGCCATAAAAACCGAGTCCCTTCGTCTGGAAGAACTTTTAAACGAGTTTCTGGATTTTACACGGGCCCATCGTCTTGAATTAACAGTGGCAGACGCGAACAAGGAATTACAGGAGATTATCGATTTTTTCCGACCGAAAGCCGATGAATCGCAAATAGAAATCATCGAATATTATGCGAGTGATCTTCCGACAATTCGGATAGATAAACGTTCGTTTCATCGCGCCATTCTGAATCTTCTCTTGAACAGTCTTCAGGCAATGACTCCAGGAGGTCAGGTTATGATTCGGACGAGATTGTGCGGAAACGAAGTGGCAATCGATCTGATCGATACAGGTTGTGGTATGGCACATGAAACATTGGCAAAAATATTCGAGCCATTCTATTCGTCGAAGCGAGGAGGATCGGGTCTTGGTCTGCCGACAGTGCGTAAAATAGTCGAAGGACATGGTGGCCGTATTGCCATCCAAAGCGAGCCGGGTCAGGGGACGCAATTCACCTTGACGTTTCCTTGTCTCCCCCGAATCGAAGGAACTCCTTAAACGAAACAGGTCCGGTTATGAAATCAGAAGAAAAAGATCTGCTCTATTCACCGGCCATGTTGGCGGAATATTTTTCTGTTCCCGTGGCCATGGTCAATCTTCTGTTCCATTGTGGTCTGATACAATCGAAACTGCGTGTCGGAGATATTTCCTATTGCGCAGCTTCCGATCTCGCTTCTGTTCGTCAGTTAATTTCTCTTCTGGATTGCGGAGTCAGTGCTAGTTGTATTATTCAACGTCTAAAAGAATTTTCCGATCATTATCCCAGTTTGCGTCCTATCTTAAATTACGTCGTTCCAACACCGTCTGGTAAAGATCTCCTCGTTCAATCGAACGATACGCTTTATGACAATAACGGACAACGATATTTCTCGTTTGAATACGATGACCTCGATCCACATGACCTCGATCCACATAATAAAGAAGACTTCGGGGAACATAATAGAGAAGGGGCTGTCAACGTGGAAAATACGTCGAACGAGGACCCCTTTATTTTTAATTTCTCCGACGATCCCGATTCCGATCTCTCCGATGCAGAACGTATGGACAATTTGTGTAACCGACTGCTGGTCGATGGTCGTGCTCCTCTAACATGGTCGGCGGAAGAACTGGAAATTGTACGCAGTCTGATAAAAAAACATATTCTGTTTTTATGTGAATCGGCCTGGAATCTGGAAAAAACTTCCCATTGGTCGGAAGCAAGAGAACTCTATCGTTCCGCCCTGTTCTGCGGCGGTTCCGATCCCACTATCTGTTTTCAATTGGCGGAACTGCTTCAGCGTCATGGCGATTTCGCCGGCGCTCGCGAACGATATTATTCCGTTCTTGAACTCGATCGAAACCATATTGATGCCTGGTTTAATCTGGCCCATGTTCAAATGAAGCTCCAGGAAAATAAAGACGCCGTGGAATCGTTCAAACGTGTTTTGGTTCTCCAACCCAATAATTACGACGTCTATTATGAACTAGGTGTTTTGTTAATCTCCCTCGGACAAAAAGAGGAAGGAGAAGAAAATCTTCGCTATTACCTCAACAAGGTCCGTTCCGGTCCACATACCGAAGATATTATTCAGATCCTGTCATAAAATTAAATCCTTGTGGCTTGTAAAGTTGAATGTTTCCATTTCATGTAACCGTTCACAGATATAAAGTGAAACCACAGATATAAAGTAAAACCACGGATAACACTGTTTTTCACGGGTAGTTTTTTGGCAAACAAACTTTTTTATGATAAAATTATTTATTATAAAATACTCAAGACCGTTATAAAAATCTATCCTTCGAAACAGGCGAGACGCCTGTTTTGGAGGATACGGACGAGACCTGCCTGCCGTCAGGCATGGCGTCCGTGTTCCCAGGAAATGCCGTATTTATAACGTCGTACCGTATATAGATAAAAATGTTTCGTTTATGATTGTAAAATATTGTATTTTACGGCAGACTATCTCTGTTTATCCCTGATATCCGTGGTTCCAAAATCGTTCGTGAATGGTTACGAGAAATCATTACTGGCTTTCATACATATTAAAGTCCGCCCAAAGTGGTCGATAGAGACTTAACGGTACAATTTTTTCCCGGGGCAGATTAAAGTGCTTCGCCAGATCCGAAACGCCGAAACGTTCTGTATATTCGCGAACGGTTATGAAATCAAATAAAATATTTTCAGACGAGGAACCGTCCAGATCCGTTTCTTTATCGAGGTGAACGGCAGCCAGATTGGCAATATGGGAGAGTGCGTTAATTTGTCGAATCGAACGTCCGAAAAATCCTAACAGAATAATATCGTCTTCAGGAATTCCATGTCGTCCACTATTATCGCGAACCGCCTGATAGATGTCGAAGAGGGAATCCAGTTGCGCTGTAGTTGCATCTTTTGGCAAATAGATATTGAGGAGAACAAAAGTAAATGCCTGGGAAGGGTCAACTCCCGTGGTCCGAAATGTGGCGGATAGCGCCGTTGTATTACCATGGATACCATTTGTTATATACTGTTGGACTGTATCCCAATCCGCCTCGACTTTTTCTCTATTGTAAAAAAAGACAGAATAGATTTCATTTTCCGGATTAATAGTGGCTACAAGGTATTCATATTTTTTATTCTTTTCCTCAAGATAGTGGAGAAGTGTGTCAGGAACCGCCAGATTTTTACCGCGGAATCCCTGTAGCGCTATCAGATCGTTCAATGCAATTATTTCCGCAATTCGTGGCCCCTGTTCCGAATCGGTTATTTTTTTATAATCGAGTGGAAAAAGATTCCAGGTGGCAATTCGAAGATATTGAAGTCGTTTGACCAACGGAACATTATTTGTTTCCAGATTCGTTTTTGCTTGTGGAGGAACAACAATCTTTTCCCGGGGAAGAGACGTCTCTTGATTTTGCGCTCCACCTTTATAAATGCCAAAAAAAGATGTCTCTTTGTTTTTTGACTGTTTCAACCACTTCAGGGACAAGAAGGTAACCGCTATTATTAATACGAGAATTACAAGAAGTATGATTCTCCTGTTCTTTTTGAGAGGCGGAGTTTTCTCCTCCTTCGGTTCGTCTTCCTTTTTTTTCTTTTTCTTTTTGAGACCAATTTCAAGACAAAGTTTTTTATTCATTGTTTTCTCCCGTTTTATTCTACTATCGTTATTATTTACCACTCCCGGCAAATACGTCCCTCGTTTTTCCTTCCTTTTTTTTCGACCAAGAGGGGTTGATCTTTTAAAAAATAATGTTAAGGTAATATATAACGTTTGTGTGGGTAAAAATTTACCTCTTGTCCGTTATAAATACAGTGATAACTTGTACCCTTTTTTTCGTAATATATGCAATATAACAGGATAACATATGTTTTGTTGCAAATATCTTGTATTTGTTAAAGTTTCATCTTCATTAAAAAAATTTTTTTTGCTATGATTGTTTTCAATGAAATTACTTTATGAATATTTTCTGCAGAACAAATATACATAATGTTATCAACCTGATATAACCCGGGAAGTATCATGGGTTATACACTATAAATTACAATAAACGCATTGTTTTCATAATGCGGGCATATAATACGGTGTAAAGAATTCCCAGGACAGGAAAAAGGTAAAAACAAGTGTTTTTTTCGAAAAGGTATCTTCTTTTCAGGACGATAGAAAAACACACAGGAAGAAAAAAAACAAAGGTGTGCTTTTTAATTGAATAAAAAGCCAATGTAAATATATTACCGTAATATAATGGATGAAAACTATAAAACGGTAGAAAAAACAATAATAAAAATTTTCAGAATGAAGGTGAAGAATGAACCCAATGGCGTATTATCCAGAATCGACAGTTGTATCTCAGAACGAATTTATTTCTGACAAAGAGGAGAATATAAATTATTCTTCCATACCAGCGAAAACAGAGATGGATTCCGATACATATAAAGAAAAAGGTCAAGTAGAAAACGACCCAACAAGAATGGATCGAATGTTTCGTCGTTCAGAAACGGGGCGAAAAAGTTCCGTAGAAACAGTCACCTTGATATGCAGTGATCCTGTTTCGAGATCGGCCATGTCACATTTTCTCAATATGGAAAATATAAATTCTCGTGAATGTACAAATATTGAGGCACTGTCGGATGAAATCGTTTCGGAGACATCGGTCTTTTTGGTTGACCTTGCTCCCATGACCAATGGTGTTAAATTGTGTCAATTATTGTCGGAACGATATCCAGATATTCCCGTCATTTATTTAGACGAACCATCGTCCGACATAGAGCAACGTAAAACGATTTCGCGCCTCGTTTTCTCTTGTATTGTCAAGCCCTGTGATCGTTTATTTCTTCTTCAAACCGTTCGACAGGCACTTCGCATTGGTAAATATGTACGTGAAAATCGTTATTTACGTCAGACGATTGGTATTCCGATACTGCCCGTTTCCCTTGTCGGCATTTCAGCGACAATGCAAACATTGCGCAAACAGATCGAAGCGTTTGGGCGTCTGGATAATACAATTTTAATATCGGGAGAACGCGGAACAGGTCGAAGTACGATTGCGCAGCAGATTCATCTGTCGGGTCCCCGATCCGCCAATCCCTTTATGGTGGTCTCCTGCAACGCACTGCCACAGGATGTCCTGGAAGCGGATCTGTTTGGTATTGTACGAGGAGCTGTATCCGGAGTTATGACAGATCGTCCCGGTCGTATCGAATTGGCGCATCATGGAACCATTTTTCTGGACCATATAGAGTCCCTTTCTGCCTCAATGCAAAAGCGTCTTTTCCAGTTTTTACAGGAGAAAACAACCTATCGTCTCGGTTCTGAAGAACCACATCGGATCGATACACGTATTATAGCCTCGACCAGTAGTGATTTGGCAATAGCGTGTGTTCAGGGTCGTTTTCGCGATGAACTCTATTTTCGTCTGAACGCGTTGACCCTCAATACACCCTCGTTACGGGATCGAACGGAGGATATTCCTTCTCTATCACGAGAAATTTTGTCTCGAATAGCAAGGGCATCCCATCGGAATCTATCGATATTATCGACAGCGGCACTCAATAAACTGCGCCAGTATTCCTGGCCCGGTAATATTAGAGAATTGGATTCCGTCCTCCAAAAAGCGGTTGAAATAGCTCCGGATACCGTTATTACCGAAAACGATATTTCATTCGATACCATGATTCAGGACTGCCAGTCTCCCGATGGAACCATGGGATTGGCCGGCCTGACTATGGCCGAAATCGAACGGCGTGCCATTATAGAAACCATAAACGCCAGTGGCGGTAATCGCGCGCAATCGGCCCGTAAATTAGGCGTTAGTGAAAAAACCATTTATAATAAAATCAAACAGTTCAAATTACGTGGAATTGTTTGAATTCTAATAGAGACTTTTGATCCGTTCCATACGGACATTGCCCGTATGGTGGATCTCCTTGATTTGATGATAATCATCTTGATTTGATAATAATCATTCTATTTATTGAATTGTAACATCTTTCGTGAAGTCGCCAATATTGATTTCAGGAGCTTTTTCATTGAGTTTTTTATCGAAGAGAGTAATATTTTCAATCGTTAAACCTTCTGTTTTATGTTCCTCGTTAGCCCCGGAAAAGAGGATACCACAGAAGGAAGGCGTTCCTTGAACGGTAATATTTTTTATAGCACAATTTTTAATATAGCCGGGGACCTTTGTCTCCATATACTGATTAACGGCAGGACGACCGACAAAAAGCCAGATTTCCTTCGCGGGTGTGTCAATATCGAAACGAAGATTCTTAACATCGACCTTTTTATTATTATCAAGAGGACTGGACTTCGATTCCTTGCCGATTTCGAATCGGATATTTTCGAACAACAGATTTTCGAGCCGCATATTTTCGCCCGGTTCCAGGAGAAAGTTTCGCGTCTGTGAATGAATAATATCGCAATTTCGGAAGGTGATTCGACGCATATAGGGAGCACGACTTTCATGACCCATCAGTACAATTCGGGCCCGATCACACCAGAAAACACAATTCTCGACAATAACATCCTCGCAATTTCCGGCTGAATTATCCAGACCTTTAACCGCAATACAGTCATCATCCGTTCGAATAAAACAGTTCCGAATCGTTACGTTTCTGGAATTACAGGGATTGATTCCATCATCGTTCTGAACCCGACCTCCGCATAGTTTGATATTTTGAATGGAAATATTATCGCTGTTATAGGGAACGACGGTCCAATGGGAGGCTCCACGAATCATCACTCCTTCCAGACTGACATTTTGTGATTTCTGAATAGAAATGACATGGGGCGTCGGACCTTTACGCCATTCCCATTTACTGGAATCAATCACACCACGTCCACAAATTTTTATATTTTTACCTTTAACGATAATACCAGTTTTAACAATAGCGCCCGGCGCCAAATACAAGGTCTGATTGTCCGTTAAAGAAATAATACCATTTTTCGGTTCATGAATACCAGGTCCGAACCAGAGAATATTAGGCGCTCCCTGTTGCGGAATATCTTTTTCCAATGAATTGACAAAAACAAGGAGCGGATGTTCCCGACCATTGGGCTCAACGGAAAATTGACAGGGACCAGGAACCTTTATCTCAAACGAACCATCTTCAATCTTCTTCGCCTGAAGTTTGAGTGATAATGGTCGAATCATTAATTGATCCAGAGAACGGCCCGATTTTTCCTTGATCTTTAAGGTAATCGGCTGATCCGTATCAATTGAAGTAAAACCGTAAACACCACCATAGTTGTACTTCTGAAACGGTGGATCGGCTGTTCGCGCCGTTAATATACCGGTCGGATGCCCGTTGACTTCCAACGACCATTGCTCGCAAGCCGGCTCGCCTTCGGGAACCGGCCATAATCGGGTTTCCGCCTGTAGTACCGAAACGACTATCATAAATGATGATAAAAATACTAGTGATAATGTTGTTTTCATTCTTTTCCTTTCAATTTAAGGGGGGGAAAAACTTTCCTGTCATATTGTTCCAATAATTATACAGTCCCTTTTCAAAAAAACAATAAAAAAGTATAATAAAAGATAACTGTTTTCCAATTTTCCGCGGAATTCTGTATGGAAGGAAATTTACTAAAACATGTTTTCAAATAAAATAGACGTAAAAAGTTCCGAAAACATAAAAACTGATAGGAAAGGTGTTATATCCGTTGTTGTTCAAATGTAATATAACAGAAAAGTTGAATGGAACAAAGTGAAATTTTAAAAGGGAATATCGTTAAAACATTGTTTCTGTTTGCGATTCCTTTTCTATTGGCCAATTTTATACAGGCACTGTTTGGCGCGGTCGATATGATTATAATCGGCTGGTATGAATCCCAAGAGAGTATAGCGGCAGTGGCATTGGGTACCCAAATAACAATGTTGGTGGTTCGAGTTGCCTGCGGCTTGACGATGGGTGGAACGATTTTAATGTCGCAATATGTGGGGGCCGGTCGTCATCAGGACGCTCTCGAAACGATTAGTACCATCTTTACCCTCTTTTCAATTGTCTCGTTGATCTTGACGGCGGTTATGTTTATCTTGATCGATCCGTTTCTCAAACTGTTACAGACGCCGGAAGAGGCCTTTTCATTAACGAAACAATACGTTTTGATCTGTGCTCTTGGAAATGTGGTTATTTTCGGTTATAACGCGATTAGCGCAATTCTTCGCGGATTGGGGGACTCCAAAAATCCACTGTATTTTATTTTCATTGCCTGTATTATAAATATCTTTCTCGACTGGTTTTTTATTGGTTTTATGGGTTATGGAGTGGCAGGAGCGGCAACAGCTACAGTACTGTCACAATTAGCTAGTGTTGTTTTTGCCATTATTTATCTGAAAAAAACCAATTTCATGTTCGATTTCAAATGGAGAAGCTATAAAATCTATTGGGAAAAAGTTCCCTATATTTTCAAATTAGGTATTCCGGTTACCGTACAAGACATTCTGACCGGAACATCTTTTTTGTTTATATCGGCCATTGTTAATTCATTAGGAGTAACAGCAATGGTGGCCGTTGGTATTTCCGGTCGATTCAATATGTTTGCCATGCTTCCATCGGTATCATTTTCCATGGCGTTAGCGGCCATGGTGGCACAAAATATAGGGGCGGGACAGCCACAACGGGCCAAACAATCGTTCTATTGTGGAATCATACTCTCTCTACTGTTTACCCTCCCCTTTTTTTTCTGGGCACAGTTCTCCCCCAGTTCGATTATTCAACTGTTTGGAGCTGGTACGGACGTCATTAAAGCCGGTTCACTCTACATGCTCAGTTTCAGTTTCGATTATCTTTTAGTCGCTTTTGTCTTCTGCCAACTCGGTTTCTTTAATGGTTGTGGTCGAACCCGATTTGTAATGATCAATGGAATCATATCGTCTATCGGCCTGCGCCTGCCCCTCTCCTGGTTCTTCGGAGTCTGGATCGGGGGTGATTTATGGATGATCGGTTTGGCCGCCCCTCTGGCATCTCTGGTCCAGATTGTTGTCGCTTTTATTTATTTGAAACGTAATCGATGGCAGAGACCAGTCTTCGTTCCGGTTTCGAACGTTGAAATCGGGGAAAATGAAATTTATAAATAACTTTATTTGCATCCGGGATTATCAACTCTTAATTTTTCCGCTTTATCCACCCACTCAAAACAATCCATCTTTAATATCATATCAATATTACATCAATTTTTTATAGAAGTTATACTCAAGGTTGTTATATAAAGTCTATTTTTCAAAACAGGCGAGATGCCTGTTTGGGAGTATGCGGACGAGACCTGCCTGCCATCAGGCATGGCGTCCGTACTCCCAGGAAATGCCGAATTTATAACGTTCTAAAGTATATTTACGGTTTCGACATATCAAGCACGGTATTATCCGGTAATTCCTGATAGAATATTTTTTTGGTCTCCGGGTCATATAATTTTAATTTCAGAGAACCGGATCCCTCGAAATTTACGGGGCCAAACAGATCTCTGTACCGTCCCAGATTTGTTTTGAACTGACCGGCGTATTTACTATTGACCCGTCCGGTAACATCCCTCTGTCGATCTTGATGGTCCGTTTCGTAAATATGAAGTTTTATGGCGGTGGAATCACAGTTATGACTGCCATTATTTTCAATAATGAAATTCAGGCTGTCTGCTGTCTCTATCGGTATCGATTGTATAAAGGAAATGGAATTTGTCCCGTTGAGAGATGTTCCTTCGTTTGTTTGAACGGTTTGTAAAATTGTATTTTCATTCCCATTATTGGTTTTTTTAACACCTTCGACGGAGAGAACGACTCCATTTCCCTGTTGTCGTGTAATAATTGTACCATGAACAATATAGGATTTTGAAGTATTGGACAATTTTGACCGATTCGGTTCCCAATGGATGGTCATATTACTCTTCGGATTACTGACAGGGTGATGATAAAGATAATCGTTTCGTTCTTGAGTCGGAATTGCCTTGTCGAGTTGTTGTTCCGTGAAGTTTTGTTTCCATAGTGGTCCCTGATTCGGTGAAGGGGTATGGTCGGAGATAAAGCCAAGTTTATCGGGATCGGACTGGCCATACGCAAATCCGATGGGTGTAGCATATACATCATATTGAGAATGGAGAAGGGTTCCCCGATCCGTTTTGGATTTCGAAGGGATCGTCCCTCCGTTGGGACAGGCATAAACGGACCAGTTCCCTCTATTGGAAGAACAAGGAAATTCAGCCGTTAAAAATTTACCTTCCGGTCTGATATAATCTCTAGCCAGATTGGCAATACAGGTTCCCCGAACATTAAAATATTCTTCTACGGGCCTGTTTTCTTTAGGACCGTAGAAAGCAGCGAGAATATTGACATAACTTCGCATGGCCGGTACAGTAAAGAGTTCATCGTCCACAATCGGGATAGAGGATGCTTCGATTTTTTCCGGCAGTTTGAAATAGACTTCCACACTATCAGGATCTGTGAATTCAGTTAGAATGACTTCCTTGGGTTTCTCCGACATATTGGAAGAAGTCCAGACTTTAGCCTTGACTTTAATACCTTCGGGACGAATGGAGGAATCGGGAAGAGGCGCACCAATACCAGTCGGATCGAGAACAAGTTCACGAGGAGAAGAGACCGATTTTAATAGTTCGGCGTTTTGCATTTGTCCGATACCAAAGAGGAGAGGTCCGCGAAGAAGGGCCACTCTACCCGCCTGAATGGATCGGCCGCGAACAAGCCGCCATTCCATTGGCATGGAAATTTTGACGATATCGCCCGTTTGCCAAGTCCGATTAAGTTCACAGCTACTGTTAATTTGCTTTTTCGGGTTGATAATAATCGGTTTTTCATTATTGACCGTTATGGTCATGGCATCGCACCAACGAGGAGTTCGAAATTGAAACGCAAACGCAATCGGTTTCGTGACGGTAAAAGTTAATTGAACATTGCCCGAATTGGGATAGTCGGTTTGCTCCTGAATACGAACAGAAGTTCCTTTAACGGTAAAGGTTTTATCGGACGCGGAATATAAATTCAGAACAATACCATCGTTTTTAGTTTGGAACCAAACCTTTTGTGGTAGTTCGGCCACAGCGCGCCGGAAATTTCCGTTACAACAAAAAGTATCTATTGTCTGAAATATTCGTTTTCCGGAAAAAGGTGTAAAATAGCAAATGCGACGTCCATCCGGTGATTGGGCTGCGAATAGCGCATTATAGATTGTTCGTTCCATGACGTTTCCGTAATGAAGATCGCCTTCTATTCGCATTAAGCTGTCGAACAGACGAAGCAGATAGGCGGTAACACACGATTCTTCCACAGCCCCTGTTCCGTCTTGATTATAGGTAAAATACTCTCCCTGGGAACTGGAACCTGTAACGAGCAGGGCTCCATGCCCTTTTTCCAGGAGTGCACGTTTCAGCCACTGACTCTTCTTTAGATATTCCTCGTTCCCCGTCAGTCGATAGAGTTCTGTTTCCGGATATAAATGTGATATCATCACATAAAGATGAAATGGGCGTTTATCGATATTTTTAACCCATTCGTCGTAGGGCTCGTAAATCCAATGTGGTTCATATTGGACATTAAGGGCAAATATTCTGTATTTATCGTCTCCGGTCAATCGATAGAGTTCGATAAAACCTTCGGTAATTCCGGCAATAGAAATTCCGGCCGGAATATGATAGATCCCCTCCTTGTTCGCGGGAAATGATTTCATAATGTAATCGGCCATGATTCGCGCATCCTGAATTCCCTGGGATTCGCCCGTCGATCGATAATATCGTGTCAGTGCCAGATTGATATATTCCTGTTCATGAAGTATCCAATTGATATGATTCTGACGATTTTCCGGCTCGACAGTCCAGAAACCGAGATATCCGTTCGGATCACGTGTTTTACGTAGTTCGTCTACAAGATATCGTGTTCGCGCAAGGACCTTCGGATCGCCGGAATATGCGGCAAACAGACTGCCCGCGTCAATGACTTTTCCGATGCCGTAATAGGTAAAATTTTTCGTTCCACGAACTTCCCGGTTGCGAAAATGATTCAGCCAATTCGCGTCCAGATCAAGAACCATATAGTTTTTGTAGATTAAATCCTCAATTCGTCGATTCAATTCCCCTCCCAATTCGGATCGGGTCAGGGTAATCCGTTTCAATACATCTTCTTTTTGAGGTTTAACGACATCTGTCTGCTCGCCATAAAGCGAAGACGATATGAAATCGATTAACAGGCAGACTAATATTAAAAATAACGCCGATCGATAATTCATTGTTTTTCTCCCGGAAATTGTTGATAGTCAAAGGGGTCAATCCATGAAAAAGATACACCTTGAAACCACAAATAACGTGGATACACAGGAACAGTTTACAGAAATGTAATTCTATTTGCAATAGCGGGCCGTGAAATATTATTGAGACTTGAAATTTAATGGAAATACCAAAATAGTAACCGTTCACGGATATAAAGTGAAACCACGGATATAAAGTGAAACCATGAATAATACTGATATTCACGGATAGTTTTTTGGCAAACAGACTTTTTTATGATAAAATTATTTATTATCATAGATAAAAATGTTTCGTTTGTTATTGTCAAATATTGTATTTTACGACAGACTATCTGGGGTTATCCGTGGTTCCAAAATCGTTCGGGAATGGTTACCCAAAATAATATCATCAATAATAAACGCCATCAATAATAACGGAGGACATTAAAGTATGGTTACGTTTCTGGTGTTTGTAAAATTCCATTTTACCAGTTCATTCAGAGGAACAAAACAGGCGGGGACGTCTGTTTTGTGGATAGGTGGACGGGACGTTCGCGTTCCAGTCCTGTCAGTCAAAAATTTCGGTCAAATCTCCTATTTTATGACATTATGAGCCTCTCGCAGGAGAACAAGTTACATCCTGTTTTATTAATCCAGAAAATCGAGTCCTACATCGAAGCAGGGTGCGGAATGTGTTAAAGCACCGATACTGATACGTTCGACACCGGACATGGCGAGACTTCGAACGGTATTCATATTAACACCACCGGAAGCCTCCAATTCCGTCTTTTTCCCGGATTCATTTCGCATTTCAACTGCTTCGCGAAGCATATCAGCCCCCATATTATCCAAAAGAACGATATCGGGCGCAGTCGGAAGGACGAGGGCCAGTTGTTCCAAGGTATCAACTTCGATTTCGATTAAAGGACAATTATCAGAGGAATAGTGTTTTGTCAACCAGTCTCGTGCCCGTATTACGGCGTCTGCCGGAGTCAATCCGGCTTCACCACTAAAGGCGATATGATTATCCTTAATCAAGATATGATCATACAGACCGAGCCGATGGTTATGCCCTCCCCCCATTGCTACGGCATATTTATCCAGTAGCCGCCAACCGGGCAAGGTTTTTCTTGTGTCGTAAATACGGACCCCCGTTCCTTCCACTTCTTGAACGTATTGAGCCGTTTTGGTTGCAACACCACTCATATGTCCAATAAAATTCAAAATAATTCGTTCCGTAGTCAGAAGAGTCCGAACAGGTCCGGAAAATTCGGCGATAATCTGGCCTGGATTGACTTGTGTTCCATCGGGACAACGCGTCTGCCATTCAAGACCATTACCGGTCAGTCGAACAATGTTTTCCGCCGCGGTCAGTCCGCAAATAGTACCGGCCTCCCGGGAGACCACATAGGTATTTCCAAACATACCATCCGGAATGAGAGCCAAACTCGTCAAATCGCCAGGATCAGGAGCGTCTTCCTCCTCCGCCAGGGTCATTAAGGTTAAAACCTGACGTTCAAGTGCTTCATTCCAGGTATCGTAGAGAACAAAATCTTTATTCATTATCTTTATTCGTTATCTTTATTCGTTATCTTTATTCGTTATCTTTATTAATATGATATTTATAGTGTAAAGATGAGACGCTTTAAGGAATGATTACTATTGTAGTATTAACCGACAAGCGCCGTACAAATGAAATGCAATAACACGTGACAGACAAAATTTATCACCTTTACATTTTAATTATACCATTTGAAAGGAGATTGTACAACCCCGTATAATAAAGACCGGTCTCTTCCGTAAAACTATACTTTAGGACGTTATAAAATCGGGATTGCCTGGGAGTACAGGCGTCTCGACCGTATTCTCCAAAACAGACGTCTCGCCAGTTTTAAAAAAAGGCATTGTGAACGACCTTGAGTATAATACTGTTGTTTACAAGATGATACGGTATTATAAATTGCCTGAACAGAATGGAATCACTATAAAATCACAATGTTTTGTTGTAAAATTTTATCTGTTTTTTCCATATCCCATGAAGGAAAATTTTAATTTCAGCTATTTCAAAAAAATCCATCTTGAATTAATATTATTTCTACGTTAAAATATTAATGTTAGAGTATAAAACGTCAATAATTATAGTGATGGTGAAAAACATGGCCGATAATAACAAAAATTTGTTAGATTTACAGAATACAAAAGCTGGTGAACAAACTGAAAATCCGTGTATTCGTTTGACTATTTTAAATTTAATCAAAATGTTTCATGCCAGACATGATGGTTTTTTTAAATACGTCTTTACAATACAGATTTTTGCAAAAATCTTTACGCGTGCTTTTTTTAGGGATAAATTTCCAAATTTCCTTGAATTGCTTGATATCAGTCGATTACAAATTCGAACGGCTCCTTTAATGGATAATGTCTATCATGAATATATGGCCGATCTGATTTACTTTATTCCCTATAAAGGTGATAATTTCGGAGTTGTACTTCGTACTATATTGGAACATAAATCCTATAAAGACCGCATGTCCGTTTTTCAAACGGCTCGATATGCCTTTTTTTCTTTATGGGAGGAATATCTTCTATCAAAAGAGGCAAAACCGATCGATGTCTTCTTTTTTTCACCGACAATTGGAGTTATAATCAATCAAGCAAAAGGAAAATTTAAGGGACCATCCCGACTTAAGGATCTTTATCGCAAAATAAAGATACCCGAAGGCAAGGATACGCCGAAAATGCGAAGGGAAATGAAAATCATCACAAATTCCTATTTAAATATGGAACCAATTGTTCTCGATTTGAACGACCCTAATTCATCCGCGTTACTCTCTGATAAAGATGCTCCGGAATTACTGTATATTATGCGAATTATGCAATCAATTCACTCGCCGGAAATTAATGATATAACTATAAAGGTACTTTCGGAACTTGCCCCCTATTCCAACGAGTATTATTACCAACTATTGGCCGATGCCATTGTAGCCTATGTCATTTCCAATAGCAGTCAAATTAATGAAAAAAAAATATCCATGATCTGTGATGCCTATCATCCATTTAATAAAGAAGGAGGAAAAAAAGTGATTACCATATTTGATAAAATTAAAAGAAAGTATAAAAGAAGAGGAGAAATTAAAGGAGAAAGAAGAGGAGAAATTAAAGGAGAAATTAAAGGAGAAATTAAAGGAGAAATTAAAGGAGAAATTAAAGGAGGAATCAAAGGGATAATATCCATATTAGAAAATCGTTTTCAACAGGTGCCGGAAGAAATTCTGGAAAAAATTAGGGGTCTAACAACTCTTGACGTAATTGAGATACAATTTAAGAAGGCGCTTAATTGTACGGATTTAGATGAATTTTCCAGGGATTTATAGTTCATGGGGAATCGAATGAACCATACTGTATATTTTCTTGAGTAAAGGAAAAAAAGTGATTACCATATTTGATAAAATTAAAAGAAAGTATAAAAGAAGAGGAGAAATTAAAGGAGAAAGAAGAGGAGAAATTAAAGGAGAAATTAAAGGAGAAATTAAAGGAGAAATTAAAGGAGAAATTAAAGGAG
>CAYUAP010000055.1:0-31191 GCA_964442735.1 uncultured Planctomycetaceae bacterium | reverse complement strand
ATATATTTTATCCATCTTGACAAATGACTTGCGTAAAATGGAGGCTACACCCAAAATATATAAAGCGCTTGGACTTTTAGACAAAGGTCACTTAATCGAGACGGATCGATCCGGACTGGTGGCAAAATATGTAGGACAGACTGCGGCCAAAACGAACGAGGTCATTAACAGTGCACTAGGAGGAATTCTATTCATTGACGAAGCGTATACTCTGGTTGGCGGGGAAAACGATTACGGGAACGAAGCAATTGCAACACTCCTAAAACGAATGGAAGATGATCGGGATCGTCTGATTGTGATCGTGGCTGGATATCCCGAGGAAATGAAAAATTTCATTAATGCCAACCCTGGTCTGCATTCGCGTTTCACTCGATATATTAATTTCCCAGATTATACGACTTCCGAACTAGCCGATATCTTCAGAATGTATGCTAAAAAAAATCATTATAATCTTTCGCCGGAATTGGAGAAAAACCTGAATTCCGCTATGTATGAACTAACAAAAAACAAAGACAAAAATTTTGGTAACGGTCGGTTTGCGCGAAACATGTTTGAGAAGGCTGCCGAACATCAGGCTACAAGACTAACTGCCAATCCGGAAAGAACTCCGGAGATGTTGAAGACTCTTGAGTTGACCGATATCGGATTTATTATAAAAAAGAAATAAACGAAATTTATCATGACTCTTGTTGTACGTTTCGGGTTTAGGATGTATCTGTTTAAGGAGATGTATCTGTTTAAGTATTTGGTAACCATTCATGAATATAAAGTAAAACCATGGATAATACTGATTTTCACGGATAATTATTTGACAAACAAACTTTTTTATGATAAAATTATTTATGATAATAGATAAAAATGTTTCGTTTGTTATTGCAAAATATTGTATTTTACGGCAGATTATCTGTGTTTATCCGTGATATCCGTAGTTCCAAAATCGTTCGTGAATAGTTACCTATTAGGAACTGCCTCTTGTGAAGTTTCCTTTGTTATTTGGACAATAAAATTTTTGTAATCGTTCACGGGAATAAAATATATAATGGCAACCGGCATGGATTGCATTTCTGCCAGGAACTTTTAACATCTTTATTTCCAGTATAAACAAAACACCAAGGAAGTCAAGCATAAAATATCGTAGTCCTGTCAATTGTTGGTCAAGACCTTTATTCTCCCTGATATTTTTCCAAAAGGCATTGCATATCCAACGTAATGAATAATATATTCTGGCTATGAAGTGAAGTATTGTCTTCAATGATATTATTACATTGACCGGTTATTACATTGACCGGTTTTGTCTGTGGAAAACGTTTTGAAGACGATAATGTTTAAAAATGCGTTGATAAACAACTAAAAATTAGACAAACCTTTTTACGAGAATAGCGGAAGACTGACCACAAGTTTCATAGGCGAGCTTAATAAAGGAATCGCCAGGATCATAACCAAAAGATCGAACGGGATAAATGGGACATTCAGGGTCAGCATTTTGATAGTTTAGAACAGGTAATAACGCACGATGATTCAAGGACATAATACCGGCAATCAGTTCCAAAGCGCCACTTCCGGCTCCCGGATTTCCTAAATGACCCTTGAGCGTCGTAATGGGGAGCGAATCGGTTCTATTTCCAAATACCGTTCGAATGGCTCGGGACTCTGCAGCATCTCCCAATCGACTACCAAAACCGCACACATTGAGATGGCCAATCTCTTCCGGAGTGGCCTCTGTCTTTTGAAATAAACTTCGTAATGTTAAAACCAACGATTGTTCCGTATCCCCAATAATACGACAACGATTCGGATTGTCCGTTTGAAATCGGGACACACAACGATAGGCCCCTCCAACAACTTCCGCATAGATAGTGGCCCCACGTTGCTGTGCATGCTCTAAATCTTCCAGAATGAGAGCGCCAGCCCCCTCTCCCGGAACCGTTCCTGTCCGATTCAAATCAAATGGACGACAAGCTGTTTCCGGAGATAACGTTTGATCGGCCAATTCGTCATTTTGTAAAAAATGTATCAGTTGAAAAGGATGAACCCGGGATCCCGTCGCTCCAACCACCATAACATCCAGTTTGCCATTGCGAATTATTTCTGTTGCTTCGCCAACCGCCTCGCCAATAGAAGCCTCCCGACCCGTTATAGCGTTCGTAAAACCAAATATTTGATTATAAATACAAATATGACTGGCAGGCATATTCGTTAGATATTTCAACTGCCAGATGGGTGTCATTTTTGGCATTCCATCGCGTGCCCATCGTGTAAAATCAAGATTTCCATTGGAATTACAGGCACGCATTCCGTCCTGAACTTCTTCCGGAGTTGTTATAATATAGTCGGAGGCAAAAGAAACCCCTATTCGCGATGAAGGTATGGAATCACTATCAATCCGGGCATCGACCAAAGCGCGCTCCGCAGCGGCAACCCCCATCATAATTTCACGAGACATTAATTTCTGTCCCTTGCGAATGGCTCGTTTTTTGGAGTCTTTTAAGGATCCGAAATTATCGATATGTCCCGTAAAAGCATTTATTGAGCCTGAAAATCGAACTTGCGATAAAGCAGTGCCCGGCAGACTAAAGGGGGTTATACCACTCTTTCCGGCGGCACAAGCATCCCAAAACTCGTCCAGTAAAAATCCCAATGCACTGATGATTCCAAGTCCTGTTACTACCACCCGACGTTTCTGATTGTTTTGCTCCGGAAATACCTTTTCCATATAAATTCCAACTTCTTGCATAACACCTGTGATCCTATAAAGCAGCTTTACAGATCATAGAAAAACTACACGATCTAGGAAGAATTATACCAGTTTTAACAAATTCGTAAAGAAGAGCCCTCTCTATTATTTGTCCTTCTTCTTTTCTGTCTGTTGCCTCTTGTCAGCAGTGTGTATTTCGCATACAATAACAGAGAGTATAATAGGAAAATTTCTAAAACTTTCTTCCTGTTCATAAAACAGGAGAGATATTTAAGCCGTTTTAGAATCCTTCTTTTCCAAACAGATGATAGGTCTGTTTGAGAGAATACGGACGAGATGTCCGCTCCCGGAAAAGACAGGATTGTAATGTCCTTCAGTATAAAACAGGGAATGTATCCATGCGAAACAGCTTGATTTTCAGTAACCATTCACGAATGATATTGGATCCACGGATATCACGGATAAACACAGAGAGTCTGCCGTAAAATACAATATTTTACAATAGCATACTAAACATTTTTATCTGTTATAATAAATAAATTTATCATAAAAAAGTTTGTTTGCCAAAAAACTATCCGTGAAAATCAGTGCTATCCGTGGTTTCACTTTATATCCGTGAACGGTTATTTTCAGTGTACTGATAATACCAGATCGATCAGAAGTTCGCTGAATTACAGTATAAACGATATTACAGTATAAACGATATACAGTATGAACGATATACAGTATGAACGATATTACAGTATGAACGATATTACAGTATGAACGATATTACAGTATGAACGATATATAGTATGAACGATATGTTGTGTACCGATCCGTATCCAAAACATTTTTTATTCAGGTTCCATGTTAAATTATTCATTTGATGAAATTATCGATCATTCGAATCATAGTTCGATCAAGTTTGATTCAGAGTGTTTTCAAAATAGTTCCGACGTTATTCCCATGTGGGTGGCCGATATGGATTTTCGATCCCCCCCCGAAGTTTGTCATGCAATACACGAGAGCGCCGATTATGGAGTTTATGGTTATACCTATACCCCATTCAGTTATAAAGAGGCCGTATCCAACTGGTTTGCCGAACAATTTCACTGGCAAACGAATCCGGATTGGATTCTTCCTTCCCCCAATGTCCTGTTCGGCCTGATAATGGCGTTACGGGTTTTGACCAAACCCGGAGATACGGTCATGATTCAGGAACCGGTTTATTATCCATTTCGTCATGCGATTCATCGTAATAACAGACACCTGGTTGTCAATGACCTTTATATTGAAGATAATCGTTTTAAAATAGATTTTGATTCATTTGAACGTATCATTGACGAGAACAATGTCAAGGTCTTTATTCTTTGTTCGCCACATAATCCGGGCGGGCGCGTCTGGTCTCCAGACGAACTAAAACGGATGGGCGATATTTTGATGAAGTATCATGTAACCGTTCTATCCGACGAAATACATGCCGATTTGGTCTACGAAGGACATCAGCATACCGTTTTCGCCTCCCTGAATGAACATTATGCACAAAATAGTATAGTCTTCACCTCCCCGACAAAAACATTCAATATGGCAGGTCTCCACGTTTCCAATCTGTTTATTCCCAATAGAACACTTCGCGAACAGGTGAAAGAGGAGCAATTACGCTGTTATTATGAAGGAATCAGTGCTCCGGCCATCGTTGCAACAGAAACAGCCTATCGCCATTGTCTGTCCTGGAAAAACGATCTGCTCCACTATTTAGAGATTAATATCAACCATGTTATTTCAGAATGTCAGGCGATGGGCAATCTTCTGGTTCCCATGAAGCCGGATGGAACAATCCTCATGTGGATCGACTGCCGGCAACTTGGTTTGGACGATAAAGAATTATTTCGCTTTTTCTATGATGAAGCGAAAATCCGAATTAGTCAAGGTTCTGAATTTGGCAGTGCAGGACGAGGCTTCATTCGAATGAATATCGCTTGTCCCCATTCTGTTTTGCAACAGGCAATGACACAATTGGCCCTTGCCCTTAATAATAGGAGGAAAAATAAATAATGATCAATCGAAGAACATTTTCCAAATCACTTTTAGGACTAGGTTCCGTCTTCATTCCTTTAGGGAACAGCACTCCATCGGTATTTGCCATTGGAACCGGTCAGAAGCTGTCGGATATAAAGATTTGTGAATTAAAAAATTCCAAAGAACATTTTGCGTTTCGAACACCGATAAAATTCGGAGGACGCGTAACAACACAAATCACAATATTTAAGGTGGACGCTCTTGTCGAAAATCGGAGCGGTCAACGAGGTCGTGGACGCGGTTCCATGACAATCGGTAATTCCTGGTCCTGGCCCAGTCAAATTCTGTCAAGTGACCGAACGGAAACAGTTATGGAGGAGTTTGGCCGGCGCCTCGTTGAAAAATCGGGCTCTTGTTCCCTTTACGGTCATCCATTGGAACTCTGTCGACAACTATCGATATATCAAGATGAAATCGCCAAACAGATAGAGATGGAACTCCAGACGGGTGAACCAATTCCGAAACTGTCTCAACTGAATATGGCCAGTCCCATGGAAGCGGCTCTATTTGACGCATATGGAAAATTGTACGGTGAATCTGTTTTTAATCTGTTGGGACCGGATTATATTTCCCGCGATCTCTCCTTCTATTTGAATGATGATTTTAAAGGGGAGTATCTCGACCGTTATACATTCCGAAAGCCACGTGCCCGAATGCCACTCTATCATTTAATCGGAGGATTGGACCCCTTAACGGAGAAGGATATCAAAAAGCGTATCAACGATGGATTGCCCGAAACACTTGCCGAATGGATCCATTCGGACGGACTAACCCATTTAAAGATTAAGTTGAACGGTAATAATCTTGAAAACGATGTTCAACGAACTGTTCAAATAGAAGAGATAACGTCGGCGGAGGAAAAAAAACGTGGTGTTGATCGCTGGTTCTATTCCGCTGATTTCAATGAAAAATGTCCGAACGAGGAATATGTTCTGGACTGGATGACACAGGTAGAACGATACAGCCGTCATGCGTTTCAATCACTCATGTATATAGAACAGCCGACAAATCGAAATCTAAAAGCATTACCGAAGATAGAAATGCACCGTGCATCGAAGCGTTGTCCCGTCGTTATCGACGAATCGTTGGTCGATTTCGAGTCACTCCTTCTCTGTCGTGAAATGGGGTATTCGGGCGTGGCTCTCAAAGCCTGTAAAGGAATGGCGGAAGCCCTGTTAATGGGAGCAGCCGCCCGGAAATACAAACTTTTTTTATGCGTACAGGACCTGACATGTCCGGGTGAATCGTTTTTACAGAGTGCTTCGTTAGCCGCCCATATTCCGACCGTGGCCGCCGTGGAAGGAAATGCGCGACAATATTGCCCCGCCGCAAACGCCCCCTGTAAAAACAAGTTTCCCGGCCTCTTCAATATAACCGATGGAACGGTCGAAACCAATGTCCTCGACAAGCCTGGATTGGGATTCTAAAGATGGAAAAAATTAACGTTGCGCTTTGTATTACGGAACTCGACGTTGGTGGCGCAGAAAAAGTGTTTACAATGCTTGTTTGTGGTCTGGACCGTACACAGTTTACCCCACACGTCTACATTCTTCGTTCAAACAAGCATCATCTTGATCGACATTTTCTCGAAATAATCGAGGCGGCGAATATTCCGATCCATTATTTGAATATAAAAGGAGTCGGTTCTTTATTAACGGGAATCTTCAAGTTACGAAGTCTTCTCAAAAAGCAGAAGACCGACGTCATTCAATCCTTTTTATTTCATGCAAATATTGTTGGTCGAATAGCCGCTTGTCTGGCGGGAGTTCCCGTGGTTCTCTCTGGGATTCGTGTTTCAGAACATTCTTCACGATGGCAATTGACCGCCGACTACTGGACGTCACGTTTAGTACAGCGTTATATTTGTGTTAGTGATTCGGTTGCGCGTTATACGACAACTTTTGGTGGAATTCCCTCTAATAAAATATCTACTATTACAAACGGTATTCGTATGCGCCCCTGGTCCTATTCGGAAGAAAAGAATCTCCTCTCTTTTGGTGAACAGACGAAAAGTCAGACCGTTCTCTTTGTCGGACGACTAACGGAACAGAAAGGACTTGACTGGTTTCTGGATACAATGCCTTTATGGCTGACAAATCGGGAAAATACAACAGTACTCCTGGCGGGCTCCGGGCCGGATGATGAAAAATTAAAACGCCAGGCATCCGTATTTCCATTTAGTAATCGTATCCGTTTTTTGGGATATCGATCCGATATTTCCAATCTGATGCGCGAATCAACTCTTCTGGTTCTTCCATCGCGTTGGGAAGGAATGCCTAATGTTGTACTGGAGGCAATGAATGAAGGACTTCCGGTCTTGACAACTTCGGTGGACGGAATCTTCGAACTCCTTGGTAATAATGCCAACGAACAGTGCTGTACGTTCGGTGATACCAATATGTTTGTCGAAAAAATCAATTATCTGTTGGACCATCCGGAGGAACGATACCGACTGGCCCGTGCAAATCACCTGCAATTGGAAAATGAATTTTCTATAGAGAAAAAAATCAAAGAATATGAAAATGTCTGGAAAAATATGTATACAACCAAACTCAAAAAATAAAGGAATTTATCGAATGGTATGTCACTGGTCTTCTAAATTTGTATTATTTTTTTTATTGATAGGTATTTCGGAGAACCTGTTGGCCTGGCAGCAGAATATTATCATTCCCATGTCGCGCCTGAATCAGGAAGAACGATCAAAGGTGGATAAAGCAGTTCCAACAACTCCGATTGTTCCCCCCAAAAAGAAGCGGAAATTGTTGATCTATGATGTTAATGGCAAATATATCGGTCATAACGCAATACCCTGGACGAATTACGCGATTCGTGCCATGGGCCAACAAACAGGGGCATTCGAAGTTACTTTGTCACGAAACGACGATGATTTTCTAATGGAAAATCTACGTCAGTACGACGCAATTTGTTTTAATAATGTTGTTGGAACGCCCTTTTTCGACCCGGAACGATATGCAAATATCCTTCAATTTGTTCGGGATGGAGGAGGCTTGATCGGTACACATGGTACGACCGTTGCCTTTTTAATGATTGGAGACGGAGAAGAAGATGTTTTTCCTGAATTTCGAAAAATGCTAGGGGCGGAAGGAGCCAATCATCGTTCCAAACAAGAACCAATTTATGTTAAAGTGGAAGAGCCGAATCATCCATTAACCGCCATGTTTCCTAAAGCAGGTTTTCTCAAAAAGGACGAGATCTTTCGATATAATAAATTCTATTCCCGAAAAGTACTTCGAGTTCTTCTCTCTATCGATGTAGCGAAAAGCGGATTGGATAAAGAACCGTCCAACAAACATGAACGAGCAGATCAGGATTATGGTCTGGCTTGGATTCGTCGATATGGAAAAGGACGTGTTTTTTACTGTGCTTTTGCCCATCAGGTCGATACATTTTATGATCCGATAATGCTTCAGTTTTATCTCGCCGGAATACAGTATGCACTCGGTGATCTGGAAGCACCGGATGCTCCTTCAGACCGATAGACAATGGAAGAATGAAAAGGAGAATGAAAATGAAAATGAATCGAAGAAAATTTACTCAAACATTTTTTTCCGTATGCCTTGTTCCGATTCTCAATAATATTCAGACAGGAACGGCAAACGAATCATTAGAGACACTACCCGATATTCTTCAGACGATTCCAAATGGATCGGAAGTTCTCAATCGTCTAAAATCACCCAATGGTATTCGCGTTGGTTTTTATGGAACTGTTTCTGGGGGCTGCCGTGGTGCGCAACGGTTTATAAAAGAATTACAAGCGGCCTTTCCCAAACGAAAAATAGAATCGTTCTGGCGGTCCGTTCGCGATCTGGAATTGGCTCCCTATCGTTTTGGGGGTGATGTTCTGATCCAGGATCCTGATTTGGTCGTACTTGATTTTCCCCATGGTAAACAATCGGAAGAACGCGTCTCCTGTATTACCGAAGCGCTCATTCGAAAAACGCTCCTTTACGATTCCGGCTGTGGAATGCTTGGAGTCGGAGAAGATGGTCGGAAATTCATATCACTCCAACGGAATTTCAATTCAGACGGGCTCGAAAGAGCAACAGCAATAGTTCCTTTTCGTTCAATGCGTCAAGGTGAATGGTTCGATGATATTCTAACGGGACAATCACGTCCCCAATATGCCATAATCGGAATGCCGATATGGTCAAGTAATCAGGCAGGCGCGCGAATTTCTTTTCGATTTATAGGAACTTCCGTTAAAATTGACGATATTCCCGCCCCGGATGGCGCCCAATTAAAGGTCATTTTGGACGGTAAAGAGTTACCGAAAATCAGTCGATTGGCCCCACAAATTCATTCGGCCACCTTCTCTATCGGAACACCTTTAGCCGATCAGGAACATACGGTTTCCCTGGAAATACTGCCGGACGACAAAGGCAGAACCTTCTTCCGTATCTCGCGAATTTTAATTATCGGTGAACTCAAGTCATAATGTTTTAGAGAAAAAACGTTAAAAATGATCGTTTAATACCCCTCGGGAAGATAGACGTCCTGTTATCTTTCATGGGGGACTACTGGTTGCGAACACTTAAAAAACGGGGTTCACTGAAACGCGGACGAAACATCCGTGCTCCCTGGAAAACAGGCATCCCGCCTATTTTATTCCCCTGAATGAACTCCTAAATGAAAGTGTTGTCTACCACTACGTAATAATCGACAATCCAACGTAAAACCGTGGAGAAAGACGATACTAAAAAGCCGGTTCGAGATGGGATCTTCCAACAAGTATGATCATTTTAAAAGAGTTGCGGTGTTACAGACACGAACTAAAAGTACGCATCCATGAATAAAAAACACATTTAAAAATTCATAACGCCTTTATCAAAACAAAATTATCGAAACAAGACAACTCCCCGAAATAAAACCCCATACAGTAGTCAAAAAATTTTTTATACTCAAGGTCGTTATAAAAGTCTATTTTTCAAAACAGGCGAGACACCTGTTTGGGAGGATGCGGACGAAACATCCGCGCTCCCTGGAAATGCCGAATATATAACGTCGTACAGTATATTCCTGATCGGGGTATTCGAGATTAAAAATAACAGTATTTGATATCAAATTATTTATTGGCCCACCATTGACCTTCTTTAAAGGAAGCGGCGACATGTAATTGGGCAAGGGCACTATTTTCTGTAGAATTATTCTTTAACGCGATCCACGGATTGATTAAAACTCCTCCTGTTGCAGAAATATAAAGGCCTTTATTATTGATCTGACGAACCAGAGAAGCACTCGGAACTTTTTCCGGAACGGTGTATTTCGGAGTATCCATAACAGAAGAATCGGTCAGTCCGGCGAAATCGTTATTCACTTTTTTCGGGAGGTTTTGGAAGTAAATAACCGCAACGACCAGAGCTATATCCATACAATTTTTTGCTTCCGCGAAGACCGGCTCGGCTTTTGCGATATTGTCGAAATTACTGGTCATACTATTGGCCCATTTTTCGGCGGCGGAATCTTTAGCGGAAGAAACTTTTCTGTTTCCATAGGTATCAACGAATTCACGTTCGGTCATAGTCATGACTTTAGTCGATTTGAAATTCCAAACCAATTTATCGGGATCATGATAAACAGTACCGTACTTGGGCTCCAGCCAGAATCGAGGAGCGAAGGTGGCGGAAACGGTTTTAAGAAGATTAGGATAGCTATCCATTCCCCGAACAGGCGATTCCTCGAAACCGAGACTAATCCGTTTCATACGATAATCGGCGGCAGCAAGGACCGTGGCCATACGACTGTCTACTGGAACACCAGAAAAAGTAACGTTCAACATTCCCATAGCCTTTTCATAGGCGAGGCGATTCTTTTCCGGATTATTTGTCAGATGAAGATTCATCATATTACTCAAGGCCTCTTTCGAGGGGTCAATAGAGCAAGAGATGACTTCCGGCTTCTGAAGAAGCCAACTGTGCATAACGGTCAGTAAATCTTCCAACTGAAGAACAGGCTTCTGACTTTCTTTACCGACAACAACACCTTGTTCATTTAAGGTCCAACCTTCGGCAGGTCCCACCAAATAGATGTCGTTTTCTTCCGGCACAGCAACAACATATTCGATAGCAGTCAGACCACCCAGATAACGAGCCGCTTCGGGAATTTCCTGTTTTTCACGGGAGCAGGTCTGAACCAGGTCGGAGAGGCGTCGAAGTGAAACTTTACGAACATTAACGGCCAGATCCAAGTCGGCCGGAATTGCTTCCATACGAGCACGAATTTGTTCGTTTAATGCCTCGATTTCTGTCTTTTTTGCAGATCGAAATGCCGACTGAGCATCAATCATGAGACCACCAACCATACTGCGGTATCCCCAACCATATTCTTGCCTGGTCGATACATTGCCGTCGTTGTTATTGTTATTGTTATTATTATTGTTGCTATTATTACTGTTGTTATTATTGTTGTTATTATTGTTGTTTGCCGCCCAAACACTATTTCTCGTGAAGGAACCTGGCGTAACAGCCAATAATAAAACAATAACAAGCACTAAACCGATATTCAACGCTTGACGAAGAGATCTGTTCATTGGTATATTCCAAATATTCATAATGGTTTCTGTTTATTAGACTTTTACGTCCTGACTATCATTCTGTTTTGAAATGAAGAGGAGATCCCTCCAACTTCCATCCAGGCAGAACATCACACCTCTAATAGGATACACACAAAATGCTTTCTTTACAAGTTTTTTTTTGTAGAATTAAGTAAAAAATCTTTTCTTTTTATAAAAATTCTCCCCATAATCCCTATTTCCGGCCCTCTACCAGGCAAAAGGACACCATTTTAATTTTTTTCTGGGGGTAAAGGGTATGTTACCGTTCCTTTTCGGGTGATTCCTTCGTGCGAATAGCGCTGAATTTCCGTTAGCATGGGAGACTCGGTTCGAGTCGGTGGATTGAGAATCCAGGGAAGATAGACCGTAAAGGTACTACCGAAACCGGGTTGACTCTCCACCTCAACATCGCCCTCTAAAAGGCGACTCAATTCCTTGACAATAGAGAGACCTAAACCACTACCGTTATATTCACGGGTAATCGTATCGCCATCTCCCCGAGAAGAGGTTCCCTGCCGGAATTTTTCGAATATAACCTGAAGTTCGTCTTTCGAAATACCGACTCCGGAATCAATAACCTTCATCTGTAAAAAATCGATCTGATCCAAACGTGCCGCGCTACTAATTCGTCCGGTCTGGGCCGCCGTACCAAATCCACGTGGATATAACGGAACCTTGGTAATTTTCCGAACCTCAATTCGAATAGACCCTCCCTCCGGTGTATATTTAATGGCGTTTGAGATCAAATTATTCAGGATCTGCTGAATACGTCCCGCATCCTGACGCATCATGGGAAGGTTAGAAGTTAAATCGGGAACAAGTTCCAGGTTTTTCTTCTCCGCCAGAGGACGAGCCAAATTGCATTGCGCGGAGACAATATCGTCAATAGAAAATTGGGAGAGTTGGAATTCCAGACGACCCGCCTCTATCTTCGCCAGATCCAGTATATTATTGATCATGACTAATAGCGCCTTGCCGGAATTATTAATGTTTTCGACAAAACGTCTCTGTTTATCCGTTAACGTTGCGTTAGCCCCTAAAACATCACTAAAGCCGAGAATACTATTCAATGGGGTTCGTAATTCATGGCTCATCGTAGCCATAAAATCACTCTTAATCCGGTTCATTTCGAATAATTGCAAGTTGGAAGTGGCTAATTCATCTACTTTACCTGCCAACTTGAGGTTGGATTCATGCAACTCTTCCTGTGTCTGAACCAAATACTGGAGCATACGATTGAATGCGGCCCCCAATGCTTCAAATTCGTCGCCGGTATGCAGATCCGCACGTTTGGTAATATCACCGTTCGTAATGGCCTCGCTCGCTTCTCGCAGTTTTTTTAGCGGTCGACTGACAACATAACGTATGACGACATAAAAAGCGAGAAGTGCCAGAAAGGCAGTAATAACGCCTGCCCCTAAAAGCAGAGCCCATAAACGCGTAATCTCCTTCCGGGCAGGAGGCTCCGGAATTGTAACATGAATAATTCCCAACAGAGACCCGATATCGGCACTCTGATCGCCCATAATCTGCTGATGACAGTTCAGACAGGACCGCTCCATTCGGAGTATCTGATAGTAGTTATATGTTCCTTCATTATCCGTTCGTTCAATCATAACAGGAGGAGCCGTCTCCTGACCCACCGGGGGTACCTGAAGCATTGTCTCTATTAATTTCGACTCAAATTCGTTATGTGGCTTGTCTTCGTTATTTTTCGAGCGGTAATTACCCGTTCGAAGGAGTCGGCATTGAAAGGGTGGAGTCGCCTGTCTTCCGGTAATTTCAGCACTCTGGGAGGCCATAGAGTCGATAAAATCGTCCAGTTCACGAGCATCAGAATCGGAACCACTCCGCAGTCCTGATTCATTCTTTAACAGCACACGAAGGTGCATTAAGAGAAATTCCCGTTCACTGACCATCTTGCCCATTAACGGATTCTGGGTATCAATCTGATTCTTTGTTACCTTAAAATAAAGAAGACAACTGACCGTAATTACAACGGCCAGTGCCAAACCAAAGAAAAAAAGACATTTAAGCTCCAGACTCGATTCGAAGAAGAAACGACTATTGGAACGTTTGGGATTCATTCTTGTTTACCCTTTAAAAGCCACGTGCGGCCCGTAAATCCTCGAAATCACGAAGATGATAGTCTATTCCTGTATAATCCAGGAGTCGGCATAAAGCACGAAGTGCAACTCCCAATCCATCCGAACCACTAAATCCACCAAATTGACCACCTCCCTTTACGTGTGGTTCCAGATCCAAAAAGACTCCTGGAACACCACGTCCCTTGAGTTTCGTCGACAAGGATGGAAGAATCCGGGCAAAATCACGAAGAATCGCTTCATGACCAGCATAACCACGATCCGAAGGAACAAATCCGGCCATTAAATCCTCGTTAAAATGACCTCCCGGAACTACCTGAAGGGATTTTACATAATCCTTTATATGCAGCCAGCCTAGACCAGGCTTCATGGCCTCATATTGCTCGTATATCTGCGCCGTCGTATATCCTTGAACGATCAGGTTCGCCGCATCGAAAATCAGGAGCATGGATGGATGGTTTACCTGCTTGAAAATCTCGGCAAGAAGATAACCGTTCTGACCCACAAGATTCGCCTCTACCTCCAGTCCAAATGTTAAATCGGAACGATTACACATCTCCGCTATTTGACCCAATTGGTCAATAACTTGTGATAAATATTTTTCCGGCACTTCTCCCTTCGGCTGATAAAAGGAAAAACCTCGTATCAGTTTCGTTTCAAATTGATGGGCAAGATCACAGACCTTGCGAACATCTTTTTCCAAATACTCCTTGAACGGTATATAGGTGTTCTTCGTTCCGTCCTCGACATCGACCAGCTTTACCTTCCCTATCGGCGAACCTATCGATGAAACGTTGATACCATAATTATTCTGAAGTTCGCGAACACTCTGTATTTCTGCAGGAGTCAGTTTCATCACGTTCTTGACTCCCTGGCCAAGATTGACGAAACGAATACTGTAATACTGAAGTCCCAATGCGGCAAAAGTGGAAAATTGCTCTACCATTGTTTTTTCATTGGAACATTCATCGGCAAAACCGGTCAGAATAACCGAAGGCTTCGCATCTTTTTTTAGTCCCATCGTTTCACGTCCTCCTTTTATTTATCTCTCTTTATATACTGTATAATGAATACTGATATTCATCAATAGCTCAAAAAATATTTAGTTTCGGTGTATTTTGGTTTCGGTATAATATTGAAAATGAATACCATCCGGGGAAGAAATTGATAAACGACACAACATTCCATTAGAATGGTAATTTTTAGATTTCCATTATACAAGAAAAAATCGACGTCTTCAAGCAGGGCATTGACAAGATAAAAATAAAATTTAAGAGAGATATGTAATTAGAGATATATATAATTTTAGAGATAAATATAATTATTGTCATGAAAGTAAAGTCGGAATCCTGGCTGCCTTGAACAACAGTTGAAGGCAACCATTCACGAACGATTTTGGAACCACGGATACCACGGATAAACACAGATAGTCTGCCGTAATATACAATATTTTACAATAACAAACTAAACATTTTATCTATTAACATAAATAATTTTATCATAAAAAAAGTTTGTTTACCAAAAAACTATCCGTGAAAATCAGTGTTATCCGTGGTTTCACTTTATATCTGTGGTTTCACTTTATAGCCGTGGTTTCACATTATAGCCGTGAACGGTTACAGTTGAAGTTTCCAGTCCAACCTGTCCACAAGGGATCGTTAGGGCATTAGGACCGAACTTGATTTTCTATTTATATTATGGGTAAATTCGGAATCATCATAATAATAAAACAGGTTTACCATAATGAAGGGAGTAATGGATTATTGGCAATATCATTTTTAAATGATTCGAATATCGTCCGAATATAGATTGAGAATCTGCCTTCAGTGATGTTCCGATTTTGGCAGATAAAGTTTCCCCATTAAATACCTGTTTCCGAATTATTTATATTATCCGAATATGACAATTCCATATATTCTTTTTCTTTAGCACGCATAATAGGGGCGTTTTCACTATCATGGTCGTCGTAGCCGAGCAGGTGGAGGGTTCCATGAATTATATAGAGGATCGCCTCGTTTTCCGGAACCATATTGAATTCCTGGGCCCTGTCCGCGGCAGTGTCTGTACTGATAATAACATTCCCTTCCAGATAATGATGATTGAGCCGGGAATCCATATCGAAGGCCAAAACATCCGTAGCGTAATCGTGGTTTAGAAATTCCACGTTCAACTGATGTATCGTCGGATCGTCGACCAGGGCTATTTCCAGTCGGGCCGCCAACATTCCTTCTTTTTCCAGTAACACGGACAGGATCCGGATGATTTTTTTTTCATCAAGGGGTAAACGGTCCTGATTATTAACGATTTCAATTTTTATACCATGTTTTTTCATGATTAGTGATTCTTTTCCGAAGGTGAATCCAAAACAACAGAAATACTTGTTTTTTTCCTGTTTCGAATGATATCAAGCTGAATGGTTTCACCCGGCTTGTGTTCTTCAACGGCTGTTATAAACTCTTCTCCTGTTTTTGTGGGATTACCATTGACACCAATAATAATATCGAACCCTTTTTCCGGATTTATGACTTTTTCCGTTATATAATCGTTTCCATTTTGTGAAAATCGGGCTAGAACAAGTTTTCGACCTTGCAGACCGGCACGGTCAGCAGCCCCATCGTTATCGATCAGTACCGGGAGCAATCCATATTCAGTCTCTGTGACCTGAACGATACCTATATCACCCCGAACGACTTTCCCCGATTGAACCAAAATGGTCGAAATTCGCTGGATTGTATTGGCTGGAATCGCAAATCCTACTCCAGTATTTTCACCTATTCGGCTGGCTATGGCCGTATTCATACCGATCATACGACCAAGACTATCGAATAGAGGTCCGCCGGAATTGCCCGGATTAATGGCCGCGTCAATCTGAATGACTCCCTTGATCTGACGAAAGCGGTTAGGACTGCTAATCGTTCGATTCAAGTTGGAGACAATACCACGGGTCATTGTTCTGTCATGACCGAATGGATTACCTATCGCATAAACAAGCTGACCAACCAGAAGTTTTGAAGAATCCCCAAACTGTATCGGAACAAGTGATTCTGTGGGAGCGGAGATCTTTAAAATCGCAATATCCGTATTCGGATCTTCTCCGATTTTTTTGGCTCGATAGGTCTCGCCGTTATAAAGAGTCACAGAAATTGTGTCCGCTTTCTCCACAACGTGAAAATTCGTTAGGATTAACCCCTGCTGATTTAACACGATTCCGCTTCCACGTCCTTCCGCCTCTTCCTGCATCATAAAACGAGCCTGCCGAATGAAAACAGTCTCAATATTCACAACACTTTTATTATGGTGTTCATAAATGAGCGCGGAAACACGTTCTTCGGGTAGAAGTTCATTATAACGTTCACGGAACAAGGCACTACTTGAATTAACCGTTTGAGTATTAGCTATACCGGAAGTTGTATCCACCTCGGTTGAGACAGGAGCAGGCGTTGCTGTATTTGGTACCAGTTGCGCATCTGCCGATTGATTTTTAATGATTTTCAAAAGAGATAACACGAAAATGGTTATCAAGATACCCGTTAAAAATGGTTGCAAGTTACTTTTAATATATTTCATATAAATACTCTCTTTTCCAATTAACCGAAATAGGGATATCTTGTCCCTATTTTCAACAAAATAATCCGAGTTAAGCTCGTTTCTTCTAACAATTATATACATTAAGGGAAAAAAGTGAAGAGATTTAAAAAATCACTCTTGACGAAAAACTGTTTTTCCATTAAATTTCATCTGTATACTATCCATTATCCTACGAAAAACCAATTATCCTACAAAATACCAATGGTTGAATAATTGGTTTGTGGTCACTGACAAGTAAAACGTTTGTCAGTCGAACGGCGAACGTGATGTTCGTGGTTGGAAATAGAAAAAAATTTAAGAATTTAGGAGTAGACGAGTGTCCTATCATTCGATCGTTTTGGTAAAACAGGTACCGGATACCGCAAATATAACTGGGGAAGCCATGAAGGAAGACGGTACTATTAATCGTGCGGCACTTCCCGCCATTTTTAATCCGGAAGATCTTCATGCTCTGGAAGCGGCCCTGGAAGTCAAACAGCGCTACGGTGGAACGGTTACCGTTCTGACCATGGGCCTGCCGAAGGCAGCGGATATTCTTCGCGCCTGTCTGTATCGGGGGGCGGATCGGGCTATTTTGGTAACGGATCGTCGTGCGGCTGCCAGCGATACCTTGGCAACGAGTTATATATTATCACAGGCGGTAAAAACGGTTGGAAATTATGACTTCGTTTTTTGTGGACGGCAGGCTATAGACGGTGATACCGCACAGGTTGGTCCCCAAACGGCAGAAAAACTGGGGATTCCCCAAGTAACCTATTTGGAAGAAATCATTGAAGTTTCCGATTCAACGGCAAAACTCAAACGAAATATTGGCAACGGCTGGGAAATTGTTCAAACGACCCTTCCTGTTCTGATTACAGTGATCGAGTCGGCAAATACCCCGCGTCCCTGGGCTGTGAAAAAAATGATGAAGAGTAAACATAAACGGGTTCCTGCTGAAATTACCGGTGATAATACAGCCTCCGAACTGGAATGTTTGGCACAAAAAGGTAATCTTCTCGAACAATGGACTCTGGAAGATATTAATGCGGATCTGTCTCGATGCGGTTTGGCCGGATCTCCAACCAAGGTTTTTCGAATTCAGTCAATTGTTCTGACCAAGGAAGGTTTTACCAATATTGAACCTACCGAAGAAGGGGTTCGTGGTTTAATTCAAGAGTTGGTTACGGACCGAACGTTAGGATAATACCGTGGCTCGTGGACGTTTCGTTCACATTCCGGGCAAGCAGGCATATACACTGCTTGATATCTTGAAGAAACCAATATATTCAAGGTTTACCTACAGCTTGAGAAATACACAATATTTATATATAAAAGGAAACATCATGTTGGAGAAAAATCCGAAAGGGGAAGTATGGATCTTCGCGGAACAGGAAGACGGCAAAATTCAGGACGTTGTTCTGGAGTTATGTGGTAAAGCCCGTGAACTCGGGGACCATTTAGGCGTTAAGACCGGAGCCGTCCTCGCTGGCAGTCAAGTAGAATCACTTGCATCTACCTTGTTCGCGTATGGAATGGACCGTGTTTATCTGGTAGACGATCCAACTCTGAAACAGTATACCAGTATGCCTTATAGTCATGTTATGACCGAACTGATATCACGTCATCGGCCGCAAATTGTCCTTTATGGCGCTACGCATTCCGGACGTGATTTAGCACCGCGAATTGCCTCGGCAACACGTTCCGGACTAACCGCCGACTGCACGGATTTACAAATCAGTGACATTCCGGACTCGCGTTCCAACCAGATCTGGAAGAATCTGCTTTTGCAGATTCGTCCGGCGTTTGGTGGTAATATTATAGCGACGATTGTCAATCCGGAGCAGTGGCCGCAAATGGCCACGGTTCGGGAAGGTGTTATTCCCCAAAAGGAACCGCATTTAGGTCGAACAGGAGAACTCCTGCGGGAAACTGTGGTTATCGATGATTGTTTAAAGGCGGTCAAGGTCTTGCAAAGATATGTTCAGGCACGTAAAGTGAATTTAAAGAGTGCTCGAATTATCGTTGCGGGCGGAGGCGGAGTCGGCAGTCGGGAGAATTTCAATTTGATTTACGAATTGGCCGGAACGTTGGGGGGGGCTGTAGGAGCTAGTCGTGCTGCGGTTGACGGCGGTTTTATCGGTCCGGAATATCAAGTGGGTCAAACAGGTACAACGGTTCGTCCTGCTTTATATATTGCCTGTGGTATTAGTGGGGCAGTTCAGCATAGGGCCGGTATGCAGGATTCCGCTAAAATTATCGCGATTAATAGTGACCCGAACGCCCCGATTTTTTCTGTGGCTCATTATGGTATTGTCGGTGATCTGAAACAGATCATTCCCATGATGATTAAAGCGTTTAAAGAACGTTAAATTTTCCGTATTTTAATTTAAGGAATAAACATGCCTAATTTTTTCCAGGATAATAAAGATATACAATTTTATCTCGACTATATGGACGTTGCGGAAATAGCGGCGCTTCAGGAACGAGAAACACCGAACGGCTCCGCCGATTGGCTCCCGAATGATTTGGACGATGTATTGGACAATTATCGGAAGGTCCTCAATATAACCGGAGAAATCGCGGCCGAGACTCTGGCCCCCCATGCGGAGCAGGTTGATAAAGAAGGTAATACACTCAACGATAATGGAACTGTAACACTTCATCCACTGGTACGTGCCAATCTGGATCGTTTGACACAGGCAGATCTAATGGGATTCACCATGCCACGTAAATATGGTGGAATCAACTGCCCGATTCTGATTTACACCATGGCAACGGAAATGGTGGCGCGCGGTGATTGCTCCTTTATGAATATGTTTGGTTTACAGGGAATTGCGGATACGATTTACGCGTTTGCGTCCGAAGAAATTAAAGATGAAGTTCTTCCGAAGTTTGCCTCCGGTGAAGTCTCGGGAGCAATGGTCTTAACGGAACCGGATGCAGGTTCCGATCTTCAATCGGTTCGACTTCGTGCCGATCAAGACGAACAAGGAAACTGGGTACTCAATGGTGTAAAACGTTTTATAACAAATGGATGCGGAGACATTCTTCTTGTACTTGCCCGGAGTGAACACGCCATTTCTGATGGTCGTGGATTAAGTCTCTTTATCTGCGAACGCGGTCCATCTGTTAGAGTTCGTCATTTGGAATCGAAAATCGGAATCCATGGTTCGCCCACCTGCGAACTTGTTTTCGATCATACGCCGTGCCGTCTAATTGGAGAACGACAGCGCGGGCTCATAACCTATGTTTTGGCGTTAATGAATGGTGCCCGATTGGGTATTGCGGCGCAGTCCCTGGGTGTTGCGGAGGCTGCCGCTCGTTTGGCCTATGATTACGCCATGTCCCGAGAACAGTTTGGAGCTCCGATTATTCGTTTGGCCCCCGTTGCGGAAATGCTATCCGATATGCGTATTAATATCGAAGCCGGACGCGCGCTTGCCTATGAAACAGCACGTATTTGCGATATTGAAAATAATATAAATCGAATTTTGGAACGTAATGTCGAAACGTTATCAGATGATGAAAAGAAGCTGTTCAAACAACGTTCTCGAACTCTCAAAAAACTCAATGCGATGCTAACCCCCATGAGCAAGTACTTCTGTAGTGAAATGTCCATAACTACGGCAACCAATGCAATTCAGGTCCTCGGCGGAAGTGGTTACATGAAGGATTATGCCGCAGAACGTTATTATCGCGATTCCCGAATTACCACAATCTATGAAGGAACGTCTCAATTACAGGTCGTTGCGGCTATTCGAGGACTGACCTCCGGAATTTATCAGAATTATATTACCGATTTTGAATCGCGTACATTCGACGATTCCGTTTTGTCCGACCTTCTGGAAAAACTCAAAAAAGCACGTGTAACAATGGATGAATCGATTACTGTAGCCAAGTCTGTTGGTGGTAGTTTTATGGAGTTGACCGCACGAAAACTTGTCGATTCCGGAATTGCCATTTTAATCGGCCATTATCTGTTGGGACAAGCGGCTAAAAGTGATCGTAAAAAGAAGGTGGCCCAATACTATATCGAGAAAAATCTTTCTGTAATCGAAATGAATTGTACGATATCTCGCGGTGGTAATACCCAAGCAATTGACGATCTATCGGTTTTTATGGATTGCTGAAAAGGTTAATGGTTCCCCTTGAGATAATGAACGAGGGGCCAAAACACGGAGGTCCATATCGACTTGTACGGCCATAACCTGTTTTCTTCTATTGGTTGACGGATATTTTTTAAAGTGGACTTCTACGTTATACGTTATCAAATACGTTATACGTTATCAAACAGGACAAAATTGAGGAGCCCGGTACCAGGTACCGGGTACAAATAGCCTTTTCTACAAATACGGGTCGTTCATCTGCCGTTACAAACTTTTTCCGTAATGACCATAAAATCATATAATATTTATACTGTGTGTCGTTATAAAATCGGCATTTTCCGGGAACACGAACGTCTCGTCTACAATCTCCGCATCTTCACAATCACCGCATCTTCACAATCTCCGCATCTTCGCTATCTCCGCAAAACAGGCGTCTCGCCTGTTATGAAAAAAAGAGATTTATAACGACCTCAAGTATAGTTCCCAATAAAAAAGGCCGGAAAATATTCCGACCTTTTTTATTGGAGACGTAACACAATATCAGAATGTATTACGATATATTCCTCGAAAATTAATTTTCGGGTTTTTCTTCAGGGGCATTTGTATTTTCAGGAAGTTTGAAGAGAGGACCGGAGTCATCGCCCATACCACCACGAAGTGTTTCAGGATTGATAGAAGGTGTTGCCGGACTTTCGGGAACCTGTTCTTTATTACTTTCTTCTTCCTGTGCATTGGGATCTTGATCGCCATTCCATTCAACACGTTTACGAGAAAGACCGATTTTACGTTCTTCCGGATCAACACGTAGAATCTTGACTTCAATTTCTTCACCGACTTTAACGATATCTTCCGGATTTTCAACTTTATGATTCGCTAACTCGGAAATATGGAGCAGACCTTCTAAATCATCTTCCAGGCTAACGAAGACACCGAAGTTGGTGATTTTAGTAACTTTTCCGGTAACGAGATTACCGGCTTTATATTTTTCCGGAATACGATGGGCCCAGGGATCTTCGGTTAGCTGTTTTAAACCGAGTGCGATACGATGATTCTTTTTATCGACGGAAATAACCTGACAGGTAATGGTTTTGCCCTTGGTAACGACTTCGTTCGGTTGAGTAATTTTACGAACCCAACTCATATCGCTAACATGCAAAAGACCATCTATACCTTCTTCCAGTTCTATGAAGGCGCCATAATTGGTCAGATTACGAACAACTCCAGTAACCTGTGACCCTACAGGATATTTCTCGTTAATGGACTGCCATGGATTTTCCATAGTCTGTTTGATACCGAGGGAGATTTCCTTTTTGTCCTTGTCAACATTGATAATAACGACTTCGATATTATCATTGACGGAGAGAATTTCGCTGGGATTATTAATTCGTTTGGTCCAGGACATTTCACTGATATGAACCAAGCCTTCAACTCCCTCTTCCAGTTTAACAAAAGCACCGTAGTTCATAACGTTCACAACGGTACCGGTAACTTTTGCGCCAACCGGATAGCGTTCTTCCACGGTTTCCCAAGGACTGGGTGTTTTCTGTTTCAGACCAAGTGAAATTTTTTCTTTTTCATAATCGATAGCCAGGATCTTGACTTCCACCTGTTGATCAATAGAGACTATTTCATGGGGATCTGTAACACGACCCCAACTCATATCGGTAATATGGAGCAGGCCATCTATACCACCCAAATCGATAAAGGCACCGAAATCGGCGATATTTTTGATGGTTCCAGTCCGAATTTGGCCGACTTCCAATTCGCGAAGAAGAGCACTCTTTTTTTCTTTACGTTCATTTTCGATCAGGGCACGACGACTAACCACAATATTACGACGGGCTTCATCAATCTTGAGAATAACGCACTTAATGGGTTTGTTAATGAATTCGCCAATATCGGCAGGACGACGAACGTCCACTTGACTGGCTGGCAGAAAAACGTGAACACCGATATCGACCAAAAGACCACCCTTAATCTTCTTAATAACGGTACCTTCGATGACTTCACCTTCATGAATTTTCTCGAGCATTTTGGTCCATGCCTCAATTTTGGCGGCACGACGTTTACTCAAGGCTATCATTCCCTTGTTCAATTCTTCCGGGGTCATGGTGTCTTCTAACTCTTCCACCAAGACCTTGACTATTTCGCCGGGAACTGGCGGGTTTTCACCTTCCTCCCATTCGGATATCGGAATTTGACCTTCACTCTTGTAACCTACATCAACTATTACGTATTCATTTTCGACTCGGATAATTTTTCCGTCAACAATCTGGTTCGGCGATACTTCGTTCTCAAACGAAAAAAGATTATTAATTTCATTACTATCCAATGCCGATTGAAGTTCATTTTCCCAATTGTCTTCATTTAGATCCAGACCACGGATCAGGTTTCGATTAACCACAGTATAATTCCCAGCTTCTTTTTTTGTTGTCGCGAAAACAAATACCGGACGAAAACCGTTTTTTCGTCCAAAAAGCATTCATTCTTCGAGAACAGGAGGTTAATAATAGCTTCACAAAACTCCTCTTCTGTTTAATTTAACAAAAGAAAAGGTGAAATACTTTACCAATAAAGAACGTTTCCATAAAATATCCGAAACTGCATTTTTCTGCTGTTTGCCGCTTTTAAGGAAATCACCCTTAACTTTTTACATACCTTTACACCAGTATACAACATATCAAATTGACATTATATCGAAAAAAGTATTTATTACAAGTGGGGACTCTTTGTTGATTTTTAATATTTTCTTGTTACAGAAAGTTTTTATACTACAAACCGAAATGTTACAGATACTATATCGGTATGATACAGGTAAAATACAGACATGATACAGACGTAATACGGAAATGATATTGATATAAAAATAATATTGTCTGTCCTTGGGACACGCACGGACGTCCCGTCCACCTCTTCCAAAACTGGCGTCCCGTCTGTTTTGGAAGAAGGAATTTAAAACGGCCTTGAGTATCATTAATTCAGAAAAATACAAACTTGGTTCCATGTTTTGGGAAGTTACATACTTTACCAGGTTCGATGATTTATTCATTTTTATTTCAATAGCTTGTATTTTAATAGCTTGTATTTTAATGGCTTGTATTCCGATTGAGGAGTTTTGTTGTTTCCGCACTTCTCCCCATTTTTTTCAGGAGAGTCGTAGCATGGGTCAGGGCCGAATCTGTCAAAAAACTGTTTTCCGGATAAAGAATCGGAAGACGCAGATAATATTCAAGTGCCTCTTCATTCTTCTGATTTTTTTCATAATAGAACCCCATCAGATAATAGGGACCGGCTTTTAGAGGTGAAGGAAGCCGTTTTATCGTCTCTATTAGGGCCTCGGCATTAATCTCCGTTAAAGGCATGGTACATTTCTTTCGTTCCAATTGGGCCAATGCTAAAAGCGATATCGTTTCGTAATACTTGTTTAGGACGTTGGATTGTGGATCAGGGTTCCGTATAACAATTAGTTCCTCAAGTGTTTGTACCGCTTTTTTTTGCCAATTTGGAGATCCGTCCAGAAGAATGGATGCGGCCAATAAACGAGCGGCATCATTTGGTTTACCCGAAGGGTTATTTTCCGATTCAAGCCAGGGAAGAATTATCTGTTCCAGGGTCAGTACATCGGAACCACTACATAAAGTCGAATCGGTATCCCAAAACAGTGGAATAAACGACAACCACGGCGGATGGGGATCCACTTGACAGAGGAGAAGAAATTCCTGTGTCGCATTGATCGGTTTCTTCATGGCTATATTCGTCTGAACGAGAAGTGCTGTTAGCCAGAATCGGACCCAAGGTCGTTTTTCATCGGTCGATCGTGCCTGAAGAAAATTCTGGTGTGCCTTGCTCCACAGTTCACTGTTTCCTGTTTTTCGGGCTTCTTGAAACGCCGCCTCTCCCTGACGATGGGATTCGGTTAAAATGGTTTCCAATCGGAGAATATTATCTGGAACGATAAAAACGGGTTTCGTCTGATTCAAGGGAAGGAAGATCAAGCCTTCTGTTCCGGTAATATTGAGAACGGTCCCCTGAAGACGTTGAGAATGTCCCTGTTGGTTCTGAAAAACAATAATATCTTTTCCTGTTATAAAGGAATCAAAAGAGCGATCCTGTGACAATAAAGGCGCAGAACGAAAAAATAGTATCGATACAAATGGTATTGACACAAATAATATCGAACGGAAAATATTATAAAAAATAGGAGTTATATTCATTGACATACCAATTTAACAAAATAACATACTTGATTCACAATTAAACAGGTGATAAATCATTGATTTTCCGGTACATAGATTGATTGTAATTGAAGTTGCATATTATCGAACTCCAAAACGGGAATGTTATTGGAGGTGGAATCACTATTCGATACCTTCGTATTGTTAGCGGGAATCGTTTCGTTTTTAGGAGAGGACGGTACCGTATTTGGAGTGGTTTCTTTATTTTCCGGTGGTTTAATTGTAGCAGAAGGTGTCTCCTCTTTTGGAACCGCTTGTATATCGGAAACCTGTTTAATTCGATTTTGAACGGGCTCGCTTTTAGTGTTGGCAGTGGTTATATCCGATTTTGGAACGACCGTTTTGTCTTTTTCCTCTGTTTTGGCGTTTTTATCGGTATTTTTATCCTCCGTCTTGGCTTTTACGGAATCTGTTTTCGTGGTTTCTGCGGCTTTTTCTTCTTCCTTGGTGAATCGGAAGGTTCCTTTTTCACGAATGGCTTGAAGACGTTCCTGGGTCTTGGGATCGATTTCCCGATAGATTGCTTCTGTTTTTACCGAAGGTTTTTCATCCTTTGATACATATTCACCGTCATGTGTTCGTCGGGGTACCTTGACTTCGTCTGTTCCAACCGCAATCTTTTTGGGATTAAAGGATGTTTTTGTTATAGGACCGATTCCAAGAAACCAGCGGTCTCGAATATAGGCCGTTTTGGATTTTGTCCCCGATTGCCAGATTATTGATCCACTTTTTCTGTTATAGGCCCAGAGCATTAGTTTTATTTCCGCCTTCTGGTCCGTTCGCTTTATCAACGATACCTCCGGAATGGATGTTACGGTCCCCTGGGTTAATGCGGAAGGTATCTCCGTTGAGGAAATACCGTACATTAGTTCGTAACGATTCGTTCCTACTGTTCCCGGCGCTATTTCCAGAATATAGTCCGCATCATCTTCTTTATCTTTTATAAAAACACCATTGGCTGCTAGTTGCTGACGAAGAACCGCTATTAAATATTGACTATCGGTACAGGAAACTCCATCTTTTTTGAGATAGATCTTTTTCCCGGACAGGGGATAAAAATCGAATTCATCGATCACATCTTCAATTGCGGAACTGATCAATAATTGCTCTGTTGCAGTTCGCCCTGTGTCCGACCATTTAGTTGTTCCACAGCCGGAATATAGGACCACCCACAAAAGCAGAAGGAACCAGGCTCCAAATTTTCTGTCTTTAAGATTTATCTTGTTTTGTCTGTTCGTTTTTTCCATTTTACCATTTTACATCGGCGTTTTTGTTTTTGTCTTCCTTTTTTAGGGGGAAATAATGGTTTCTACCACAAAAAGAGAATCCGTTGAAAGTATAGCCTTTTTTGAAAATTCGGAAAAGAGCAATTTTATGATTTTTAGATCTTCCCCATTTCTGATAAAAGTTGACATTCAAATTACAAATTGTTATAATCTCAAAAACATATCCAGTTTACACTTTAGTATAACGTGTGATAAAACAGTATAATGTGTGATAAAATAGTATAACGTATGATAAAACAGGAAGATATCGTTATGAAAATTATTTGTCAATTTATGTTTTTCCTTTTTTTAACAGGAACACTTTATGCGGAAACATTTACCATGCCTCCGTATATTTCCGAATTTATGACCGAACAACCGTCATTGACCCGGGCTGGAAGGAATGTTACGGTTCGAGCGATTGTTGTAAATCCGGCACAACAAGCTGTTTCCGTTGTTCCCGAACTAATTGTTCCCGAAGGAATTGTCAAAAAAGCCATTTCGGAAGAATGTAAAAATATTCCCGCAAATGGTGAAGTTCTCTTCCAATGGACAATAACAACCGCGAAACCAATCTATGCGGAACTGAAATTAAATGTTTCCGTTCAGGGAATCGTTCATACCATAGGACGTTTACCGGTCCGTTTTTTGGAAGAACGTCCTGTTACACCTATGTCCATAATACCGGCTCCTGTTCGTCCCGAGAAAACGTCGAAGATTCTGGTGGGGGCTCATAATTGCCCTTTATGGAACTATGATGCCGGCTCCCGATGGGATCAGATACTCAAACACCCGGAACGAACCCCTGCTCTTGGTTTCTATGCGCAGGAATCTCCGGAAGTCGCCGATTGGGAAACTAAATGGGCAGTGGAACATGGGGTCGATTTCTTTATCTACTGCTGGTATCGTACCAGTCAGGGTGGACCTGTCGAAACCTGTTACGAAGAAGCTATTACTAAAGCTCTTTATCATTCACAGTATCAAAAAGAAATAAAAATCACTATTATGTGGGAGAATCAGAATCGAGGCAAGGCCGGAGTTACCGATGAAAACGATCTGATGAAAAATCTTCTTCCGTATTGGATGAACAATTATTTTAAAAAAGATAACTATCTAAAAATCGATAATAAACCTGTCTTTTTCATCTATCGTCCGGAATTTCTGATACAGGATTTGGGTAGTGTCGAAAAAGTTCGTGCCGCGTTTGATAAACTTCGTGCCGCTTGTAAAGCGGAAGGGTTTGATGGAATGATTATTCTCGGTGAATATCGAGGAACAACTCCCAATGTATTACAGCAAATGAAGGATCTTGGTCTTGATTATACGTTTGCCTATTGCCAGCCGATCTCCAATAGTCCACTGCCTGCCGAGGCCATTGAACGACAGATGGAAACCATTCAGACGGTGGAGAAGATAGGGTATATTCCACAGATTGTAACAGTTTCACAAGCCTGGAGTGGCTGGCATGATGAAGGATCCATTTGGAAACTTCCTCCAGACGATTTTGAAGTTCTGTTACGTCGGGCCAAATCATTTATCGAGACAATACCTTCCTCGCAGTTGGGTTCAAAAATACTGATTCTGGATAATTGGAACGAATGGAGCGAAGGACATTATCTTCTTCCGTATACCGAATATGGATTTGGATATCTTGATGCGATAGCACGAGTCTTCACGAAACAGCCAGCCGATCATGAAGACCTTCTTCCTGATGACATTGGTAAAGGACCCTATGATATCCCCTATCGAAAATGGAGGGAAGAAGAGAGACATAATTCCAGGAATCCCCGGGAATGGAATGAAAAAAATAAATTTTTCGGCTGGACCAATATGATGGGGATATCCAAATTTGAGAAGAAGAATGGAAAACTCAATATTATTTCCGCGACAACGGATCCCGCCTGTTATGTTTTATTCAAAAAAGGAATTGGAGCCAATTCATTCGATAAAATCCGGGTTCGAATGAAAATCTCCGGTTTAAACGGTCAAGGGAGTTTGGCCCAATTATTATGGAAACAAAACGTCCGTGAAGATTGGAGCGAGCAAAAATCAATTCGTCTGCCGCTTGTCGATAATGGAAAATTCAATGATTATCTGTTCCAGGTCGGTCGTTCGCCATTATGGACGGGACAAATTACCGGACTCCGTTTCGATTTTTGCTCGCTTAAAAATATTACCGTTGAAATAGAGGAAATCGTCCTGGAAAAAAAGTGAATTTGATTAATAAATTGTCTTGTATTAATAAATTGTCTTCAACAGTTTCAGGCTTTCAGCGCGGATTTTCGGTTCGGCCATGGGTTCTAGGATACTGGATCGGGTACGCCATGTTGTGTATCCACCCAATTCGAATGAATCCCAGGTCGGAATATAGCCATTATAGCCATTGGCCAGACTGATGACAAAAGTGGGCGTAAAGGGACTATTGGCCCTTAAATCATGTCCGGTAAAACTATAAACTTCACAGGGAATTGTGACGAATCCGACATTACCGAACCGATAGGCCTGTATTTTAATCGTTCGTTCAGGAGGTAATTTGGCGTCGACAAGTGTTTCATGGGCGTAGACGTCTGCGGTGGTTTTTATCGGTTGCCCTTCTTTTTGGAGTTTTTCAAGCCATTCTGTAGCTGCCTTGATCTGTTCCGGGGTGGTCGTTTTAATCTTGAGTGTCATTTCCGTTTGAATAGCCTTTAAGGGAACCCATTTATGAAAGGTCATGGAATCCCAAACTTTTTTGACATCCCGGGCTATTTCCTCGCCGACAATATACATATCGAATTTTTGATCTTCTTCCTTTTTCGTAAAATCGATACAGTTTGTATCACCGCTTGTACCATTGGACATTATGGCGACGAACTCGTTGGACGCGTTTAGAAATTCTGCTGTTTTTCGGGCGAAAACGCCAAAATAGTCAGCGGAAATATCGGAGGAACCCGCATAATGGGTTGAATAGTTCGCAAAAACACAATAGGGCTTGTCGTCCAGTGTTTTAAAGCCGAGCACGTAGACGGTTTGGTCCGGATAGCCTGTTCGGGTTAGTGCATTGGGGTTTTGTCGGCCCGGATTCATTTGGGCCAGGTCCCCTTTTGATCCTGTAAATTCAAGTGGAATCGTCCATGCCGTTCCCGGTTTCATTAAAAAACGACGGCAGAAAACAAAACGTGGTTCTCGAATGGTCCCCCAGCCTGCTTTTACCGGACGAAGATTCGCATTGGCCTTTATTATAGCCTCTGCCACTTTGCCGGGAAAATACTTGACGTAATTTTCATCTTCCGGCGCGTAATGCGTTCCCGTTAAAGAAGGTGCCGTATGACAATGGGTGGTCGATATAGAAATACGATCCGAACGGAATCCGATTTCTTTTTCTACGATCTCCTTCGCCTGATCTGCAAGACAACTCGGCATTAAGCAATTATCGACAACCACCAACGCGAATTTTTCTTCACCATTGTCGATAACCAATGCACGTGCAAACAATGGATCCTTTACTTTATTGGCCGTAATTGGCAGAAAACCTCCATTCGTTTGTACTGGAAATACCACTGGTGAAATATCGACCGCCGCGACTCCGGCACGAAGTATCTTCGTATCTCCGGTATCTCCTGTTATTTGCTGACATTGTAAAACAATACCCGTTAGTAAAATCAAGATAAAATATCTCTTTATCGTATCGTACTTCATGATATATCACTCCTGTTGACTAATGAAGATAAAGAACTGTTTCATAGGGCAGTTCTTGAACCCCTGTTTTTTTGATCACTGTTATTTCACGTTTGAATTCATCGTATGCTGTGCCTTGAGGAACAGGACTGGACATGGGGCATGATGAAGAAGATAGTCGGTAACGGAACCAAGTATCCATCGCGACAGAATACCCCGACTGTAGGAGGGTATCACTATGAGATCCGTCTTCATTTGCTTGGCCAACGCTACTATTTCACGACCTGCATCTCCTATCAGAACCTCCGTCTTCAACGAAGGAAGATCGTTGCGCCTTAAATATTGTTTTAATGACTGCTGCGTATTTTCAATACGTTTGGCGGTATCGATCGCATCCCATAGAACGCCCGGTTCACAGGGCTCCAATGGGGGAAGAACGTAAACTACCGTTAATTGTGTTAGGGGATCGTTGACCATTTCCATTGCCGTCCTAATACCAAATATGGACAAGTCGGTCAGATCCGTCGGTATAATTATATTCTTCTGTGATATCCATCCCATGATATACTCCTTAACCTGTATCCGTTTAATGTCTCTTAATGTTGTCTCGATTCCCATCCCAATCGACATCGAGTTTTCATTTTTGAAATTGCTATTAGTCAATAACAATATCCAGAACAATATCCAGTATAGGGATTTCTATCGGGAAAATCAAGATTCGTCCCGTTATTTCGATAATATTTTTTTGTTTACTGATGATTAATGACAAAAATTCCCGTCAATCGAAAATCGAGATTTGTACCGTTTTTACAACTTTTTCTAAAAAAAGGGGTAATCGTTCACGGATATAAAGTGAAACCACGGATATAAGGTGAAACCATGGATAACACTGATTTTCACGGATAGTTTTTTGGCAAACAAACTTT
>CAYUAP010000054.1:0-31194 GCA_964442735.1 uncultured Planctomycetaceae bacterium | reverse complement strand
AGACGTTCGCGTTCCAGTCAACTCCGTTTTTCAGGGGAATAAAACAGGCGAGACGTCTGTTTTCTCGGCATTGCGGACGAGACGTTCGCGTTTCAGTCAACTCCGTTTTTCAGGGGAATAAAACAGGCGAGACGCCTGTTTTCCCGGCATGCGGACGAGACGTCCGCGTTCCAGTCAACTCCGTTTTTAAGTGTTTGCAACCACTACCCTGTGAACAGTAGGAAGATTTTCGGACTTTTTATGAATGTTTTTTTTGAAAAAAGATTCCCGAAAGAAGTATTTTAAATATTATGCAGAAATAAACAGGAGCAATAGAATGAAACAGTTTATCGAAAAAACACTAAAGGAATTGGAACAACAGATAGGAGAAGAGCGTGTTGTATGCGGTCTATCCGGTGGAGTTGATTCTGCCGTAACCGCCGCCCTTGTCGCGAAGGTGATTGGAACCCGTTTAACCTGCATTTATGTTAATACCGGTTTAATGCGTAAAGGGGAATCAGATGCCGTGGAAGAGGTTTTTACCAAGTATTTTCAAACAGATCTGCGAATGATCGATGCAGAAACCCGTTTTCTTGAGGCTCTGGCTGGTGTTACCGATCCACAGCGGAAGCGGAAAATTATCGGTAAACTCTTTATCGATATTTTTTCTGAAGAGGCTGGAAAAATCGACAGTGCGAAGTTTCTTGCCCAAGGTACGATCTATCCCGATATTGTAGAAAGTGGTGGAACAGCTAAAAATCCATCGGCAACCATAAAATATCATCATAATGTCGGCGGGCTGCCCGAAGATCTCAAATTTGAACTTGTCGAACCCTTGCGGACACTTTATAAAGAGGATGTACGTCAGGTAGGACGCGAGCTGGGACTTCCGGAATCGATAACCGGACGACAACCGTTTCCCGGACCGGGCCTGGCGGTTCGTTGTCTTGGAGAAGTTACAAAAGAGAAACTCGATCTTCTTCGGGATGCAGATGCTATTATGACCGAAGAAATCATTAATGCAGGACTTTATAACGCAATATCACAGTCAATTGCCGTTTTACTCCCCGTTCAGAGTGTCGGTGTTCGAAATGGAGAACGATGTTATGAACGTGCCGTCGCACTGCGTTGTATAAAAACGAATGACTTTATGACCGCGACTTCCGTTCGGCTTCCCTGGGATCTTCTCGATAAAATCACAGAACGTATTCTCAAGGAAGTGCCCGGCCTCAATCGTGTCGTATATGATATGAGTCCGAAACCACCAGCAACGATTGAATGGGAATAAAACAACATTTTTCCTAAAGCCAAAAAGTTGTCAAAAGACATTCTTCTTCGTACCTTTACAGAAATAAAGTTGGTTTTATAATGAAAAGACTATAGATTCGTAAATCTTGTCAAAGGATAAACCTAAACAAGGAGAAAGATCGATGACCCGATTCCATCCAGCCAGTAACCCGGATTTCATGCCGGAGGAAACATTACATGAAATACAATGGTACCGATTTCGGCGAACCCTGCGTCATACATGGCGTAATGTCCCTTGGTATAGGGATAAAATGCGTGAACATGGTGTTACGTTAGACGATATTCAATGTATGGAAGATATCCAAAAACTTCCATTCATCAAGAAGACCGATTTACGTGACACGTATCCCTTTGGTATGTTTGCGGTCCCCATGAGCGAGATTGTTCGTATGCACGCCAGTAGCGGAACGACAGGAAAACCTATCGTCGTATCGTATACCAAAAGTGATTTGGAAGTATGGAAGAGTGTTGTTGCACGAGCATTGGCCTCTTTTGGCGTTAATTCGAGTGATATTTTACAGAATTCATTTGGTTACGGTCTCTTTACAGGTGGACTTGGTCTTCATGCCGGAGCGGAAAAGCATGGGGTTACAGTTATTCCTATTTCTGGAGGCAACACCCAGCGGCAGATCATGCTAATGCGTGATTTTCATGTGACGGCTATTTCCTGTACGCCCAGTTATTTCATTCATCTTCTGGATGAAGCGAAGACGATGGGAGTCGATATAACCAAGCTGGATCTTCGAACTGGAATTTTCGGTGCGGAACCCTGGACCGAGGAAATGCGGCAGAAAATCGAGCAGGAAGCGCATATAAAGGCATACGATATCTATGGTTTAACGGAAATAGTAGGACCGGGCGTTGGTGCCGAATGTTCGGAGCAGTCGGGTCCCCATATTTTTGAAGATCATTTTTATCCGGAGATTATTGATCCGGAAACCCTTGAGCCTTTACCGGATGGGGAGGTTGGTGAACTTGTATTTACGACCTTGAGTAAAAAAGCAATGCCTCTCATTCGCTATCGTACTCGTGACATTACCCGAATTATCAAGGAACGATGTCCCTGCGGTCGAACGCTACGTCGTATTGCCCGTATTTCCCATCGAAGCGATGATATGTTTATAGTACGTGGAGTTAATGTTTTTCCCGGTCAAATTGAGGCGGCCCTCCTTTCTGTCGAAGGGACATTACCACACTATCAGATTATATTGACCCGAAATGACGGTCTTGATAATATTGAAGTCCAAGTGGAATTATCCCAGGAAAACTTTGATGACACACTTAAATCAGTAGAATCCTTCCGGAAAATTATCTCTGAAAAAATTCAACATACAATTGGTATTCGTGCAGGGGTCAAGTTGGTTCAGGCCAATGTCATACCACAGAGCGAAGGTAAAGCCAAACGCGTAGTTGATTTACGGAAAATGTAAATGTTGTATTAAATCAAATTTTGAAATTTATTTGAAAATTGAGACCAATGTAAACCATTAAATAATATAGAAACAGACAGGAGGTCGTGTGACACCGTATACCCTCTTGCTACCAGAACTCCGCCAGATGATAGCGGAGAACAATATCGAAGAGATGCGGGAATTTAGTGAAGTCATGCATCCGGCGAATGCTGCTGAATTCATGGCGAATCTGAATCCTTCGGAAATATGGACGATTCTTCGAAATATAGACGTAATTAAACGGGCGAGTATTTTAAGTTATTTTGACCAGGAGACCCAAGTTGCGATATTTGAGTCTGCTCCACGTTCAGAAATAGCAGAAGTTATCGAATATCTTCCATCCGATGATCGAGTCGATATTTTGGATGAAGTTGAACCTGAAGTCGTGGACGAACTTTTACCATTGATATCCACGGAAGAACGGGAAGATATAGAGCAATTACGCAAATATCCGGAAGATACTTGCGGAGCGGAGATGTCTTCAGATTTTCTTCGTCTTAAAGTTGATATGACAGTTCAGGAAGCTCTTAACGAGATCAGTAATCAAACCCATTTAGAGACTATCTATTATCTTTATGTACTGGATGAATCTGATTGTCTGGTCGGTTTGGTTTCAGCCAAAGAGTTACTTCGGCATATTAGTAAACCCATGACGAAGATTAAGACCTTTATGAAGAAGGATCTCGTCAAGATTAATGCGCGATGTGACCGGTCCGATGCGGTAAAGCTGGTTGCCAAATATGACTTTATAGCCGTTCCGGTCGTGGATGATCAAGGACACATGGTTGGAATCATCTCCCATGATGATGTTTTGGATACCATTGTGGAGGAGATGTCGGAAGATGCCCATATGGCTGCGGCAGTAAATTCGCTAGGCGATTCAACCTATATGGAGACAGATCTGTTTACGTTGGCGCGCAAGCGTTTTATTTGGTTGGCCATTCTTCTTTTTGGGGCGATAACAACCGCACTCATTTTAAATAGTTTTGAAGAGGTCAGTAAACAGTTGGTGTGGTTGATAGCGTTTTTACCAATGATAGTATCCACGGGAGGCAATACCGGCGGGCAATCGGCGACACTGGTAATTACGGCATTGGCAACAGGAGATATAACCCTAAAAGACGTGAAGAAAATACTATTTCGGGAGATTAATATGGGCATTCTCCTTGGTCTGGCGATGGGAATATGTGGTCTTTTAAATGCGTTAATCATTCATGGCCGGGATGTAACATTTGGTCAACTGATGATAGTACCGATGGCCGTTTTTTTGGTTGTTTTTGCGAGTAATATAACAGGAGCACTTCTTCCTCTGCTCTTTCAGAAAATTGGTTGGAATCCAGCGCTAATGAGCAATCCGTTTGTGGCCGGGATATCTGATACACTAGGGACTTTTATCTATATGTTTCTCGCTTTTTTATTGTTTTGTTCCTGATTTAATTGTTTTGTTCCTGATTTTAATTTTCTTTTTTACAGAAAATCAATTTTGAGGTATTTTTTCCATTTTTCGGAGTTATAATATAGAGGTGTATTGACTGTGATATGTTTTGGTTATACTCCAAACCGTTGAAATGTATTTGGCGGTTTACCCTAGATTAGTATATTGGAAACGCGATGAATGATAATCCTTCCATTTATATTCCAGAAAACGATCCTGATGCGATGCTCATGTTACAGGTTCGGGCTGGTAACGCCTTGGCATTTGAAGAACTGATGAACCGGAATCAAAATCGGATTCATGCTCTTCTTCAGAACATGGTTGGTAATTGGCAACTTGCGGAAGATTTAACGCAGGAGGTCTTTATCAGAATATATCGTGCACGGGAAAGTTATGAACCGACTGCGCCTTTTTTAACCTGGATTTATAGAATTGTCCATAACATTGCGTTAAACGCGCTGCGATCCAAACAGCGTCATCCGGAATTACTGTTTAGTGGAACGGAGAAATCGGGTACAAGTACCGCCAACCAAAGTAGCACATTTTCTTTTGAAGATACATTATTGGAAAAAAGTGGACTTCAGCCCACACGCCAACTAGCGCAAAAGGAAATTCAGGAAGTTGTTCGTCAGGCAATAGACCGTTTGGGAGAACGACAGCGAATGGCTCTTCTTCTCCATCGATTTGAGCAGATGAGCTATCTGCAAATCGCGGAGGTTATGGGTCTTTCAGAAAAAGCGGTAAAATCGCTTTTATGTCGCGCTCGACTTAATTTACGAGAGCTCCTCAAGCCCTATATGGAAGGAGAATACTCCAATGAAAAATGACAATATTTCTGAAATCAAAACAAAAAACAAGGAAACCGTTGGCAGTGCTTCTGGTCAGGCGCGATATTTACATTCGGACGCCAGGAGAATTTCCGGTTATTATGAAGTGCCTGTCGAAGTGTTGGACAACAATTGTCCAGTTCCTTTAATGGAGGACTTCGATAATGAAGAGGACGAGCAGGTTAGCGAGGAAGATCAACTTCTGCTCGCCTGGCTTGACGAAGAATTGTCGATAGAAGAACGTACTGCCATCGAAAAAAAGATTCAGGAATCTCCCGAGTTACGACAGAAAATGGAGGAATTGAAGGATACCTGGAAAATGCTGGGGACCTTGGAAACAGATCCGGCTAGTCCCCTCCTTTTAAAGTCCACGATGGAGATTGTCGCGTTATCGGCCCAGGAAGAAATTAAGAAAAAGGAAAAAATCCTTCGCCGTAAAAGGTTGGTTCTGACGTTGAGTTTTATTGGAATATTCGGAGTCGCGATTTTTCTCGGCCATTGGCTTGTTTCTAAAGTTGTGCCCGATCCTCTGACTCAAATGAAAAAGAACGTTCCTTTTATTTTGTGGCTTGACCAATTGGATTCAACGGAAAATTTTTCTTTCCTTCTCCAATTAAAAGACTCCGGAATGTTCGATGACGAGGTATTTCAAAATTTAGTGACTATGGAATCCGATAATGCGGAAGATCAAGATTATAGCAATAATAATACATCCATGATAACAACGGCCTATCCTCTAGGTATCCCGATAGAGGATATTACCGCAGACAAGATTGATTTCACAAAATTACTTGCCGACAATAATTTTCATCGTTTGGAGTTAAAATACAATCGTCTTTCAAATGAACGGAGGAAGGCGCTACGGTCTCTTTATGATCAAATTGAGCATTCGGCGGATCGATCTATCCTTTATCGTACCATGGATAACTATTATACCTGGATGCGTTCCTCGATTCACGAAACGTTGCGCGATAAAATCATGGCTACAAAAATAGAAAACCGTATACCGGAAATTCGTTCTTGTATGGAGATTTATAAAATTAATTTAGTCAAAAACAAGGAAATGAAATCAAATAAAGGGTGGCTGAATAAAAATAAAGGTTCCTGGCCGGGAAACCAAATGCCTGGCAAACAAATACCCGATAGTCAAAAATCCGATAATCCCAAGTTCCTTAAACAAGAGAACAAAAAAGAGATGAATTGGTCCAATAATCCATCTTTTCCACCGGAAGAAAATAACGAGCGAAATCGATATTTTCAAAACAATGACAATCGATTTCGTTTTGTTATGCAACGATTACCAGAAGAACTGCAAAAGGAAGATTTAAGTTGGTTTTCAAGATCTTTTATGGAATTCTATGCGGAAAAGGAAAAAGAATTTAAAAATAAATATCCAGACAATAAAATCAAATGTCCCAGTTTTTTCAGAATAATAACCGATTATATTTCAAGTCAACCCGTGGAGAATTTTATTAAAAAATTGTCTCCGGAAGCGCAGAAGTATTTCAATGGACTACCGGGTCAAGAAGAAAAAAAGCGAATGATAGGTCTTCTTTTCTCGGTTGAATTGGGGAAAAAAGGTGCTATGGACAATTGCAAACAGGATGAATGTCAAATGAATCCGTGTTTTCCGAATCCGGATAATATACCATTTCCACCCAATGATAAATTTGGAGCGAGGCCATCATTTAACCGCAACGAGAAAGTAAATTATTCTTTAAACAGACAGATGATGCCGCAACGATCTCAATGGATGAACGAATCGACCAAGGAGCTTGCGGATACCTTGCGCAAACTTCCACAGGATAAACAGGACGAACTTCTCAGTCTCCCCAATGAAGAGATGTATGCGCGTCTTTTAATGTTACACTGGGGGTTCGATCCCAAACGGAACGATAAAAATGTTCCCCCAAGATTTTAAAGGAGATAAAAGAGATTACCAATCCCGGGGATCTCGTAGATCTTCAACAATTTTCCCACAGTCTTTTGGTTGATGGGACTTCCCAATGACCGTCCATGGAACGATTCCATCCACTAATTCATCGTCATTAACAATATTTCGAAGACTGTCAAGCATATTACAAATTAAAGCGGATAACTGGTCGTCATCCGGATATTTCAATGTAATGATATATGACATGTAATAGAGATTTTTGAGAACTAGAACCATCTTGGCACGGTTTTTATATGGTGTTGATACGTCTTCCTCGCCGAGAAGAAACCATTTTGGTTCATTTAAAATGAAACTCCAGTTCAATAGTTCACTGATATGGAGATCCGTTGATGGTTTTTCCTGACGGGAAGCTTCTTCCACCGAAATATTGAGGAGACGTGCTGATGTTTGAAGGGAAAGACCGACAAATTTTCGAACAGTCCCAACTTGATGATACACCACGTTGCCTGCATTTTTATTGGCCTTGCCGTCTTTATTTTTTGCGGCAATGATGACTTTACTCCCAGGCTTTCTTCTTGGACGTTTCGGTGATTTTTTTGCGGAATCTTCCTTCTTTTTGGGATTGGCTTCCGGGGGAGAATTCAACTCCTCCGGGGAAGTTGCAGAAGGCAATATAATATCTGGGACAGTTGGTAATAATGATAGATAGTCTCCACGATTACCAAAGTTGCCGAAATCAAAATTCCCATTACTAAAATCATAATTACTCAATGTGGGGCATGACATAATGGACTCCTGAACATATCAAAAAATGTAAATAGGTACTTCTGGATAATAAACATATAAATCCATGGAATTTTCAGTACATGTTGCGAATATTCATTTTCGGTGCGATAATATAATATTAAGTTGCTTTTTATAGACAACTACACAAAACATACCCGTCCGTTTTAGAAAAATCTGCAACGAATGAATAAATTGGAATATAATAAAAATCGATCACGACATAGCATGACAACCAAACGACAATTCTGTAACCCGGTAAAGAACATATAACAAATATGTTCTTCCGCAATGGACGGAATCATATAACATAGAATCATATAATATTGATTATAAAATCAGTCCATCACAAGAGCATAATAGTCATTGTAATGCCATGGGATTGTTAAAACCGTCAAACGATGTTGTGATTTTCATCACCTGCAAAATACTATAGAGCAATAAAGTCTATGAAGACCCACCTCCGAAAAATAGAAGCAAATTGTCCTTCCTGAACAAATGCTGATTTGTGGTATTAATTAATAGATGTTGCAGATTGTATTATCTGTAACAACTAACATAACATAATTAATTTACCCCTTGTATTTGTCTGTTATTTTATTAAAATAATAACTAGTCAGATACAGATGGCAAAAATTCATCTTTACAATTAAAAATATGATAAACAAGTAGAAAAATTTGTCAATAGACGTTTATGATAAAATTGAAAATATTTTCCTGCAGTTTGCAGGCTGGTGATTAAAGTCGGAAAACTTTTATCGCAAAAATGACTAAAAGAGGTCAGTTTTGTGGAAAATATGAATAAAACGCTTGATTTTTTGAGGCGAGAGGGAATGTCCGCGTTTCCGGGCTGTCTGTCAAAAAACCAGATTTTATCACATCCCCCAATAAACTGGAGGAATATTTTTAGAATTTTAAGAGACAGCAAAACGATTGCTAATTTAAAGATTGATATGAAAACAAAAATACAAAACCAGATACTTTACGAGGATAATCATTTACTTGTCGTAAATAAACCGATCGGTTTGGCAACGATGGGGCTTCCGGAAGGGGAGGCAACGTTATTGACAGAGGTAAAACAATATATAAAAGAGAAATATCATAAAGAAGGAAACGTTTATTTAGGAGTTGTCAGTCGGTTGGATTTTCCTGTTTCCGGTGTTGTCGTATTTGCGCGAACCTCGAAGGCTGCGGAACGTTTGAACGAACAGTTTCGTTCACATTTAGTGCAAAAGACCTATCTAGCCCTTCTGGAAGGTCATATTTATCCCCAGGAGGATCATTGTGTTGACTGGATATGCGAGGATCCGCGTCATCGTAAAATGTGGATAACAACCGATCAGAGTCGGGAGACGGAGGCGAAAGAGGCACGGTTACATTATCGTCTTCTTCAGAGATTGGGGGCACAATCGCTTGTAGAAGTACAACTGGAGACGGGAAAAAAACATCAAATACGCGTTCAGTTATCCCATCGGGGATATCCCATTCTTGGGGATAGAAAATATGGTGCCAAAATTATTTTACCGGAAGGAATTGCTCTTCATGCACGAAGTCTTCGTATTAAACATCCGACCAAGGATCTGGAAATGGTTTTTGAGGCATCACTTCCACCATTTTGGAAAAATTTCGGAGTAAATATAGAATGAATGCTAACGAAATTCCAAAATCAGAGGTTTATTATCGTATTCTTCAAAGTAATTTAATCGATAAAAAAGATCTTGACAAGGTTTACTCTATTCTTTATGAGAAATTACTTCATATGCACGGAGAAGACGATGTATCAGTCAATGGTTATCGACAAGAAAACATATATGATTCGAACGAGAAAAAAAATATTGATAACGATAATGCCGATTTTGTTTTAAAAGATTCGATTCAATTTACACAAGATCTCTCTGATCAGGAAAAAACCGACTTCGAACTGGAATATTCCAGGCAGAACAGTGATTCGTTCAGTATGGAATATTCCGATGAAAGTCGGGAACTCTCTTTTTTACAGGGGGTTCCGTTTGAAGAAGAACTGGAACGTGTTTTGCCGGTTGAGTTGGAGCTTCAAGGTTTTATCAATCGATGGCAGGTTTCACAACTTCTTCATCATCGAACTCGATTTACACTAGGGTGTTATCGAATGATCGATTCCCTTGGAGTGGGAGGTTATGGACACGTTTTTTTAGGGCGTCCGATAACAGATTATTGCAATTTACGGTCGTATCAATGTAGTCATTCGCATAAAAACGATGTTGCGGTCAAGGTTTTGCCTTTAAAACAAGCGAATCCGCTGACGGTCAATAAATTTCTTCGGGAAATTAAATTGAACAGTTATTTGTACCATGAAAATATTGTACGTTTTATCGAATCCGCGAAGGACGGAAACGTCCACTATACGGTTCAGGAATATATTGACGGGGGCGATGTCAGGCGATTAATCATCCGACACGAGCGAATCGAATACGAGAAAGCGGCGGCAATTATTATGCAGGCGGCGAAGGGGCTGGCCTATTTACATCAAGAGGGATTGGTTCATCGTGACATTAAGCCGGGGAATATTTTATTAAAGAGAGACGGTACCGTTAAGATTACCGATTTTGGACTTGCAGTGCCTTCCTCCGCGAGCAGTGTTCAAGCGGAGAAACTTCGTGTACTTCTTGCTCCCTTCGAAGGAGAGTTTAAAATCAATTCCGATCCGGCAAAAGAAGTTTTTGATTTTTCCAACGAAACTGATACAGGAAAAAAGAAAAAAATAGCGGGGACTCCGGACTATTTGTCACCAGACCAAATTCGCGCTCCGGAACAACCAACAACATTATGGGATATCTATTCCCTGGGATGTACCCTTTATTTTATGTTGACTGGTATTGTACCGTTTCCTGCCGGTTCCGCTAAACAAAAATTACATGCCCAACTCTACTGCGAACCTCCGGAACCGCGTATGTTCAATTTACGTATTCCTGAAAAATTATCAAAACTCGTCTTGAAAATGATGGCAAAAGAGTCTAAAGATCGAATTCAAACGGCGGAGGATATTATCGAACAATTGAGTCCCTGGGCCATCAGTAAACGAGAACTGGCAATTTTTATTACGGACAAAAAAGAGAATCAAGATCAGTTGTTTCTCCCCGTCGTCAAACAAGATCCCGATTTTATTAACGACTCCATGTTGATTTCCGCTCTGGAAGAAGATGAAAAACGAAAACTGGAGAAAAAGAGTACGAATTCGGAACAGAAGAATGAATTTTCCACCGATGAATCAAAATCGAAAATTTTTACGACCTCCGATTCCGTTTCAACTTCAACTTCGAAGCAGGATAAACGACAAAAAGGCCAAGTGCTCCCTATACAAAAGACAAATTTTGTGGAAAATAATATATTAGGGGATATTTATAAGCCTGCCACAAAGCCCCCTGTACTTGAAGAGAATTATGAACATTCGGAAAATCAAAAGGAGTGTAACGAACAAGAGACTATTTTAGATCGTCTCTTCCAAAATGTTTCTGTGGAGACGCTGGAACGTTTGAATATGTTTTTGATATACTTTATTTTACTCCCTTTCCTTTTAATAGGAATTTTTCTGATATTCCTTCTTTTTTTGAGAATGTAAAGCGGAAATCATGACGAACAAATTAGAAACAATATTAAATGAATGTCAGGAGAAGATGGGGTATCGTTTTCGAACGATACGATATCTTTTTTTGGCATTGACACATTCATCGTTTGCACCGACGCACAAGGACTCAAACGAGCGATTGGAATTTCTTGGTGACGCGGTTTTGGGACTTGTTATTGCCAATTTACTGTACGAACATTTCCCAGACGCTCCGGAAGGGGAATTATCCACGATGCGAGGCGTTATTGTCAGTCGCAAGGCTTGTTGTCAGGTTGCGCGTGATCTGGAGATTGATCGCTATCTTTTGACAGGAAATGGAACAGTCCGAATACCGGATTCAATGATTGCCAATCTGATGGAGGCTATTATTGGGGCAGTTTTTTTGGATAGTGGATTTGAGGAAGCCAAGCAGTTTGTGGAAAAGAATTTTGCGGAAAAAATGAATGAATTCATTGAATCGGAAGATCTGGAGAACCATAAAGCGGCACTTCAAGAGGCAGTTCATCATTTAAAGTGGGGGAATCCAATCGTTTACGAACTCCTTGAAGAAAAAGGACCACAGCATCTCCGATGTTTTAAAGTAGCTGTAAAAATAGGTCATCAGTGTTTTCACAGTGCTTGGGGCAGAAATAAAAAGGAGGCGGAACAGCATGCGGCCTGGAACGCACTTCTCGAATTAGAGGGAAAAGAACCTTGCTGGCAGGATGGTGATGAATGAAAGCTGTTGTATTATTTTCAGGTGGGCTGGATAGCCTTTTAACAACGCGTATTCTTCAGGAACAGGGGATTACTGTTGTAGGCGTCAATATTATTACTCCTTTTGTCGACGGATCGCTGGAAGCACAAAAGAGGGCCGACGAAATGGGAATTGAATTGAAAATCTGTCATTTGGGACAGGAGTACATGGATATGCTGAAAAAGCCTCGTTGGGGGATCGGAAAAGCGATTAATCCATGTATTGACTGCCGTATTATGATGTGTCATGCTGCTAAAAAAGTAATGGAGGAAGTTGGGGCCGAATTTTTAGCTACAGGAGAAGTGGCCGGTCAGCGCCCCAATAGTCAAAAAATACACCAGTTGAATTTGATTAGTCGGGAATCCGGACTCCATGGAAAACTGGTTCGTCCATTATCGGCGAAGGTCTTGTCTCCTTCGGAACCGGAACAAAAGGGATTTCTTGATCGAAATAAACTCTTTACTTTTACCGGACGTTTTCGTGTCGGTCTGATTTCAATGGCCCGATATCGATATGAAATTCCGGTGATACCGCAGCCATCGACCGGTTGCCTGTTATGTGAAGGTTCCTTCGCGCCTAAAGTACGGGATCTATTGAATTTTAAGGAACGTCCTACCTGTTGGGATGCCAAACTCCTCAACGCCGGACGACAGATTCGGATCGACGAACGAACAAAATGTTCCCTGGGACGAAGCGAAGCCGATTGTGATCTATTGACCAAACTCTATGCACGACCGGATCGATCTCCTTCGTTTTTACTATCCCCCCATAATTTTCAAGGGCCCGCAGTCATACTTGTCAATGATTTATTTGCCGATTCTGTTAATGATCTATCGGAATGGAACGAGGATCAGAATCGATATCTCCATTTGGCTGGTGGAATGATTCTTGCGCATACACGTCCGGATAAATGGCGGAACGTTGCCCATCATACATTGGGAGATCTGGTTATCGGCGATAAACATTTTGTATGTCGAATCGAACCGGACAGTGCTGTCGAACGTTTTAAAATCATTAAAGCTCCTGAAAAATCAGTTTCGGTCGATGATGATAGTATGCCCGTAAATGACCATACGATTTCGGATAATTCGATTGTAGATGACAATGGGCACACAGGTACAAATTTGGAGGAGTTATGACCTTCGATTTTTTCGGCGAGATACAAACGGACAACTTGTCCGTTCCTCCAGAAAAATATATTGCTGGTTTTACGGAGAATGCTCTTCCGGAAGAATTTCTTTCACTCGTGCGTGGAGAGATTCCAATTGCTTTCAATGATAAATCGTTACCGGTTGCCGTAATCAGTGGTGCCGGTTTAATGGGATGTTCCATTGCGGCAGCGTTTCTGCTTTATCGACTTCCGATTCTGCTGTTTGATATAGATGAACAAGCACTCCAACGTGCTCCGCTTCGAATTCAAGCGGAGTTACAATTACAAATGCCTGAAGCCATACCAAACGATATTGAGCAGTTAATCACCGATTATCTTCACCTCAATTCTGATCGGTCGGCCATAAAAGAGATCCCCTTTATTTTAGAGACGATTCCGGAAAAGTTAAAACTCAAACAGAAACATTACCGACAACTGGACGCGTTTATTTCACCCGGTTCCGTTTTGGTATCGAACACCTCTACGATCCGTATAACGGATCTGTCCGATATATTTGAAGAGAAATGTAAAAATATAACAGCGCAATCATTTTGTGGTTTTCATTTTTTTCATCCGGTACGACGACGTTCACTGGTGGAGATCATACGAGGTCAAAAGACCTCGACGGAGACCTTAAATCAAGCGATACAAATGGCACGGCGTATTCATAAAACACCGGTTTTAGTCAATGATGGTCCTGGTTTTTTGGTGAACCGACTGCTTAATCCCTATTTGAGTGAATCCCTGATTCTTCTGGAAGAAGGGGTTCCCATGGCGCGTATTGAGGCGGTTTGTCGTCGATTTGGTATGGAGATGGGACCATTTCGTATTATGGATGAAATAGGACTTGAAGTGGCTCTTCATTCCGGCTGGTCCATTTACAAGGAGAATCCGGAATTGGTAACATCGATTCTTTTATTGCCGATGATGATTGAGCAAGGACGATTGGGGCGCAAAAGCGGACGTGGATTTTATCGATATACGGCAAACGAAACTTCCTGGCAAACAGAGCCGGAGAAAGACGATACACTGGAGGAACTGCTTGGTCAGGTTCATGCCCAGCAGCCGAAATATCGATTGGAAAACGTGGCTATGTCCGACGAACAGATTGGGGCGCGAATTTTTCTATCGATTTTATTGGAGGCGGGCCGAATTATTGAAGCGGGGACCGTTTCCTCCTTTAAGATGATCGATATGGCGCTTGTCCTTGGATTGGGGTATCCGCGTTCGAAGGGAGGAATCTGTTATTGGGCCGATTCCAAGGGACTTGACTTCCTTCTAACCGAGGCAAAAAAACTGGAATCGTTAGGAAAACGTTTTGCGATTCCCGATATACTCAAAAAAATCAGCAGTACGGGAAGGAAGCTTGTTTAATGGCCAATTTTGCGGTTATTCTTGTAGCGGCGGGAAAAAGTGTCCGATTTTCCGAAGGACAATCAAAAACCGGTTCTTCTTTAATGCAAAAAAAGCCTTTTGTCCTACTCAAGGGACGTGCCGTTTGGCTTTATAGTGTCCTGCATTTCATGCAGTGTAAAGACGTTCGTCAGATTATTATTGTAATTTCACCGGAAGATCGAAAAGAGTTCGAACGAGTATTTGCCGTCCAAATTTCCGAATTTTCCATTGATATCATCGATGGTGGTTCTGAACGTTTTGAATCGGTTGGGAACGCATTGAATGTCGTTCGTAACGATATCGATTATATTGCCATACACGATGCCGCACGGCCTTGCATTACGGACAAGTTAATCGAAAGTGTTTTTACGGCTGTCCGACAATACGGAGCGGTCATTCCTGCTGTTCCGCTCTACGGTACAATTAAACGAGCGATACCTACAGGAAACAGCGAATCTGTTTTTGTGCGAAAATCAATAAATGAACTAAAAACAGAAAGAGTTGTTCAGGAGACGGTATCGCGTAAAAATCTATGGGAGGCGCAAACGCCGCAAGTTTTCCAAAAGGACCTTTATTTACGAGCCTGGCAGGAGAGAGGGGAGTTGATGCCCACCGATGATTCGCAGCTCGTCGAAAATATTGGCGAGATGGTATATATCGTACCTTCCGATAATATGAATTTGAAAATCACCACACCTCAAGATCTTCTTCGTGCCGAAAAATATCTGGATATTATTGCCAAACAGGGATAATCAGGTTTTCACGGTTGTTATCGTAACGATTGACGATTTTTTGGCTGGTGGTAGAATAGTAATTTTTACAGACGATAGTTTCGCCAACCTTAAATAGAGGAAAAGATCAAATGCCAATTACGGATATTCTTGCAAAAAACGCAAAAGAATTTGGAGATGAAATTTGTCTGGTAGAAATCATGCCGGGCGAAACGAAAAAAAGAGATGTAACCTGGAAGGATTTCGATCTGGTAGAGCCTGGCTGGACACCATTCAGTCGTCGTCGGGAAATGACCTGGAGTCAATTCAATGAAACGGCAGACCGATTTGCCAGTATTTTATTGCAACGGGGAATTCACCGTGGAATGAAAGTGGCCATTCTGTTAATGAATTCTCTTGAATGGCTTCCGATTTATTTTGGTATTCTTCGAACGGGAGCTATTGTCGTTCCTCTCAATTACCGTTATACCGCCGATGAAATTAAATACTGTCTTGAACTGGCTGAAGCCGATTATCTGGTATTTGGTACGGAGTTTATAGGTCGAGTCGAACAGATAGTGGATAGTGTTCCTCAACTTCGGAGCAAAATATATGTTGGGGAAGGGTGTCCAACTTTTGCGGAGAGTTACCATGAACTAATGGCCTATGTTTATGGTTCCCTGCCGCGAATTCCTTTAACTGATGACGATGATGCCGCCATTTATTTTTCGTCGGGGACAACCGGTTTTCCCAAGGCGATACTCCATACACATGGCAGTTTAATGTCCTCCTGTATCACCGAGCAGAAGCATCATGGTCAGAGGCAGGACGATATATTTCTCTGTATTCCCCCCTTGTATCATACTGGGGCTAAAATGCACTGGTTCGGTAGTTTTTTGGTTGGAGGGAAAGCGGTTTTATTACGCGGTATTAAGCCGGAATGGATATTACAGACTATTTCGGAAGAACATGTAACAATAGTATGGCTCTTGGTTCCATGGGCACAGGATATTTTGGACGCTATCGAGAGTGGGCAGATTCATTTGGAAGATTATCATCTGAACCAATGGCGTCTAATGCATATTGGAGCGCAGCCGGTTCCACCGAGCCTGATTCGTCGATGGAAGAAATATTTTCCGCATCATGAATATGATACCAATTACGGTTTGAGTGAATCTATCGGACCGGGCTGTGTTCATCTTGGCGTTGAAAATATTCATAAAGTTGGAGCAATCGGGAAGGCGGGCTATAATTGGCAGACTGATATTGTTGACACGAATCATAAATCGGTATCCCAGGGGGAAATTGGAGAATTAGCCGTAAAGGGGCCTGGTGTGATGAAATGTTATTATCGGGATCCAAAGGCGACCGAGGCCATTCTTCAAAATGGATGGCTCTATACTGGTGATATGGCCATGGAAGATAAAGACGGTTTCATTTTTCTTGTTGATCGGAAAAAGGACGTTATTATTTCAGGAGGTGAAAATATCTATCCTGTTCAGATAGAGGATTTTCTCCGAAACCATACAGCCATAAAGGATGTGGCGGTTATTGGTTTTCCCGACAATCGATTAGGGGAAATTACTGCCGCAATTATCGAATTAAAACCGAATCATACCGAGGTGACCGAAGAAGATATCCAGCATTTTTGCGAGTCACTTCCAAGGTATAAACGTCCGCGGAAAATTATTTTCGATTCCGTTCCTCGAAATCCAACGGGAAAAATTGAAAAACCTGCCTTGCGTAAAAAATATTGTTGCGATAATATTGTTAAAGATCAAACCGAAAACTAAAAGAGGAATGAAACAATGACCTATAAATTAATTACCGCCTTCGTCGTATTATTTATGACCTTGTTCTCTCTGTCCGAAATACGGGCGGAACATACCTTGATAAAAGGAGGGAAAAGCGATTATACCATTGTTTTACCCGACAAGGCCGATCCTGTTCAGAAGACGGCGGCTAACGAATTGCAGTCATTTCTCAAGCAGTGTACCGGGGTGGAATTGCCTATTGTTAAAGAGTCGGAAGCTCCCACAGCTTCTCTTCTGGTTATCGGTCCATCGGCAATGTCTAAAAAAATGCTCGGTGATCAGGAAGAAAAAATTGGTTACGATGGAATCATTATTCGGTCGGTCGGGTCTTCTCTTGTATTTTCCGGACATAGCAAACGTGGTCCCCTTTACGCCGTTTATACCTTTCTTGAAGACAGTATTGGTTGTCGTTGGTGGACTTCTACTGAATCAACGATTCCAAAATTATCGACTATTGTCATTCCGGACCAATCGATTCGATACGAGCCTAAATTGGTCTATCGGGAATCATTTTATGCCGATGCTAATCGTAATCCACAGTCGGGAATCTTTAGTGCGCGAATGAAGACAAATGGTCATTTCAATCCGATTCCGGAAGAATATGGCGGCCATTCCGGTATTCTCTATTGGGCCCATTCGTTCTATCAGGTTCTTCCACCACAGGAATATTTTAAAGATCATCCGAACTGGTACAGTGAAATCAATGGTAAACGTGTTTCCGAACGTTCTCAACTCTGTCTGACCAACGAGGAAATGTTCCAAACATTTATCGATAATGTCCGTAAAAGTATGCGGGCCAATCCCTCCTTGAAATTTGTATCCATTAGTCAAAACGATTGGGGGAATTACTGTCAATGTCCCGCCTGTAAAAAAATCAACGAGGAGAACGAATCCCCTGCTGGGACATTAATCTATTTTGTTAATAAAGTGGCCGAAGAACTTGGAAAAGAGTTTCCGGACGTCTATTTCGAAACGTTGGCCTATCAGTATACCCGGAAACCACCTAAAGTGATTAGACCGCGTGATAATGTCGTTGTTAGACTCTGTTCGATCGAATGTTCCTTTATCAGGACACTGGTTGACGGAAATGAAAACATATCCTTTAAAAACGATATCGAAGGTTGGAGTCGTATTTCCAAAAATTTGTTTATCTGGAATTACGTTACTAATTTTTCCGCCTATCTTTTGCCGCATCCCAATTGGCGTGTTCTGGCTCCCAATTTGCGCTTTTTTGTTAAAAATAATACGATTGGTCTGTTTGAACAGGGGGATACCTATTGTTCCGCAGGAGATTTCGTCCGACTTCGTAATTGGATGCTGTCTAAACTAATGTGGAATCCCGAATTGAAGGAAAAGGAATTGATCGACGAATTTCTCGAAGGATATTATTCACCGAGGGTGGCAGATGTTTTTCGTCAATATCTTCGTCTGATTGTGGAAGAGGCGGATAAATCGACGGCGCATATCGGTTGTTATAATGGGAATACCGTTAAATGGTTGACGCTTTCCGGGCTGGAAAAGGCGACAGAATTCATGGATAAAGCGGTTCTTCTCGCGCGAGAGGATGAAAAGGCGAATCCGGAAAAATATGCCGGACTGGAAGCAAAAGTTGTTCGAGACGCCATGCCGATACGTTATGTCTGGATCAACGAATACAGATTACGAAAACGTCAGGCGGCTCTTGAGAACCGGGAATTTAAGGGACCAAAGGATATTGTTGCGGCAATACGGGATTTTTGTGATTTGACGGATCGTTTTCACGTTGCCGGACATCATGAAGGGGCCGGTCAGGAAGAGTTTAATCGATTTAAAGCGGATCTGTTTGAATCGTACAACAAATTGCCTGCCAAAACTGCCGATATTTGTAATGGGAAATCGGAATCTTCCTGGTATGATGTTCAAGAGAATGAAATGCGTCTGGCCCAATTGGGAACCTGGGTTTTTCTTGAAAAAGACGAGGCTGCGTCTGATGGTCGTGCGGCTCGTATGCCCGCGAGTCACACTCAATGGGCAGTGGCTAGTCGTGAATATATAGCCCCCATTCTGAAATCATCGAATAAAGCCAATGATAAAGAGCAAAAAGATTGGTGTCAGGTATATATTTCTGTTCGTTGTGATGCTGTTGCCGAACAAGGAAACGCTATGTTGGTTGGTATTTACGATGAACAGAACAGAAAAGAAATTTACAAGAGAATGTTGACAATAAAAGAGACCGCAGGCAAAAAATATCGACTGATCGAGTTGGGAAAACATCGGATGACGGAAGGCTGTTATATCTGGGTCGCTCCTTTAAACAATCCTAAAGACGTAAAATCTGTTTTTGTGGATCGATTTCTTTATCTGAAATAATTGTCAAGAGCGGTAATCCTGTCGATTTTAGCGGTCAGAGTTGGGGTGATGACAGCAGGAGCAAGTTAAAAATGTGTCCACAACAAAAGGAGATCAACTGGAAGAAGAATTTATTCTTTATATGGTTATCCCAAATTTTATCGTTAGCGGGTTTTTCTTCGGCGATACCTTTTATCCCCATTTATATTCGGGATCGTTGGGGAATAACAAGCGAGCATGAATTGGGATTGTGGATGTCGGCCTTTTATTTTTTCGGCATGCTTTCTTTTTGTGCTTTTATGCCATTATGGGGTGTTTTGGCAGACCGATATGGGCGTAAACTGATGCTTCTTCGTGCCTGTTATCTGGATGCCATTATTTTTTCATGTTTTATATTTGCCCCAACTCCGGTTTGGTTGATTGTTTTTCGTTTTATTGCGTCTGCTTTTACCGGAACGGTCTCGGCGGCACAGACGCTTGTTGTTACGACAACGCCCCAGGAACATCATGGACTGGCACTAGGAACTCTTTCTTCGGCTATCTGGAGTGGTAATCTGCTCGGATTTGCGATTGGTGGTGTTGTTGTTCACTATTTTGGTTTTACTATAGCTTTTTTGGTCTGTGGGGGAATGTATCTTTTGGCCGGAATTTTTGCCCATCTTTTTATAAAAGAAAATTTTACGCCTCCCAAAAAGGTTGAGAGGCAGAAATTTCATCGTTCATGGTCCGGAATTACTGTTTCGGTTTGGATGATTTTTTTATTGATTATGTTAATGGCCGTGGCCCGTCGTTTGGATGATCCCTACATTGCTTTAATGATTGAGAATATTCATGGTCCGGAGAATACCGCGTTGTATACCGGATGGATTAGTGCTATTGTTGCTATTGGCGGTATTTTTTCCGGAATGATTTTAGGGAGACTCTGTGATTTATTTTCGCCGGGAAAAGTGGCGATCCCCTCTATTTTAGTTGCTAGTGGTACAATGTTTCTTCAGGCGATTTCCGGAACGTTGTTCATGTATGCCACGACTCGATTTATTAATTATTTCGCCGCAGCGGGATTGGAAACTGTTTTTTTCTCCATGCTATCGCGTATATCCCCTCCAGAACGACGTGGTACCTACTTCGGACTTGCCTCCGCGCTTCGTATGACCGGAATTTTGATTAGTACCCTCTTGAGTGGGGCGATTGTCTATTGTGTCGGTGTCAGAAATGTCTACAGTGCTGCCGGACTCCTCTTCCTTTTAATTATTCCTATCTACTTTTTTGCCCTCAATATCATACAAAAAAGTTATGGACGTGATTATCAATCCAAGTAACTCAAGTGATTCAGATAATCCGGATAATAGAAGAATCGTTGAATTGAGGAAGGAACGGGAACTCCCCCTAAAAGTTGAGGAGAGGAATTGAGGGGACTTTTTCTTAAAAGAATTCTTCAAGATACGGTAATGACTATAAAATTAAGTATTTTGAATGGAATAACCGTCTCAAAATCGAATAAATTAGAGGGATCCCGCAGATTATCTTTTTGTAATGCGTTTCACGGATATCACGGATAAACACAGATAGTCTGTCGTAAAATACAATATTTTCCAATAACAAACGAAACGTTTTTATCTATTCTAATAAATAAATTTATCATAAAAAAGTTTTTGCCAAATAACTATCCGTGAAAATCAGTATTATCCCTGGTTTTACTTTATATCCGTGAACGGTTACGGTTTGGAAAAATTACCTCTATTTTTATCAACGTTCAAATAAAGAGTATAGATAGTTATAAACAGATATTTGAAAAAATTTTTTATAGAGTGTTTTGGAAGGACAGTATGGAAGTTGAATGGAGGATTAAAGAATGACATTATTGATGCCGGTACAAATTACAGGAATAATGGGAAGAAGTCGTCCCAAAAAGGGACCGCGAGGAGATCAGACCCTTGCCATGGGGACAATGGCCGGAAAAATATGGAATCTTCTCGACCAAAACGGTCGAATGAGTATCAGTAGTCTGGTTCGATGTTTGGAGGTACCTCGTGATTATGTCATGGAAGGAATAGGCTGGCTGGCACGAGAAGGAAAAATTGAAGTTATTGAAGAATCGCATATACGCTGGGTCTCCCTGAAAACAGACCTGAATGTCAAAATAGTCTAAACAGTAGTGAAATAACGTAACCAAGGTCTACTTGCGGAAAAATAGATTTAGTGTATTATTATAATATAAATGGATGAAAGAAATACATGATTTCCGACACCTGTTAAAAAATAAATGGGTGGAAGAAATACATGATTTCCGACACCTGTTAAAACTGTGTATTTTTTCGATGACTTGAGTCGCCTGTAATATAGAGCAAGCGTCTCCCAACGAATGAATTTGAAATGAATTTATTATGAGGCATGTTATTTCAGCGTTAGTGCAAAACGTTCCGGGTGTTCTTTCACACATTTCCGGAATGTTGGCCGCACGTGGATACAACATTGATAGTCTGGCCGTTGGCGAGACGGAGAATCCATTATTTTCACGAATGATTTTTGTCGTCGTTGGTACGGATACCGTTTTGAATCAGGTTCGGGTCCAACTGGAAAAAATAGTGACCGTTGTAGAGGTTGACGATTTGAGTATTAAAGATCATGTCGAACGTGATCTCATGTTGATACGTGTTAAAGCGGATAAAAACAATCGAAGTTCCATAATGGAATTGGTACAGATATTCCGTGCCAATGTTGTGGATGTCAGCGAGGATGATATTATGATTGAGGTTTCCGGCAAGGAATCCAAGGTCGAGGCGTTTATTGACGTTATGCGTCCTTTTGATATTGTCGAACTTGTACGCACGGGTCGAATCGCAATGTTGAGAACAAGACAGTCTCCCGTGAAGGAGAAGGCAAAAGACTGACAGGTCGAAAATACAGTTTTTTTAAGTTTAATACAATTTATTTGAGTTAAATACAATTTATCGGTTAAGAAGGAAACGATTCCTTGGTGGAATTATTTCAAATTAACCCTGTAAAAATATATGAATGAAGTTTTTAGGGAGTTTTGAAATGGCAGCTACTATTTATTATGACAATGACGCCGATCTTGCAATGTTGAAAGACAAGACGATCGCAATTCTTGGTTACGGTTCGCAGGGGCACGCCCATGCGCAGAACCTTCGAGAGAGCGGATGTAAAGTTATTGTCGCCGAACTTGAGGGTACGGACAATTACAATATTGCGGTTTCGCATAATTTTAAGCCAATGGGAATTGAAGAAGCCGTCAAGCAGGCCGATATTATCGTTATTACCCTTCCCGATGAACTTCAAGGTAAAATTTTTAAGGATAGTATTCGTCCCAATCTTCACAAGGGAAATATCCTTGTCGCGACACACGGTTTCAACGTTCATTATGGCCAATTCGATATTCCTTCCGGTGTTTATGCGATTATGATTGCACCGAAGGGGCCTGGTCACCTCGTTCGAAGTGAATTCGTAAAGGGTGGTGGTGTTCCCTGCTTAATCGCGCTTGGCGAAGGTGCCGGCGAGAATGAAAAGAAGATAGGTCTTGCCTATGCTAAAGGTATTGGTGGAACCCGTGGTGGTGTTATTGAAACTACATTCAAGGAAGAGACTGAAACCGACCTCTTCGGTGAACAAGCGGTTCTTTGTGGTGGTGTCAGTGCCCTGATTCAGGCTGGTTTCGAAACCCTGGTCGAAGCCGGTTATCAGCCGGAAATGGCCTATTTCGAATGTATGCATGAAATGAAACTGATTGTTGACCTCTTCTATCAAGGTGGTCTGAACTATATGCGTTACAGTGTTTCCAATACGGCGGAATATGGCGATTATACTCGAGGTCCCCGTATTATCAATGCGGAAACCAAAAAGGAAATGAAAAAAATTCTGACCGAAATTCAAAATGGTCAATTCGCCAAGGAATGGCTCCTTGAGAATCAGGTTAATGCTCCTGCCTTCAAGCGGGCTCGCGCTATGCACCATGACCATCTGCTGGAGCAGGTTGGAAAACGTCTGCGTAAACTGATGAAATGGATTGACGCGAAGGAATTCTAATTTACATGTTAAACGACCTGTTTCCCACGCAGAATCATCCTACTTTCTACGAGGATCAACTCTATGTTTATCCGGTCGTTAGTCGACGAGCGAAGGGGGTTTCTATTGGTATCAATTTGAGTCCCCTCCATCGTTGTACCTTCCATTGTATTTACTGTCAGGTTACTTGTCCGGAATCAACACGAATTCCGGACAAAAAAGCCTCGGATGTTATTGATATTGATTGTTTGGAATATGAATTACGACGTACTGTTGATATCGTTCTCGATCAATCTCTTTTTGCTAATCCGCGTTTTGCCGAAACACCTGACGAAAAAAAAGTATTACGTGATTTTGCTTTTAGTGGAGACGGGGAGCCCACTCTGTCCCCCTTCTTTGCCCAGGCGGTTAATGTTGCCGTTAAAGTTCGTCGCGAGATGAATCTTGACCTGCTGAAACTGGTACTAATAACGAATGCAACCTGTCTAAACGACCCCAAACTGCAGGACGCTTTTCATTTTCTAATGAATAATAATGGGGAAGTATGGGCAAAACTGGATTCAGGTACAGAAGAACATTACCGTCAAATGAATCGAACGACAGTTCCGTTTGAATTGATTTTAAGTAATATAACAGATTTTTCTAAAAAGTATTCCTTGGTTATTCAGACGATGTTTCTAAATATTGGCGGTTTTCCTCCTTCTTCACAAGAAATAGATGCATGGATATCGCGTATAGACTCTATTTTGAGTAGTGGAGGGGGCCTGAAAGAAATACAAATTTATACGTTGGCGCGTCCAGCGGCAGATAATACAATTAGTGCACTGTCAAATGACCAAATGGATTGTTTGGCGGAGTATATCAAAAATAAAATCCCTACAATACCGGTTAGTGTGTATTATTCCCATTAGAGGAGACTGTACGAAATTAATTAAGACAAGTGGTGTTCCTGTATTTTGGGGGCCAATTGAAAAATGTTCCGATGATGGATAGATATGTCTGCCCGGGTATTGAAATTTAAACGCAATTTGATTAAAATATAGATAAATTTTAGTGATAACGAGAGACGAATATATAAAACACAAGGTAGTCTGTAAAAAGACGAAGGGGAAATGTATCAAATTAACCGTGGAGTACATATCTGAATTTTTTTTATAAAGAATTTGGAAAATATTTGATTTTAGGGCTGAATTTTTGTATAATATGATTATACTGGAGTTTTGTGTCCTGTTGAACCTCGGCTTTTTACAGTAAAGTAAAGAATTAGAAAAGGAGATTGTTAATGGATATCAATATCTCAGCTCGTCACGGAAGTATTTCGGAAGAAGTACGTCAGAAGATTACGGAGAAGGTTGAACGGTTAAGCCGTATCGTGGACCGGGTCTCCAAAATTGAAGTAACCTTGGAATTGGAAAAAACAGATAGTCCAACAGTGGTCATATTTGTGGGTACCGAATTGAAAAAAGATTTTACGTCGACCTGTTCGTCGGATAATCTTTTGGTTTGTGTTGATCTGGTGGTCGACAAAATCGAAAATCAAATGCGTAAATTTAAGGAGAAAATGACGAGTCATCAATAATATTTTTATGCGACTTGAAATATTTTACGATGAATCTTTTTCGAATTAGGGCAAGGGAACGAGTTAATTTTTACAGGTCGGGTCTGGTTATATCAGACATAGACGCAAAAGGAGTTTATTGAATGAAATTTGCCGATTTTATTCTTGTGGATGCAATTCGCACCGAGATCGAGGCAACCGATAAAGAAGGCGTTATACGTGAAATGGTCAAGGCCATTCAAGGCGCTGGCGGAATCAAGGAAGCGGATTACGAAGGGATTGTTCAAGCAATACTTCGCCGCGAAGAATTGGGCTCGACCGGAATCGGACGAGGTATTGCGGTCCCCCATACAAAACATTTTAACGTTGATCGTGTTGTAGGAACAGTCGCTGTCAGTCGTGACGGTATTGACTTTGAAAGTCTTGACTGTGAAAAGGTTAATCTATTTTTCCTTTTAATTTCTCCTATAACCCATCCCGGCGAACATTTACGGACACTGGAGCATATTACCTGCCATTTAAAAGATGAAGCATTTTGCCGATATCTCAAACAGTCCAAGGAACGTGAAGATATCCTTGAATTGTTGAATGAAGCCGATAATGATGTGTACAGTAAATAACACAACTATTAAATTTTTGTGAAACCAGGGGGTTATGGATGTTCACAAATTCCTTTTTAGGATAATTGTTTGGAGTAATGAATAATATTGTTTTACCAAACATGTTTTAAAAAGTAAATTTATGTTTATCCATGATATCCTTGGTTGCAATTAATGCTTGAAGTTTTGGGTAATTAATGATATCGGAGAAAACAAAGAGAATGGGACCACAAATATACGGATAAATGTTGATAATAGTTTTTGATTGTTCTCGATAAATGTCTTTTTTAAGATATCTTTATAGTTGTTTATTATATTTTTCTCTTCGTTTTACTTTTGTCATCGTTAAGATGTACCTTTATTGTTCAGCGTGTCCGTTGACGAAAGGAGTCAGTTGGATTCATGAAAATTACTAAAACAGTAAAAGTAAAAAACAAGGCGGGTTTTCACCTGCGTGTTGCCTCTATGATATGTAAAAGCGTTAGTGATTTCAAGGGCAACGTTTTTATTATTAAAGGTTCCTATCGGGCAGATTGTAAAAGTTGTCTGGATCTTTTAACCATTATGGCTCCAATTGATACAGAGCTTTTACTGGAAGTCGATGACGACAATGAAAAAAACGCGTCGGACATGATTGATAAAATTACAAATATGTTCGATACAAAGTTCGGTGAAGACGAATTTGAAAAAAATTCGGTTGAGACTATTTAGTTCGCGTTTCATCGTACTTTTATGAAAATGATTTGCTAAAGAATTATACGGTCAATGAAAATATATCAAGGTATTGCAGTATCTACAGGAGTCGTTATTGGTTCCGCAATTGTTTTGGATACCGCAAGACGACTAATTAATCGACGACGTATCGAAATATGGGATATAGCCGAGGAGAATCTGCGTCTTGACAACGCTTTTACAAATGTAGAAAAACAGCTCTCGGCCAATATTGATACGGCGACCAATCAATTGGGGGCTGAATATGGTAAAATATTCGAAGCGCATTTAAGTATTCTTGGAGACACAAAATTACGGGACGAGATAGAATCACTGATTCGGGAAAAGTATTATTCTGCGGAATACGCGGTGAATGTAATTTTCGAGCATCATGCGAATCTTCTGCGTTCGATCCAGCAGAACGCTGTTTTAGCGGAACGGGTAAACGATCTCTTCGATATTGAAGATCATTTATTATGCGAGTTAATGGGTATTCGCAAGATGGGGTTAGCCAATTTGGACCATCCGTCCATTGTACTAGCTCCGAATCTCAGTCCGAGTGAAACGGCCAATTTGGATAAAACCCATGTTGTAGGGATAGCAACGGAGTCCGGGGGATTGGGAAGTCATACCGCCATTGTTGCCGCTGCCCTTCAGATTCCTGCTGTTTTAGGTCTTGGTCATTTTCTGCGACAGGTTCGAGATGGTGACCCGATTATTATCGATGGATCCAAAGGGATTCTGATTCTTGATCCTGAAGTCGAGACAATAGATCGATACAAGATAATTCAAGATAAAGAAATAACCGCCCGAAAAAAACGGACAAAGAACATTGCGGTTCCAACTCAAACGCTTGATAAAGTCGATGTAGCTCTTTATGGTAACATTGAATTTCCCTATGAATCCAAACTATGTATGGAATATGGAGCGGAGGGAATTGGTTTATATCGGACTGAATTTCTTTATTTAGCCACGGATCCTGATAAAATGCCTGACGAAGAAGTCCATTTTAACGCCTATAAACAAGTGGCGCAAACAATGGGGGATCGCCCGGTAACAATTCGTACCTTCGATTTGGGAGCCGATAAATTACCGGAAGGGGTCTCTTTTACGCGGGATAAAGAGGGAAATCCTTTTATGGGATTGCGAAGTGTTCGTCTTTCCTTGAGGAATACGGCCATGTTTCGAATGCAATTGAGAGCTATTTTACGTGCAAGTGCGTTTGGAAATTTCCGAATTATGTTTCCACTGGTTTCCAATATCATTGAATTTCGTCAGGCAAAAATGCTTGTAAACGACGTTGCCGAAGAATTATATGAAGCAGGAATTCCCTTCGATAATAAAATTCCGCTTGGTATTATGGTTGAAGTACCGTCAACCGTGATTATGCTTCATACCTATATGCGGGATGTCGATTTCTTTAGTATCGGGACGAACGATCTTGTTCAGTACACCCTGGCAGTTGACCGGAGTAATAAAGAGGTTTCTTCTTTATATAATGCGGAAGATCCCGCCTTGCTTCGTTTGGTCTATCATGCCATTAAAGTGGCGTCACGATATGATAAACCTATTTCACTCTGTGGGCAAATGAGCAGTAATCCCCTTTATACCATGCTGCTCCTGGGATTGGGGTTGCGTCATTTTAGTGTGACGCCGAGTTCCATTCCGGAAATAAAAGAAATATGTCTTAAAGTTTCCATAAAAGATTGTCAACAGGTTCTTAAAGAAGTCATGTTTATGGAAACAGCAAGAGAGATACGATCATTTCTCAAACGGGAAATGTGTAAAGTCCTTCATGAAGATAATGATATGCTGGACTATTAAACAATAATTACAAGAATACACAATTTACGGTTTTCCATGTTGATATTAACTTTAACCGAAAATAATATTTTCGGAAAACAGATTTCTTCCGATTTACGGAATGGGCATAGATTTATCGCAGTATGCGAGGTCTTCATAAAGTGTAATCAGACAGTAAATTGAAACAAAGAGCGTACAAGATGGAAAAAAGATCATTAAGAAGCGATTCCGATCAAAATGGCAGTATCGGAATCGATCAGCCGGAAGGCCGGCAACGTTACAGAATACGATACAGTAAAAGGGGAAATATCTGTTTTATTGGTCATCGTGATATAATGCGGACGATGGAACGTCTGTTCCGACGAGCGCATTTGACACTAGCCATGAGCCAGGGATTTCATCCCAAGCCGCGCATTAGTTATCTATCGGTCCTGACACTAGGTTTTACCAGTGAAGATGAAGTATTTGACTTCATTTTGGAGAACCCGGTTGAGGAAAAGGAACTTCTTGTTCGATTGAATCAAGTAACCGTCGAAGGAATCTTGTTTCATTCGGTCACACGATTGACGGAGGAAGAAGGAAAGACACGTCCGACATCCTTCCTTTATCGTATGGAAATTCCGGAGTCCCATAGAGAACGGATAGCCGGGAAGATTGAAGATCTTTTATTGGCGGACACTTTACCTGCCGTTAAAGCCAATGGCAAGACCATTGACGTTCGGGCCTCAATGCGAAAATTATCGATTGATAAAAGGGGCTATTTGGACGTCGTGCTTGCCGTACAGGAGGGACCGGAAGCCAGTGTTCGTGAAATATTGCTTTTACTCGAGTTGGAAAAAGAACTATTTCGTTCTATTTTTCCATTGAGAGTTCAAACGATTTTTCCTTCGTATCCGTAGTAGTGTTTGTCCTTTTTGGCAATTTGTACTGCCTTGGAAAGAAACAGTTTTTATGAGTCAGGAAATGTTGGTTAACGTCCGTCAGCCGGAGGAGTGTCGAATTGCGGTGGTGGACAAAGGTGTTTTGGAAGAACTTTATGTGGAACGAAGTGCCAATGATAATTATGTAGGGAATATTTATAAAGGGCAAATCGTCAATATAGAACCGAGTATTCAAGCGGCATTTGTCGATTTTGGAGTTGGGCGAAACGGTTTTTTACATATTAGTGACGTCGAGCCCCATTATTTTAAGCAAGCGGTAAATTTTAAACCTAAAGAAGAAAAAGTTTTCGGTCGGGAAGATCGGGATCGTCGACGTAATCATGATGATGACGATGATTTGAACGCCTACGGGCGTCCCAAGATCAAGCCGCCAATCCAGGATATATTTCAACGAGGTGACGAAGTTTTGGTTCAGGTTATTAAAGAGGGAATCGGGACCAAGGGACCGACTCTCTCGACCTACATCAGTATTCCTGGCCGATATTTGGTGTTAATGCCGTCTCTTGGGCGCGTTGGTATCTCCCGGAAAATTGAGGACGAAGACGTTCGTCGTAAATTACGGACCATTATGAACGAATTGAATCCGCCGAAAGGTTTGGGATTTATTGTTCGAACCGCAGGCTCCGATAAAACACGTAAAGATCTCGCACGTGATTTAGCCTATTTAATGCGACTGTGGAAGGTTATTGTCAAACGTGTCAAGACATTGCCCGCGCCTGTTGATATTTATGCAGAAAGCGATATGATTATTCGTACGATTCGCGATATCTTTACGACTGATATCGAATCGATTATTATCGATGAAAAAGACGCTTGTGATCGTGCACATGATTTTTTGGAACAGGTTATGCCGCGTTACGTTGATCGCCTCTCCTTTTACGATGCGCACGAGCCTATTTTTACCCATTATAAAATTGACCAGGAAATAGCACAGACCCATCAACGAATGGTTCCACTTAAAGATGGGGGGTCTATTGTTATCGATCAGGCGGAAGCGTTAGTTGCCATTGATGTTAATAGTGGAAGTTTTCGCACGAACGATTCGCCGGAAGAGACCGTATTTCAGATGAATTTACGTGCCGCGAAAGAAATTGCCCGTCAGATTCGGCTCCGTGATTTGGGTGGTGTTATTGTCAACGATTTTATTGATATGGAAGATGAAGATCATCGACGTGCGGTTGAGCGAACGCTTCGTGATGCGGTGAAACGTGATCGTGCCCGTACCAAGATACTCCGAACCAGTCCCTTCGGTCTGGTGGAAATGACACGGCAGAGAATTCGTCCTGGACTCAAACGCAGTATTTATCGTGAATGTCCTTGCTGTCATGGGGGTGGCCTTGTTAAATCAATTGAAACAATGGCACTTGAGATTATGCGGATTCTCGTTGTTAATGGTGAAAATCCTGTTGTGGCCCGTATTGAAATAACCGTTGCCCAGGAAGCGGCTGATTATTTGAATAATAATAAACGGGTTCAAATCGCGAAAATTGAAACGGAAGGCAACTGTTCCATCATTGTAAAGAGTATTCCAGATACTTGGCCGGAACATTTGGCCGTTCAGTGTTATGACACTGCTGGTGCTGTTCTTCCCTGTGGAACCGATGGTTGCGTTAAGTTAAAATCCTGATTAACTGTACGACGTTATAAATTCGGTATTTCCTGGGAGCGCGGATATTTCGTCCGCATTCTCCAAAACAGGTGTTTCGCCTGTTTTGAAAAATAGACTTTTATAACGACCTTGAGTATATACCTTGAGTATATATGGGGTGAACTTTCATTTTGGATTGATCCTTTCATTTTGGATTGATTTTTTCATTTTGGATTGATCCTTTCATTTAATGACAAGTCACTATTGTACAGTGGATATACTTCCGCATTTTCCTCCGGCGAGCGTTACCGGAGGTCAAATTTTGCCTTGTTTGACATTTAATCCGCGAATAAAGGCGTAGCCGGAATTCGAACTCCCAGATCAATCAGGAGTCGGCTATATATTATAGAATCTCCTCTTCGAACCCCCGTTATCGTCTTGATTAGATATACTGTTGGTAATATTTGGATCTTTTGGTTAAAATGTAATAATATAATTCCGGTTTGTAACCATTCACGAACGATTTTGGAACCACGGATATCACGGATAAACAGAGA
>CAYUAP010000053.1:11571-32846 GCA_964442735.1 uncultured Planctomycetaceae bacterium | reverse complement strand
TGCCTGCCGTCAGGCATGGCGTCCACGCTCCCGGGAAATGCCGAATTTATAACGTCGTACTGTATATTTGGCATTCCGTCCTGAAAAATACAAGACGAGACGTCGGCGTTCCAGTCCTGTCCGTCAAAAAGCATAATTTATTACACCAGCCTGTGAACAGTCGGAAAATAGAGAAAAAATATACAACTCAAGGTGTGTTAAAACGATATATACTCAAGGTCGTTATAAACATCTATTTTTCAAAACAGGCGAGACGCCTGTTTTGGAGGATGCGGACGAGACGTCCGCGCTCCCGGGAAATGCCGAATTTATAACGTCGTACTGTATATTTGAAACAAGAGATTTCGCGGGTATACATGAATCGTTTATCGAAAAGAAGTGTTTCACAATAACAAATTTATAAAACTATTGTGTAAATATTTTATCAAAATAAACATTGTTTGTCAAAAATTATCCGCGAAAATCAGTATTATCTTTGATTGTAAATAAAATGTTTACAGTTTGAGTTGTTTACAGTTTGAGTTGTTTACGGTTTGAGTTGTTTACGGTTTGAGTTGTTTATAGTTTGAGTTATCCCATAATAATAAAAGCGGAAAAAATGGATAGAACGAAGAGTGCGGAAATTTATAGTCGGGCCTGTCAGTTAATGCCCGGAGGAGTCAATAGTCCGGCTCGTGCCTTTGGCGGAGTTGGCGGTAATCCGGTGATAATGGAACGGGCGGAAGGTCCCTTTTTATATGATGTGGATGGTAATCGTTATATAGATTACGTTCTCTCTTGGGGGCCCATGATTTTAGGTCATCAGTCACCGAACGTAAATGTTGCTTTACAGGCAGCGGTCCAAAACGGGACCAGCTTTGGGACACCGACGTTAGCAGAAAATCGACTGGCGGAACTGGTTATGACATTAATTCCATCCATCGAAAAAATCCGATTGGTCAATTCGGGAACGGAAGCGACGATGAGCGCGATTCGATTGGCACGAGGGTATACCGGTCGGGAACATATAGTCAAGTTTATTGGCAATTACCATGGTCATGTTGACAGTCTGCTGGTAGCGGCGGGCAGTGCGGCGGCGACATTAGGGGTTCCCAATTCACCTGGAGTAACCCGTGGTACAACTGCCGATACACTTCTGCTCCAGTATAACGACATTGAAGGTGTTGCTCGGGTATTCGAAGAATATGGTTCCACCATAGCCTGTGTTATTGTTGAGCCGGTTGCGGGTAATATGGGTTGTGTTCCCGCAAAAAAAGAGTTTTTAGAAACACTTCGTCAACAGACTCAAAAATATGGTTCACTTTTAATTCTGGACGAGGTTATGACTGGTTTTCGTGTTGCGGCAGGAGGGGCCCAGGAATATTATGGAATTGAGCCCGATATAACCACGTTAGGGAAAATCATCGGAGGAGGTCTTCCGGTCGGAGCTTTTGGCGGACGCGCGAAGATTATGGACTCAATGATCCCCGTTGGAAAAGTATTTCAGGCAGGAACCTTGAGTGGTAATCCCCTAGCCACGGCAGCAGGTATTGCCACCTTGACAGAAATAGTCACAAATAAAACGGAATTCTATCAAACCATAACCAGGAAAACCGCCTATCTGGCCGCCGGTCTGGAAAAAGCGGGAATGGATTATGGTTTTCGTGTTAAAGCCCAATATTGTGGCGGTATGATGACCCTCTTCTTCCTGGGAGCGGACGATAATTTCATTGATGGTTGGAATGCGGCTTCCCGTTGTAATACGAATTTATTCGCCAAATATTTTTGGTCCATGTTGGATCAGGGAATCTATCTTCCTTGTAGTCAGTTCGAATCGATGTTTATGTCTTCTGTTCATACGGACGAATTATTGGACGAAACAATTTATGCCGCACAGAATTCATTTGCATCGTTATCGGAAGAAGAATCATGTTTATAGCCCTGGACGGAGGAGACGGGTCGGGCAAGACGACACAAATCACCCTTCTGGCGGAACGACTGAAGAAGGATGGTTATGAAGTTCTCGTCTGTCGTGAACCCGGTAGCACCGTCCTGGGAGAAGCAATTCGGCAGATTCTACTCGACTTTCAATCCTTAAATATCAATCGACGAAGTGAACTGTTTTTGTTTATGGCGGCCAGGGCCCAGCTCTTGGAAGAGATTGTACAGCCCGCTCTTGATGCCGGAAAATTTGTGCTCGTCGACCGGTTTTTTCTATCGACTGTCGTCTACCAGGGATACGCGTTGGATGGTTCAACCGCCGAAATATGGACGATGGGTCAAACCGCCATTGGTAAATGTTATCCCGACTTGACTTTTCTTCTGGACCTTGCTCCGGAAGTCGCCATTGAGCGAATCGAACACCCTTTGGATCGTATAGAAGCTAAAGGAATCGAATTCCATCAGAAGGTTCGTGTCGGTTTTAAAAAGGCCCTGGAAGAATTCGACCAATATTTTCCCGGTAAAGGATTTTTGGTTGACGCATCAAGGTCCATGCTGGATGTAAACAACTATATTTATAATGTAATACAGAATTATTTTCAAAAGGAGTAATCGGCATAATGATCACGAATATAATCTGTGTAGTTTGTCCTAAAGGGTGTTCTCTAGAAGTTGATGGCGAGGCGAAAACGGTTTCGGGCAATGGCTGTCCACGCGGAAGGACCTATGGACTGACCGAAGTCATAGACCCACGAAGAATATTGACTTCGACCGTTCGCGTTAAATCAACCATAATGGACGGACTTTTATCCGAGCAGACAATTCTTCCAGTTCGAACAAAAAGTGGTATTCCCAAACGACTCCTTTTTTCCGCCATGAAGGAGATCAATTCTGTCGAAGTTATGCTCCCTGTCCAAATAGGACAGGTAATCATTCCCAACGTCTGTGATACAGGAATTGATGTTATTGCCTCCCGGACAATGGAATAGACGTTAAAAAATGGAATAGACGTTAAAATTATGGAATAAACGATATTGTATCGGGAATATTTTCAAATAGAATCGTCGCGAATTCGACGAGTTTCGTCATCATCCAGGCAAAAGACCAGGTGGCAACGATCATCATGGCGACCATTTTAACGATAATAGCCAGTGTCTGTTCCTGAATTTGAGTCAGAGCCTGAAACAGTCCGACAGCAAACCCAATCACAATTCCGGTCACGAGAATCGGAGCGCAGATCAATAGGGTCAAATAAAATGTTTCACGGCACAGGGTGATGGCGGTATCCATTTCCATAGTCAGCCTCCCAACAGAACGAAGCTGTCCAACAGCATTTTCGCAACCAAGGTCCATCCGTCCATTAGGACAAACAGGAGAATTTTAAACGGCAGGGAAACCATCATTGGCGGCAGCATCATCATCCCCATAGAGATCATGACGGCGGCGACAACCATATCGATAATAACAAAGGGTAAAAATACCTGAAAACCGATTAAAAAGGCGGTTTTTAATTCACTCAACATAAATGCGGGAAGAAGAACGCGCCATGGAATATCTTCATAATACTGTGGCGTTTTCGCGTCGGGAACATACTTCATGAACAACCAGATCGTATCGGAATTACCTGTCTTTTCGATCTGCCTCCATAAAAAGGTACGAATCGGCAGTTCTCCTTTTTCGAACGCTTCAACAGCCGTAATTTTATTTTGCGAATAGGGGAGAAGTGCATTATCGTAAACCTTGGTCCAGGCCGGTGTCATTATCAATAGGGTCAAAAAAACGGCAAGAGCGGTGATTACCTGATTTGGCGGAATTTGTCCCGTTCCCAACGCTTGACGAAGCAACGATAAAACCGTCACAATTCGGACAAAAGACGTGGTCATCAGGAAAATGGCAGGAACAAGTGACAGTATCGTTAATACCAAAAAAACCTTGAGTGATTCAAGAATACCTTCCTGACTTGTTAAAAAATCCGACTGTTCCAAAAGAACTTTCATCGTTGGTTTTTCCGGAAGTCCTGATGATTCCGGGCCGGAAGCCCCCCACGGAGTCGTCACTGTCTTCTGGGTTTCTGTAGTCTTCTGGGTTTCTGTAGTCTTCTGGGTTTCCGCAGTCTTCTGTTTCGATATAGGTTCGGTTTTGACCGTCGACGGAAATACTGGCATTTTTATTTGTGATTCCGGAGAATCCGGCAGATTCGACGTCTGGTTTGCGTTGGATGTTGTATTCGATGTCTGGTTTGCGTTGGATGTTGGAGTGGAAATTTGGGCTGGAACACCTTGACCTGTTACCGGAATTCCGGACAGACGTGCTCTATCTTCCGAATGTAGTCTCGTTGCGGACAAAAGAAAGATACAAGTTGACAAAAGAAAGATGCATGCTTTATAATAACGATATTTCATACCGATTCCCCTTTTTTCTGTACTTGTGTTTTATATTGATTGATGATATCGTGAATTAAAGGAGATGACAACTTCTGAAAACTTTTGATATCCCGTTGGACATAACGTTTGAGTATTTCCGGATCGGAGATTTCAGATAACAGTTCAAGACCGTTGGAGGTTGGAACGACCAATAGAAGTCGTTCTCCGAAGAGAATCAAGTGAAGTTGAATCTTCGGTGTAAAAGGGTAATGTCCCACACATTCAATTAAATCGGAAGACAAAACCGTATTATCTTGTGGTACAAATTTTTTTAGGAGGCACATTATTCCTATAAAAATACCGAGAACGAGCAGAAGACTGCCAACAACAGAAATAAACGATTTCATTAGACTTTTTTTGGCGCCCGTTGGATTGTTTCCATTGTTTTCAAGAGGACGAGGCAATGGAGTATGACTCGAAATTTGCCGTTGATTGGAATCGGAAGCCGGATTGGAATCTGGTCTATTGGAATGTTCTTCCGAACCAATAGAGGAAGTTTGTGCCATTCCCATTACGGGAATGATCTGAAACAGCAAAACAAGAGTAATAACCAACAGTATTGACGCTGTGGATCGATTTATTTCCATTCATCTATTCCATTATAATCGGTTATAATCGGTTTTATTTCTGATTTTTGGGGGTCGATTGAGAATCGGAACATCCTAAAAAAGCAATAACGAGTCGCCGGGCCAAAATAATCAGGTATGCGGAAATGGAAGAATTTCCTTCGAATTCACGTAGTAATTGAAAATCATTATGACGGAAGGAACGAAAAACCGCTTCGCACAAATCACTTCGCTGTTCGTTCGAAAAAGACTGTTGGCGTCCTCGAAGAGTTCGGTCGATAACCAAAAAAACGAGTCCAACATATTGATCAACAAATTCTTCCCAAGCAAAACGCTCTTGTGCAATACACCGTTTTACCAAAAAAATTTCCATTTCCTGGGACATTTTTATATAAACCTTTTTCGTAACCATTCACGAACGATTTTGGAACCACGGATATCACGGATAAACAGAGATAGTCTGCCGTAAAATACAATATTTTACAAGTTCAAACGAAACATTTTTATCTATGATCCTAAATAATTGTATCATAACAAGTTTGTTTGCCAAAAAACTATCCGTGAAAATCAGTGTCATTCGTGGTTTCACTTTATATCCGTGAACGGTTACCCTTTTTCTAAAATGATTATGATTCTAATTAATATAGCCTTAATATGGGCCACGACCTTAAAACTACCATCGGAAACGCACACCAGCGTAACCGAGCTGACCACTCAAGTATTTATTTTTCATATAATCGTAATTACCATAAATAACCAGAGCCGGAATGGGAATCCATTCAACCCCCCCACCGACCAGTCCCCAATCACGTCCCATTGTATTACCATAAATGATAAAATCACTTCCACCATTGATAAAATTCATGGTTGTTTTGCCATTGATACTGTTCAGAAATTCATGGGACCAATTACCATGGAGAATCAAATGGATCTCCTGGTTTCCTGGAAACATGTTTAGCGAAGCACGAGCCCCCAAGGTTGAACGCAAACTGTTATAGTTTTTACCATGGGCAGACAATGCGAAAATACTGTTATTATAGTTTGCTTCATCGGCACGGGTACGCTTCAGCCAGGTATAATCGATACCACCGTATGGCGAAATGGTAAAAGCGTCTCCGAAATGAAAATTAGCCCCACGTTCGTATCCTGCACTCGCACTGTAATACTTGTTTTTCGAGTTATAGACCTGTGTTGCTGCCGATTCAAGGACTTCTCGTGTTGTTTTATAATTTGAATAACCACCCGTAATTGTCAATATATTATAGATGACTTCATCCCCGAAGTGATGATAGAGTCCGAGTAAATGATCCGTTGATTTTACGGAACCGAAATAGGTGGGGGCATTCTTGATTTTATTTTGTTCATAACTGTAGAAGAGCCCTGAACGACAGTCGGTACAACCAAACAGATCGAGTCCGACCAATCCCCCCATCTGATCTGTTTTATATCCCAACGAGTCTCCATGTTGTTTAATCGTGGCGGTTCCCCCCAAGCCATGGCCCCATAACGAATAGATTAAAGTACCAGGATCCCCATATTGTGCCTGTCCACGATAAATGGAACTGTTCATAGGTGAACTATAGCCGTAATTCGGGTCTGTACTATAGGCAGGCGCATAACCTGGTCCATAGGGAGCCGTATTGGAACCCCCGGTTTCGTAGCTGTTCGGGTCAACATTGTAATTGCCATAGGCGGAATCATAATTACCATAGGTGGAATCATAATTCGGTACGGACGCGTTCGTATTAGTATTTCCCTCGGAGTATGCCGTCAGGGGAACACCGCGAAGCTGTTCCTTTACCGTTTGAAGTGTCCGAAATCGATTCATGTAAAAAAAACTGACAGAAGAAGCATATATTTCCCCTTCATATTGAAGTGTCTCTATCGATTTATTGATGTAACTATCCGTAGAGACACCATCAACAATCGTCGTTTGAAGTTCCTGCCAGGAGACCGGCATATTACTGGGCGTCGCATACGACATAGCCTCCATCATATCACTAAATTCCTTGCCGTCGCTAGCTCGATAAACAATTTCAAATGGTTTTTCTGGTGTTTCCGAATCACTTGGATCTGTTGTTGTGCTATCTTCTGCGAAACATCCTGTTGACAAAACAGCCAATATTAAAAAACAAAGTACTTCCGTTAATCCGAAAACTCTTTTATTCCGGTCTATTTTACTTCGTTTCTCTTGCATTTTCTTTTCCTTCATGAAAAATCCATTTATTATCAATTATGTCTTGTCAAAGATTCATTCCGATTTCAATTCGATTGTCAAGGTGTTATACTGAATAACTCAATAATTATATTTAATTGAAGTTATGAAGATAAAAGTTCCAAACAGGAATATCTCCCAATCAGACCTGACACTATAATAGGAATGGTGTCAATTTTTTGGTTTTGAGTAAAGGGCGACTTGACCCTTTTTTGAAAAAAAACCGAAAAAAGTGCTTTATATTAATTTGAAAGAGATTAAAATAAACAAGATGGAGTGATTAGATAAAATTTAACAAAAGGAGAAGTAAATGTCACACGGTCAACGTCTCGTTCTGTTGTCATTCGTTATTATATTATTGTATGGTTTTTGTGGTTATGGTTATGGCGCATTATCCCCCAAGGCGGAAGAAGGAGCGGAGCCGACCCGATTGCTGCGTTTTCCGAACGTTCATGACGATCAGGTGGTTTTTTGCTATGGAGGCGATCTTTGGAAGGCGCCCCTATCCGGAGGTACAGCCATTCGTCTGACCGCCCATGATGGGCTGGAACTTTTCCCCCATTTTTCCCCTGATGGACACTGGATCGCCTTTACGGGTCAATATGATGGAGATGAACAGGTTTATATTATTCCCGCGGAAGGTGGTGTTCCCAGGCAATTGACCTATTATCCAGTCAAGGGGCCCAATCCCCCCCGACGTGGTTATGACCATCAGGTAACCGGCTGGACCCCGGACAGTAAAAAAGTACTGTTCCGTTCCGGACGTCATTCCAATAATGTGGACGCATTAACCCATCTTTATACAGTCAGTATTGACGGTGGTCTTCCGGAACAGCTTCCCATGCCGGTTGCCGGTTCGGGCGTTATTTCTCCCGATGGAAAAAAGGTTGTCTATTCCCCCCTGTTTCGCGATTTTCGTCATTGGAAACGATATGAAGGCGGTTGGGCCCAATATCTCCTGATATATGATTTCAATACGAAAAAATATGAAAAAATACCGACGACTCCCCGAACCGATCGCGATCCGCTCTGGATTGGAAGTGATGTCTGGTTTGTGTCCGATCGTGATGGAACAATGAATCTTTACCGATACAATTCGGAGAAAAAGAAAGTGGAACAGCAGACCAAACATAACGATTGGGATGTTCGTTGGGCAACCTCCGATGGTAAAGATAAAATTGTCTATGAATTGGGTGGAATTCTGTATCTGTTTGACCCCAATAAAAAGAGTGAAAAAGCCATTTCCATCGTAGTACCCCATGATGGTTTGGCAATGCGTCCATCTCGAATCAATGCGGCGAACAATTTGGAAACTGTCGATCTGGGTCCAAAAGGAAAACGAGCTGTCGTATCCGCTCGGGGCGAAATCTTCACCGTTCCCATGGAGAAGGGCAATGTTCGAAATTTAACCAAATCCTCTTCCGCGCATGATCGGGATGCCATTTGGTCTCCCAATGGAAAATGGATCGCCTATATTTCCGATAGCAGTCATGAAGATCAATTATGGATAGTCGATCAAACCGGAAGTAAACCGGCTAAACAACTGACAACGACCATGAAGACACGTTTGGATAATCCAACATGGGCGCCCGATAATAAAGCGATTTCCTTCTGGGATGCCGAAAATCGTCTTTTTGTTGCCGAACTAAAAGAGGACAAACCGGGAGAACTGCCTGTCATGGTAAAACTTCACGAAGTTGTAAAGGCAACAAATGGGACTCCATTTCAGGCTTCCTGGTCACCCGATGGAATGTATCTAGCCTATGTAACCAGTACGGAAGTCGGATATGGCATTGTTTCCATTTGGGATAAAGAGAGCAAAAAGAGTGTTCAGGTAACCAATGAAATGTTCGATAACTTTTCGCCTGTTTGGGATCCCAAGGGAGACTGGCTCTATTTTATCGGGCAACGGGAATTCTATCCACAATTCAGTACCATCGAATGGAACTTCGCGGGCAATCGTTTCCATGCCCTGTTTGCCCTGGCCCTTCGTAAAGACGTCAAAAATACTTTTATGCCTGAAAGTGATGAAGTTGATCTGGTAAACGATGAAGCAACTCCAGACGAGACTAAAAAAGACGTGGCTAAAAAAGACGTGGCCCCAAAAAAGGATCAAGTAAAAAATAAAGACCAAAAGACAGATAAAGCGCCGGCTAAAGAAAAAGCACCAGCTAAAGATAAAGTGCCAGCTAAAGATAAAGTGCCAGCTAAAGATAAAGTGGTAAAAGATACAGGGAAGAAAATAGAGGGTGAAAAAGCCGGGGAAAAGGGATCTCCGTCCGATAAAAAACCGGAACGGAAGAAGATTGATTTCGACGGTATTCTTGAACGGGTCGTTCGACTCCCCATTTCTTCGGAGAATTATGATCATTTGTCAGCGGCAGGTCACTTCCTCTTCTATCTCAAGGAGGAGATTCCCGCATATGGCAGACCTGCCCCATCTCAACCGCAATTAAAGGTTTTCGACCTGGAGAAAAAGAAGGAAACGACCTTTTTACCCAATGTTACCGGCTTTACCATTTCTCCAGACGGTTCGAAGATACTGATACGTCAGGAAAAGTCATGGAAAATGTATGAAGTGGCGCCAACCGCAGGGCCCGACCCCAAAACATTTGCCTTGGATAATCTTCGTTTCGATTGTGTTCCTAAAGAAGAATGGAACGAGATTTTTGACGAAGTGTGGCGTCGATTTCGCGATTACTTCTATGTACGCAACATGCACGGAGTCAATTGGAAGGCAGTTGGTGATCAATATCGCGCACTTCTTCCCTATGCGGCCCATCGAAGCGACTTGACCTATATCCTGACCGAGATGATTTCCGAACTGAATATTGGTCATACCTATGTTGACGGTGGTGATTTTGTGGTACCGAACCGAATTAATTGTGGACTGCCCGGAGCGGAATTTGAACTTGATAAAAAAGCCAATCTCTATAAAATCGCGAAAATATACCGTGGTCAGAACGAGGAGAACAAATATCGCAGTCCGCTACGAGAACCGGGTATTGACGTTCAAGCTGGTGATTATCTATTTGAAATAGACGGTGAAAAACTCGTTGGAACTGACAACCCCTATCGTCTTCTCCGTGACAAACAGAATACAGTAACTTGGAAGGTCGGTAAAAAGGCCGATGGTTCCGATGCACATACGATCACCTATAAACCGATTAGTAACGAGGCGGATCTGCGTTATTTAAACTTCGTTCTTGATCGACAGGAACGAGTCAACAAGGCGTCTGGTGGTCGAATCGGTTATATTCATATTCCCGATATGGGGGCTAACGGATCCTATGAATTCATTAAATGGTACTATCCCCAGCTTCGTAAAGAAGGACTTCTGATCGACGTTCGTAACAATGGGGGTGGGAATATTTCCCCCTGGATTATTATGCGTTTGAATCAGAAACTGTTGGGAACCCGATTCGGAAGTACCCGGGAAACACCGACAACCTATCCGACTATTGCCTGTAATGCGCATTTGGCCTGTTTAATCAATGAAACATCGGCTAGTGACGGCGACATTTTTCCCTATTACTTCAAAAAATCGGGACTGGGACCCTTGGTCGGAAAACGAAGCTGGGGGGGGGTCGTTGGTATTTCCAGTCGTGGTCCGCTACTGGACGGTGGATCCGTTATGGTCCCCTTGTCAGCGACCAATGATGAAAAAGGTCAATATATTATCGAAGGACATGGTGTTGATCCGGATATCGTCGTAGAACAGGATCCAACAGCCGTTTTGGCTGGTCAAGATCCACAGTTGGAACGTGGCATCAGTGAAATCATGAAGAAGATAAAAGCGGAACCGCGAATCCTTCCGAAACGACCAGCCGATCCTGTGAAGAGTAAAAAAGCGGTGAAAAAATACTAAACCGAAATGGAATCAATATACCCGCGTCACGTTGTTGAAGAGGGCCGGATCCGGAATCCCTGTTTCCAGAAATTGCCGAAACTTCATGTTTTTCCAAACGATAAACGTAATCATTCACGGATATAAAGTGAAACCACGGATATAAAGTGAATGGTTACCAATAAACATTGGAGGAACAAAACGTTATATCAATACAGTTCGCAACTGTTCGTCGAAAAAGAGGAATAAAGAAGGTGGTGAATAAAGAATGTTTTACGGATCACCTTTTTGAGAGAACAGGAATCCGCCCTCCGTTTCGATATCCTGTCTGCGGAGAATTTTGTTTAATGGAAAAACAAGTCTAAAAAATGAACACAGAAGTAAATAACGACGATTTATCGATTTACGATTACGATCTTCCTCCTGAACTGATAGCACAAGCACCGCTTGCACAGCGAACGGACGCGCGTTTAATGATCGTTGATCGAAACGCAAACGTCATACAACACAAACACATTTATGATTTTCCATCGTTTCTTCGGTCCAATGATGTTCTTGTCTTAAATGATACCAAGGTCATTCCGGCACGTCTGTTCGGTTATCGAACACAGACAGGAGGTCATTGGGAAGGACTGTTTCTCCGATTTCGTGAAAATGGTATTTGGGAGTTAATGTCCCAAACACGTGGTAAACTCCGTAACGGAGAACTGATAACGATCATCGATTCGGAAGGAAGAGCGGCGGGTCAGTTTGAAGTTTTAGATCGTTCGTCGGAACAGACTCTTTATGTCAAGCCCCATCTGGAAGACGAGGCGCTTGCCTTTCTTGATCGGGTCGGACACGTTCCCATTCCTCCCTATATTCGGTCCGGTAAAAGTGTCCCGGAGGATACGGAGAATTATCAGACGGTATACGCCGAACATCCGGGCGCAGTGGCCGCCCCAACTGCCGGTCTCCACTTTACTGAAGAACTATTGGAAGAAATTCGCAAATTGGGTGTTGCTATTTGTCCTGTTACACTTCATGTAGGAGCCGGAACATTTCAACCGATTAAAACAGAACATATAAACGAACATATTATGCACTCCGAGTATGCAGAAATCGACCAAAAGACCGTTGATATCATAAAAGGGAGACAGGCAACTGGAGGTCGTGTTGTTGCCATTGGTACGACCTCTGTACGGACGTTGGAATCCGCTAGTAACGTCAGACCGGATGGTTCCATCGATTCGTCTGGTCTGAATCAACGGAAACTTCAGTCATTCTTCGGAGAAACCAATTTATTTATTCGGCCTCCCTATCAATTTAAATCAGTTGATGTTATGCTGACCAATTTCCATCTGCCAAAATCGACATTAATAATTCTGGTACGTACATTTGGGGGCAATGATCTCCTGAAACGCGCGTATCAGGAAGCTATTGATCATCGATATCGTTTTTACAGTTATGGCGATGCCATGTTAATATTATAACTAACGGTTACGAACTCTTTAATCCGGAAGTTCATTCAGGGGAATAAAACAGGCGAGACGCCTGTTTTCCCGGCAGGTGCGGACGAGACGTCCGCGTTCCAGTCAACTTCAGGGGAATAAAACAGGCGAGACGTCCGCGTTCCAGTCAACTTCAGGGGAATAAAACAGGCGAGACGCCCGCGTTCCAGTCAACTCCAGGGGCACAAAACAGGCGAGACGCCTGTGCACCCAGGAAATGCCGAATTTATAACATTCTAAATGTATACCATGATACATATATCGGAAATGAAGTTAAAAAATCATAAATTGTTAAGATAAAAAGGAGAAGATATAAAATGGAAAGACGCAATTTTCTTTCATCGACAACAAAAGGTATTATTGGTCTGTCAGTGGCACCATCCATATTAAGTGCACGGCAGAATGGTACCAAGTTCGGTCCGAACGATACAATTCGAATGGGATTTATCGGGGTTGGTAATCGTGGTTCGCAATTACTTCATAGTTTTATGTCCCAAAAAGATTGCGAGGTGGTCGCTTTATGTGATGTCTATGAACCGATGTTGTCGCGGGATAGAACTTCAGTCGAGCCGGAGTTTCAGGAATCGCTTGGGGGCTGGTTTCCTGAACTCGGGGAGAAGTTCGAGAAACAGCCGCGCCTATATTCCGATTATCGCAAATTACTCGAATGTAAAGATATCGATGCCGTTTGTATAGCGACACCGGATCACTGGCACGCACTACAAACTATTGACGCACTTCATACAGGTAAAGACGTCTATTGCGAAAAACCTTTAACACAAACGATCGTTGAAGGTCGAAAAATGCTTGAAGCGGAGGCGGCGGGCTCTCAAGTTGTAACAGTTGGTCTGCCTCGTCGAGGTGCAAAAATCTATCGGGAACTCTCTCAAAAAGTTCGTTCGGGCATTCTTGGTAAAATAACACTGGCGCGCACAGGATACGTCAGTAATATGTACCCGGAAGGAATTGGCAAATGTCCCGCCCGCAAACCGCCTAAAGGACTCGACTGGGATACCTGGCTCGGTCCACGTGCCTGGCGGGAATATCGGACTACAATTGCCCCCTATAAATTCCGGTGGCAAAGTGACTTTTCCTCCCAAATGGGAAACTGGGGCGTTCATTATTTCGATACGATTCGCTGGCTGACCGGGGAACGGGCACCAATAGCTATTTCCGCTTGTGGAGGAAAATACATGTTGGATGACGATCGCGATATTCCCGATACGGTTCTGGTCAATTTCGAATTCGCGTCGAAAATGGTTCTCTCCTTTATTATGTCGGAAGTGACAGGAACTCGAATCGTTCAACGTGAATTGAGTTTATCCGGTGAAAAAGCAACTCTTTTTGCCGATGTCAATGGCTATGAAATCATCCCGGCTTTGCCAGGACAGTTTCAGAAGAAACCAAAAGAGGTAATGAAGAACATTTCCAATCGTGCTAATTCCGGAACCGGTACTGATGAACTTGTTCGTAATTTCCTCGATTGTGTTCGTTCCCGGGAAAAGAGTTGGTGCTCGCTTGAGGAAGGTCATCTTTCAACCTGTATGTCCCACCTGGCAAATATCGCGTTAAAGACCGGACAACGCCTCGAATGGGATAGCGAACACGAACGCTTTACAAACTGTGACGAAGCCAATCAATATCTGTCCTACGAATATCGGGCTCCATGGAACAAAATATAATAAACAGATAATACTAAAAGAGTAACCATTCACGAACGATTTTGGAACCACAGATATCACGGATAAACACAGATAGTCTGTCGTAAAATACAATGTTTTACAATAACAAACGAAACATTTTATCTATTATCATAAATAATTTTATCATAAAAAAGTTTGTTTGCCAAAAAACCATCCGTGAAAATCAGTGTTATCCGGTTTCACTTTATATCCGGGAACGATTACGACATTTTTTATTACATGTCCTTTTGTTCCGGGAGAAGAACTGGAACGGCCAATTGTCTGGTTTGTACATGTGTCTGGTTTGTACATGGAATGATTTGGACACACGATAATTAGTATTTAGCGATATTTATTATTATGGATAAACGTCATGAAAGATGGGAGTCTATCGATGCAAGATTTAATGACAGGACGGACTATGAATTTAAAAATGATGTATTTTTGTTCCCTTTTCTATTTATTAATGTTCTTTAGTGGAACGGAAGTAACAGAGTTGGGAGTCGAAGCCGGGGAGAATATAACAGAACCGGCGGTAAACAGTATTTCTTTATTTCCGGAAGGAAACGAGATGGGGGAGGACTGGCATAAAAAAGTCAATGTTGGACTAACCTGGCACGGATCCGAACAATCGGTTCAAATGGAAATAGATGGTTCCGAATTTAATTTTGGTTGGTTTCAGCGTATTCTACCTGCTGTGGATTATACAAAATATTGCGGTATTTTTGGATATTTTCGTGTACCACAAGGATTTAATGGTGGCAGAATAACGGCCATGTTTGTTTTGAAACATCAGAATCAGGAGTATTATAACGCGGAATTAGGGAAATGTTCTGAAAGTCATGGAACCTGGGTGGAATTTTATCTTCCATTTACGAAATTTCAGCCGGGACAAGGAGCGCTCCAAAAGGTTTTTAATACAAAAATGATTCAGACGGGCGATGCCTTGGAAATATCTGTTGGTTCCGTTACGGAAAAGATAGCGTTGGAATTTCGTGATTTTCGGTTAATTGGTCCCGAAGAAGAAAAAAAACTGTGTCGTCAGATTCATCGAAAACAGCTAACACGTCAATTAAAACCGGAATCGGAATTGTCGGAGAGTGTTCATCCACGTCTACTGTTATTTGGTTCCCGACTGGACCGGATTCGGGCCAAGGCGGCAGAAGGAGGTATTCAACAGGAAGGTTATGAACATTTTCTTCATCTGGCAGACGAGGCAATGAAGAAGATAAACGCGGACGATCCATTCGGTAAAATATTTTCCTTTTCGCGCAATACATTGTTAAACGATCATGTGAATCGCGGTCGTTTTGAAGGGACGATTAATCCCCTGGTCATTCCCCTGGAGACCCTGGCGGCGGCCGCTGTAATTACCGGAAACGAAAAATATGGGCGACAGGCGTCCAAGGCCCTGGTCAATATGGCACGGACCCTTGATATTGATTGTCCGGAAATAAATCAGGGGTTTTATTATACCCGAACGTTTTATATTCGCACTCTGGCCCTCGGATACGATTGGCTTTATCATTATTTAACACCGGAAGAGCGGCAGGAGGTCAAAACAACCCTGCTGGGATTTGTTCAGGATATCTACGAAACCTCCTGGACCGCCTCCTGGGGTCGTCATCCCCTTCATCGTGTTTGGAACTGGGATCCGGGTCTTGTCTCCTGTGCCGGATTGGGAGTTTTGGCAATGGAAGGCGAAACGCGAACGTGTGAAAATGCAATGCTGATTCAGTTTCGTCGTCATTTGCACGATTATTTAACGTTCGGTATCGATTACGATGGAAGCTGTCATGAAGGACCTTCCTATATTAGTTATGGAATAGGGGCGGGAGTTCCGTTTGCGGAATGTCTCCGCGATAAAAATTATGGAGATCTCTTTACTGAAACGAATTGGCGTATCATCGTACCCTGGCTAACTGCGGAACTTCTTCCGAATCATCCGTACTGGAACAATCTGTCAGACTGCAATCATGGTCAAGTAGCGGGCTGTCCCGTCTATATTTATACCTGTGGACGACTATCGAAACTGGCGAAGGAGGATCCATCGATTCCCGGTGAACGTTTGCCCGTACAAGCAAATACACAGCATGGTCTCGATTACATTCAACATTTTTCGGAATGTCCCGGTACAAAACATCTCAGTTACGGCGCAATGGCCGAACTAATGGGCTGGTGTTGGAATAAAAGTTCCAATGCGCGACATGTAGCGACATTTGGAGACGCCTCCGCATTGGCCTTTGTCCTGTTTTATGAAGAATGTCCCGCAGCCACAGACCCGGGAATTTATCTTCCGGAATCGCAATTTTTTCGCGGACGTGGACTGGTCGTTTCACGGCAGGGAGGATATGGTCCGGAAGCGGTTCATTTGGCCGTGGAGGCCGGACCACATGCCTCGGGCCATGATCAGAGTGATAAAGGAACCTTTACATTACGCGCCTATAATGCCGATTTGGTAATTGATAGTGGTTATGGCAACGACGGTTTTAACGAGAAAAGCGGAAGCAGTTTCGCACATAATATTGTTATCATTGATGGAAAAGGACAACCCCTCTCCTGGCATAACAACAGTAACGGAGAAATAACAGGCTACACACATAATGACGTCTTCGATTGGATTCGGACCGATGCAAAAGGCGCCTGGAACTATCGTTTTTCCAACTGGAGCGAGGAAACGATCGGAATGGAGGTGGAAAAGGCAGATAGACATTATCTGTTTGTTCGGGGAAAAGGGGGGGAGATTCCTCCCTATCTGATAACATATGACGATTTTCGCAAGAAAGATGGTCTTCCCCATGAATATACCTGGCAATGGCATATTTCACCGGAATTCAAATTCACGATACAAAAAGATCGGTGGATTGCCGAACAAAATCAAGAGGTCTATAAAGTACTAACGACCGCAATCAATCGATGTTCCGGTCGAGCAGTATTTACCTTAACGGCACCTCAAACCGGGAAATATAATATTACAGGATTAACACGCTGCGCAGGAGAGGATCATGGAAAATCGGACAGTTTCCTGATTCGGATTGGGAATGGTCCGCAATTATGCTGGGATTTGACCGATAGCAGTACTTTTACCTGGAGTATTGTTCGAGAAAGAGATACCGCACGCGATATCATTTTGGAATTGACCAAGGGCGAACAAGTCCAACTTGAGCTGTCCGCACGTGAACCAGAGGCGCAGTTGGCCTTTCTTGGTCTTAAACCGGTCGAGGAAAAACTACCCGATTTCGGAATGGAAGTAACGACAAATGAAGCAATGATTGCGGCTGTAGACGCGGTTCAGGATACCAAAAATCCATTCCTCCTGCAAGACGGTAATGGAAGTAAAACGGATGCGAATCTGGTTGTTTTTCCTGTTATGACACCGAATGGAAATACAACGACATGTTGGTATGAAACGAGCAAGGAAGGATTTCATCCCAAACTGATGCACTCGATTCACGAAGTCGAACCAAATTTTCTAATGGTATTGGTTCCACGGGCGAATCACACCCAGGCATTACCCCTTGTAAAACCATTATCGTCTGAAATGGGAATGGGAGTCGAGGTTATCTGGTCCGATCAATGGAAGGATACTCTGATTTTTAAAGCGGACCACAATGGTAAAGTGCCACAATTTCACCGAATAGCGTTATAGTACCGCGTCGTCCAGAAGAACGAGGGGTTTTCCATACGCATCATGGAGCCTTGCTAAAACCTTCATATTTGACCTTCCATTGTCCGTTTTTTGGGAAGCCGGGAGCATTTTCGTTCGGGCATCCATCCCAACCAGCGGCCATCATGGCGATAACGTAAAGGAGTCCACCATTTCCGGGCAGGTAGGGACATGGGCCTCCTATATTAACACCACGTGCGTCATAGGCGTTTCTGGGAGAAGAAGAGAGAAGGATTTCAATTGCTATTTCCGGCTGTCCGGTTCGTACAGCCGCCATGGCCATCCAGGGGAAATCCCAGCCCCAACATCGATTCCACTGCCATTTCCGCATAACAGTCGCAACCGTCTTCTTCGCTATTGCCGGATCGACTCCCTGTATCGGGGGCAGCATACCAAGTACTCCAATGGGGTCGGGATGTTCCCAATTACGTTTGGTATAGGTATCAAACCATTCGGCACTATGGACAAAAAGGCCCTCCGAATTTACCGGAAGTGGCGCCAGTTTTTGGCGAACAGCATCCCAATCGGCATTTCGTGGTTGACCGAGCCGTTCCCGCCAGCGATTGGCCCAATCGAGACCAAGTCGCCAATAGGCTAAATCGAAAACGGTGTCTTTTGTCACACCCTGTTCACTAGGAGGCATCACAGGATCCAGATGTAAAATCCCTTTTTCGTCCGGAACAGGATAGTCGGCCATATACGTTGCGGTCCCTTCGACAATATCGGCCCATTTTTCAAGAGTTTTTTTCGTCGGATGATTGCGATATTCAAGTTCCGCGAAAAAGATTGGATGCGGTTCCTTCCAGAGAAGGACCTGATTACCACTCCAGGGCTGGGTCCGTGCATCGTCGGATGCAACACATTTTTGCCATTGATATCCTTTATAACCCAACTGCCGGGCAAGTTGCCGGGCTGGGTCCTTAAGAAATTGGTAACAATCAACCGCCGTTACAGCATACCTATCCCGATTCCAGAGATAATAATGTGCCAAATGCCACCAGGCCATCTCCAGATGATATCGACCACGCCACGGATCAATTCCGAGCAGACCCGTTTCCGGACAGGGAAAACGTCCGGTTGAATTTGTTCCCATCTGAAATTGGGAGAGAACGATTCGGCGTTCAAGTTCCTTCCAGCGCGGGTCACTACTACCGGATAAATCAATGGCCGCACCGCTATTCCAGTATTGAATCCAGCGCTCCTTCGATTGTTTCACGGCAGTGTCGAAGGAAAGAGAATTGTTCGGAATCGCGTTTGAGGCTTTATCTTCCCGAAAAGAAATGGAAAACGTGAAATCGTTCTTTTGCGGAACAAGCAGAACCCGATGCTTTTCCGTTTCATTGGGCGGAAGTAGTAGGGCGTTCTCCGCTTTTATCGTAACGAAATAGACGAAATCGTCCGCTTGACGACGGAGCGTCATATCATGTTGTTCATATTGTTCATATTGTTCATGTTGTTTATCTTGACCATGTTGACCATCTTGTTCATGTTTATCATGAATAATAACGGTTGTCGTATGATTCGTTGCGTTTGGTGTGAAGTCTCCCTTCCAATCGCAACAGGTAATCATTGGATTTTTATTATAGGCTCCTTCCTTGCCATTACAGTAGGGGAAATCTATAGCGACATTTAAATTGAGTTTGTCTTTTCCACCCTGAACGGATACGCAAACGGCATCGGAATTTGGAACGACGGTTTGAACGGAAATATTGTCTCCATCCAAGGTGAATACGGTTGAATTCAAACCGGTCCAGAGATCCAGTTTTCGGGAGCAAACCTTTATTTCCGATTCATTAATAGAACTGCCATTCGATCGCACGAAGCGAACACGTCCGAGATTTGTACGATGGGGATTTTCACGAAGCCATTGTAAAATGTTCGCTTTATCTTTTTCACCAAAAATGTCCGGACCTTTATTACGACCCTGTTGAAACGTTCCTGTAGCAGGAACATCCTCTATTTTAACGCCTTTAGGCAGTGGGACACTGTGCCAGCTCCAGTCGGAGAGAATACAACCGGTAAACGTTTGTAGTCCGGTTCGATCGGTATTGAAGCAGAAACTACCGTTTCCGATAGGTATTTGTACTTCGTCCGGCGGATTGACAATCATATGACGTGCTACTATTTTCTGTCGATCAAGTTTCTCCGCCGAAAAACTCGACGCCGACAGGACCGAAAGAGACAATAATAGTACAATAGAAAATAGTTCAATAGAAAATGGTTTAATACAAAATGGTACAATAGAAACAAAACGATATTTTATCATGGATCGAAAACTCCTGTTGTATATGGATTGGATCACCGGAAAACGTACATCTGACTGGTTTTTCTATAACGTGAAAAATATTATTTACAATCAATGTACGCAACAGGATAATAGCAAAATTTTAACCGATTGTAAAGTAGTCCGAAAAAAGGAAAAAATACCTGCCATTCATTGGATGGCGGTAAAGACAGGAAAAATATCAACATAAAACAAGGCCCAAAGAGGTCTGTTTTGTGAAAAAGATGGTTAAAATTTTACGTTTTCCAGACCCGGTAAAACAGACGAGACCCGGTAAAACAGGCAAGAGGTCTGTTTTGTGGAGATGCGGACGAGACGTTCGCGTTCCAGTCCTGTCTGTCAAAACAACAGATTTTATCATGTCCCCAGTGAACAGCAGGAAAAATACCGGAAACCGAAAATCATCCTCAAGACAGGACTGGTCAACACGGGAGCTCTCTGTTATACTATGGAGAATCAGGAATCATGTTGATTCCGGAAAAAAGAGTTGGCGCCCCGACGATTACCTGATAAAAAAAATAATATTTAGGAATTATATTTAGGAAATAAATCATGACGGTAAAAGAAAACAAGACACCATTTGAGGAAGAAATACGAACGATAGATCCTCCGGACAAATTTATGACAGGTCTTCTGGCCTGGGCAATTCCCGGCCTGGGCCATATTTATCAGCAGCGGACACTCAAGGGAATTTTGTTTTTTTTCTGTATAACACCACTTTTGATTGCCGGTATCTGGATGGGAAGCTATTGGGAAGAAGGGCTAAACGGAACAGGACAGGTTACACGAAAACTCCAAATTGGCCGAGATATCTACTATTCCTGGCGTGTTGGCGATAAACGTCTTTATTTTATTCCACAGGCAATGATCGGAGCCGTTGCCGTACCGGCCCTGCTTCAGTCAAAAGTTGTCGAGGGCGGTAACGATGGATTCTGCTATAACCTATTTGCACCACCTCGTCTCGCTCTTGATACCAAAAGTGTTCAGCCCACTCTGGATAATATTATCCAGCATACTTGGTCCTGGTTCGATTTAGGGACGATTTTCACCGTCTCCGCCGGTCTTCTGAATCTCCTTGTTATTTTTGATGCCGTCTCCGGACCCGCCTGGATATATCCCGAAACAAAAGAGGAAGAAGAAAAGGAATAGAATGAATATTCCAGGAGTAACCGGTCCGTTAA
>CAYUAP010000053.1:0-11471 GCA_964442735.1 uncultured Planctomycetaceae bacterium | reverse complement strand
AAGAGGAAGAAGAAAAGGAATAGAATGAATATTCCAGGAGTAACCGGTCCGTTAACCGTCTTCAAACGAAAGGCCATGGCAACTGAATTTGAAGTTTCCGTAAACGAAACAGATTCCGATATTGCGGCGTCTATTGCGCTGGACGCCCTGGATGAAATTGATCGAATTGAGGAAGAACTCTCCGTGTTTCGGCCAACGAGTTTAATTAGTCGAATCAATCTGTTAGCCCATGAAATGAATATTCGTGTTCCGCAGGAGGTTTTTGACTGGATCCTTGTCTGTCGTCAATTATGGGAAGAGACGGAAGGTGCGTTCGATATTACAAGTGCCCCTCTCTGGCAGTTATGGGGATTTGCTCGTCGAGAAGGAAAAATTCCCGAGGAACAGAAAATTAAAGATATTCTTCCAAACATTGGTATGCAGAATATTCGACTTAATGAAGAGGACCGCAGTATTGCTTTTGATCGGGAGGGGGTTTCCCTTAATTTCGGGGGAATTGGTAAAGGAATTGCACTGGATTGTACACAGCAAATATTCAATCGACAAGAGCTGTCAGACTATCTGATTCAGGGTGGACAGAGTAGTGCTCTAGCCTGGGGAGGCCGACTCGGTGATGGTAATGCGGCGGAGAAACCGGAGAAATCGGTGAAATCGGTGAAACCCCTGTCCTGCTGGACGATTGGTGTTACCCATCCATTACGTCCCAATCGTTATCTGGCCCAACTGCACCTTCATAATTGCGCACTGGGAACATCGGGTTCTCAATATCAGTTTTTCCGATATCGAGGCAAACGTTATTCCCATATTCTTGATCCGCGAACCGGGCTCCCCGCTCTTGGTTTGCTCTCCACTATTGTATTAGCCCCGTCTGCCGCCATGGCCGATGCGCTTTCGACCGCCTTTTTCGTACTCGGTCCTGATAAAACCGATCTCTACTGCCGCAATCATCCGGAAATTTCCGCGTTACTCTTGGTCGAAATTCAAAAAGAGCCCGGTCTGGAAATGATCGCACTCAATCTCGATGATTCTGTGTTGGAAGTTTTATGAATATATTTGGAACCATTTACGAACGATTTTGAAACCGCGGAGATCACGGATAAACACAGATAGTCTGCCGCAAAATACAATATTTTACAATAACAAACTAAATATTTTTATCTATGATCATAAATAATTTTATCATAAAAAAGTTTGTTTGCCAAAAAACTATCCGTGAAAATCAGTGTTATCCGTGGTTTCATATTATATCTGTGGTTTTATATTATATCTGCGGTTTCACTATATCCGTGAACGGTTACTATATTTTATCATTCAGGATTTTATCATTCAGGAAAATAGGGTAAAATATAATATTCTATTATTTCCAGCCGTTCACAGACTGGTAGTAAAAACAGGTAAAACACAACCGTATTAAAGGGTCATTTTAAAGGGATACAGACAGGATACATGGTATTCAGTCCTGAAAAGTACAGGGAGAGCCCCCTGTGCCCCTGCAATACAGACGAGACGTTCGCGTTCCAATCATGGCTGTCAAAACAACAGATTTTATCACACCAGCCTGTGAACAGTGGATATTATTTATTGTTGTCAATGACGAATTACATTTGTACAGGACGGTCATAAAAGTTCCCCTAACATATATTATTTGAAAAGTACGGTAATATCAAAAACGAACAAAGCATGATGGTTTTTATGATAATATTCCGATGAAAACAAACTGTGTTTTCGGGAGGATTAAAATATAAATTTCCGTGAACACCAGTGAATTCCTGTTAATACCGAAGAAGTTTTAATCAGATTATTTTTTATTTTAGAGGTTTCATCAAAATATGGATTTTTCCCGGGAAAATCAGCGGAGTGCCGGAGTTCCCGGGAATCGGGAACAATTCACCTTCGCATTACACCATAGAATTGTGAAATGATATCACTATTTGCGAGTTGATGTTTATTTGCGAGTTGATATTGGATAGAAAAATAAAGACAAAATTAGAGGGTATTCGTTTCAGCCCCATTAATACTTCCGAGAGCGCCCCAGACCCCCCAGGGAGATGCCCCGGACGCATTGGAATAATTCACGGTCTGGGTGGTCGAAACATTGGTTCCGCAATTGATGGTATCGGAAATGAATCGAACGGATCCATCGGCCAAGCCCACATTGATACCACCGGAATGATAACTGCTCGGAGTCAGTGTCGTCACATTGGACATGGGATAATTACTATTACTGCAATGCGGGGAATTTGGGGGCATCATAGTACAGAAACTGGTAACAGGAGTCCAACCATTACCATAACCACGACCAGGTCCCTGATAGATTTCGGCACCGCTTAACGCGTAATTATTTGTAAAGAAAGCGCCGTTTCGGGGAGCGGACATACAGGTTGAAATCGGAGAATTCAACGTTAAATCACTAACCAAAACCAAACCGCCGCGAACAGGGTTCTTCGTATCATGAAAATTATAGACAATACCTTCGCCCAGAAGAACCGTATTACTGGTACCATCGGTAAAGACTGCCATTGTTGTTTCCCGTTGAACTCCGGAGGTATAGGCTCCACGTGGAGTATGAAGATGGGCAAACGCTCCAGCCCCAACAGAAAAATCGCCAAGGCAGCATCGATAATTTGTTACCGCATGACGTCCTTTATTTTCCGAGGAAAACTGGCCACCACTTTGGGTCACCTCCGAAGGACAGAGGAATGCAGGCTGTTTCAGACGTAATGGATTGGATGTATTAACGTCATAGCAACTATAAAAGGTGCCACTTCCCGAACCGGTTACCACGGCCTTGAAGCCGGTTATTAGTTCGTCATAAACTGCGGATTGCTCGACATAGGGAAGAGTCGGTATGGCCCAACTGTAACTACAGGCGACCCAACGATTCCATTGACTGGAATCCCACCATTGCGGAATCCCCATCGATTTCTGGCAGACACGCCCGGGAAGATATCCAAAAGCGTCCACATGGTTATGCTGCGCCAATACAAGCTGTTTCAGTTTGTTCGTACATTCCATACGTCTGGCAGCTTCACGAGCCGCTTGTACTGCCGGTAATAATAAAGCAATTAAAATACCGATAATAGCAATAACAACCAGCAATTCAACCAAGGTAAAAGCAAGATGTTTTTCTGCTTTACCTGCCTTCCACAAATTAACATCATTTTGTTTTAATATTAATTGTGTCATAAAAAGTCTCCTTTTTGATAAAAGTGTTTTAAAAGTACGTTTAGAACATTATGAACTTTAATATACAATTATATCGGAACATTTACAAAATTGCAATCTAAAAAAGGGGATCTTGACAAAAATTTTTTAAAATTATTTCCTGCCGTTCACAAGATGGTGGTTAATACTGGTAAAACATAACTGTATTAGTATGGTATTTTTAAAGGGATATGGACAGAATACATGGTATTCAGTCCTGTCTGTCTAAAAACAGATTTTATCATACCACCCTGTGAACAGGAAAAAAAATTTCAATGAACAATAATGAAATTGACTACCCGGAATAGTAACCGTCCTCGAAAATAAAGTGAAACCTCGGATAACACTGATTTTCACGGATATTTTTTTGGCAAATAAACTTTTTTATGATAAAATTATTTATTATCATAGATAAAAATGTTTCGTTTGCTATTTTAAAATATTGTATTTTACGACAGACTATCCGTGTTTATCCGTGATATCCGTGGTTCCAAAATCGTTTGTGAATGGGTTACCCGTGGTTCCAAAATAGTTCGTGAATGGTTACCCATGGTTCCAAAATCGTTTGTGAATGGGTTACCCGTGGTTCCAAAATCGTTTGTGAATGGGTTACCCGTGGTTCCAAAATCGTTCGTGAATGGTTACCCGTGGTTCCAAAATCGTTTGTGAATGGTTGCCCGTGGTTCCAAAATCGTTCGTGAATGGTTACCCGTAGTTCCATAATCGTTTGTGAATGGTTACCCGTGGTTCCAAAATCGTTTGTGAATGGTTACCCGTAGTTCCAAAATCGTTTGTGAATGGTTACCCGGAATAAAAGTTACACCCTTTAATTTTTGCTCCAAAAAGAAGGTGTAAAAAGAACAAGAATAATATAAAGTTCCAGACGACCAAGCAGCATGGCAATAGATAGAATAATTTTCGTAAAACTTGTTAATGCCCCATAATTTCCTTGGGAGCCAATCACCCCTAAACCAGGGCCCACGGTGGAATAGGACGCCAATGTCGCGGAAAAAATATCGGTCAACTTCTGCTGAAAATTAACACCGGTCTCCGATGTCCATAATGTATTGGGCTCAATCAGTAATATTATAAAGACCGTTAATCCAATCATGAAACAATAGAAGACAAAAAAGGTCATAACGGAAGAAACGACCTCTTTATCCAAAACAAACCCCCCTAACTTCAAACTGCGAACAACAGATGGCCTATAGGAATGTTCCAGTTCCGAATGAAGTGCCTTGGCCCCAATCAACCAGCGTATAATCTTCGTACCGCCCGAAGTACTTCCGGAACAGCCTCCCATTATCTCAATTATGATGATAATAAACAGACTCGCACTGCACCATTGCTCAAAATTAGAAATACAAAAACCGGTTGTCGTCATTAAAGAAACCACTTGAAACAGTGCAATTCGAAATGAAACCCACCATGGAGTCTCCGGTTTGGAATCCAATCCATCCATACCGTCAATAGAAGATGCCGCAGATACATCAAATAAATTCAACTCCTGATTCCATAATCCCAATCCAAAAATCAGTAGAGTGGCCACAATAATTATTGTTATAAAAGTCCGCCATTCGATATCATGAAGAAGATAACTTCGTTTACCGATAACAAACCAATACAGTAACATTAAATTTGTCGCCCCCAATATCATAAAAATGATAATCGTATACTCAATGAGAGCCGCATTCAAATTCGTTTGCGTCACAAAATAACCAATACTGTTATTATAGGTACTGAACCCGCCTGTAGCAATCGTCGCAAAGGAATGACAAATAGCATCGTAAAATGAAATACCCTCCAGACGAAGAATAATGATCAGGGCAATATTCAACCCTAAATAAACACGAAGCAGAGCGGAAGCCACCTGACGAATATGGGTTGCCGAATTGGCCTCGCCCAAGGGACTTCGCTCGAAACGCATAATCGTTTTATCGGAAGAACCATGCCCCAGGAGAGCCACAAAAAAGAGCATAAACCCCAACCCCCCAAGAAACGTCGTTGAACATCGCCAGAATAAAATCGTTCGAGGGAGCAAGTGCGGATCTTCCAAATTGGAAAAAACCGTCGCTCCTGTTGTACTTAAACCAGACTGCGTTTCAAACAAAGCGTCAGCAAATGTCATTGCCCGATCCGGGGCAATACACGCGCCACTGAACAAATAGGGAAGTGTTCCCAAACACATGGCGAGAATCCAGCCTAATCCGACTACAGCCAAAGCCTCCTTTCGCAACGGAAGATCCGTTACATTACGTCCGAAATAATGGAAAAGAGAACTAACAAGCAAACAAATAAAAATAGAAAGGAGAAGTCCGTAAACTCCAGGAGCTTCCACCTCCCATATTCCGCCCAGTCCCGGCAACGCCCACACCAGACTAAAAGACATACTCAAGCCGACAATGAACGCAATCGACGCTAAATAACGACTGATTAAACGAAAATCCATGAACTATCCCCTGACAAAACAGGACCGTTTCAATAATACCCTATAAAATGACTGGTATCATTAACCACGATTTCTTTCAACTATACGTTCGACCAGGCCCGTATCCAATTTTCCCGACTGAAACGCCGGATGCTTCAAGATTTGTATCTGCAAGGGAACCGAAACCTTTATCCCCTCAATCTTCAATTCTTCAAGACAACGCAACATCGATTTAATGGCTGTTTCCCGGGTCGGCTCGTGAACCAATAATTTTCCCACCATGGAATCATAATAGGGACTGACCGTATAGCCCGCAAACGCATGCGAATCGAAACGAACACCAAATCCTCCCGGTACGATCATTTTTGTTATCAGTCCCGGCGATGGTCGAAATTGATGCTGCGGATCCTCCGCGTTTATTCGACATTCAATCGCACAACCTCGATGCTCTACTTCCTTCTGCGTAAAAGGAAGTACCTCTCCCGATGAAACACCTATCTGCGTCTTAATTAAATCAATTCCAGTTACCAGTTCCGTTACCGGATGCTCAACCTGAATTCGTGTGTTCATCTCAATAAAATAAAAGTTCTCCTCTTTATCGACAATAAATTCGACAGTGCCCGCATTGGAATAATTACATTCCTTCGCCAACTTCACTGCGGCATTACAGAGGGCCAATCGCGTTTTTTCACTTAAATTTGGTGCCGGACTCTCCTCAATCAATTTCTGATGACGCCGCTGCATTGAACAATCGCGCTCCCAAAGATGACAGACATTTCCATGATTGTCCGCAATTATCTGTGCCTCAACATGGCGTGGCCCTTCTATGAATTTCTCCAGATAGAGATCACCATTACCAAAAGCGGCCGAAGCCTCCTGACTCGCCTGCTGTATGGCTTCGCGTAATTGGTCCGCCGATCGGGCGACACGCATACCGCGTCCCCCACCCCCCGCCGACGCCTTGACCAAAACCGGATAACCAATTTCATTGGCTATCGCCAATGCCTGATTGGCAGATGTAATCAAACCGTCACTTCCCGGTACCGTTGGAATACCCGCTCTTTTGGCCATCATACGCGCGGAATTTTTATCGCCTAAAAGATTCATGGCCTCTACGGAAGGACCAATAAATTCATATCCACTAGCCCGACAGACTTCCGCAAAATGGGAATTCTCCGCTAGAAAACCATAACCCGGATGAATGGCATCCACTTCCCCCAATTCGGCAGCACTGATGATACGTTCAATCTTTAAATAACTCTGCTGGGCAGGCGCCGGTCCTATACAAATGACCCGATCTGCCAACTGCGTCCACGGACTCTTCTTGTCAACGTCACTACAAACGGCAATCGATTCAATCCCCATCTCGCGACAGGCCCGAATAATACGTAACGCTATTTCGCCCCGATTGGCTATTAGTATCCTGTTAAACATGTTCCATTCAACCCTTGGTATCGATCTTGAATAAAGGCGTTCCGTAATCGACCGCCTGACCATTGTGCACCAGTATGGAAACGATTTTACCCGACATTTCTGCCTGGATCTCGTTGAAAACCTTCATGGCCTCAATAATACATATCGTCTGGTCCGGACTAACAACGTCCCCCACCTTGACATAGGCGGGAGAATCCGGGTTCGGTGACGCGTAATATGTTCCCACCAAAGTAGAATTTATGGTCTGAATGGAAGCATCTTCCTCCGGTACGGAAACGACAGGAACTGCTGCCAATGTCTGCTTGACCGCCGACTGGGTTTCCACCGCCGCCGTGAAGACTGCCGTATTCGTCTTCCGCTGAAGCTGAATGCGGTTACTCCCCTCTTGGAGATCAACCTCGCTAATATCGTTCTGCTTCATTAATTCAACGAGCTGCCGTATTTTATCAATATCAAATACATCGCCTTTTTTATCGCTTGTCATAATTCGTATCCTGGATCTTTTTCGATTACTTCTTCGTCTACTTCTTCGCCTATTTCTTCGCCGCAAAAACAAATCTCTCCAGCCTGGCTCCGTCTTTTATTAGGTGAATATCGGTCCATAGCCCGCTCTTTTCCATGAAATCGACAACAGCGGCGGATATCATCGGACTCAACTCCATAATTATGGCACCATCCTTTTTCAGGAAGGAAGGAGCTGTATTCGCTATCGTTTCAAGGACTTCGCAACCGGTCGGACCGGCTAAAAGCGCTTCTCGTGGCTCGTAATTCCTGACCATAACCGGAAGTGATTCATATTCCGAAGCACTAACATAGGGCGGATTACTCAAAATCAAATCGAAACAGGTACCGGAAGATAACGCCGAAAAAAGATCGCTTTTTAAAAATACTATTTTATCGGATACCTGATGCTTTTCAGAATTTTTAACAGCAACGGTCAGAGCACGATCACTAATGTCAATGGCTGTAATATGAACAGGGATCAGTTCCCTGGCTAGTGTAATCGCGATAATGCCACTTCCCGTCCCCAAATCACACAATTCAAATCTGTTTTCAGAATAACCAGGCTTTTTCTTCAAATATTCTATCGCCTCAAGAACAAGAAGCTCCGTCTCCGGACGTGGAATTAAAACACTTGAATTCACCTCAAATTCCAGAGAATAAAACTCTTTTTGGCCAATCAGATAGGCGACCGGTTCCCCTTGTCCCCTTCTCTTGACAAGCTCCCGAAAAATCTTCAAGGCCTTGTCGTCCGGTACCATATCGAAGTGGGTATAGAGCTCAATTTTCGTCAGATGGAGCGCAAAAGCGAGAAGGATTCGCGCCTCCAATTGGGGAGAATCGGAATCATGTTTCTTTAAATAGTCACTCGTCCAGTCTATCAGACGCTGGATTGTCCATGCTTCCGTTGACGGCATCGTCTTTCTTCCTGTATACAGATTAATCTAACGTACCAAAAGAACTTCGCAGTTCCTGACGCTCGTAATCCAAAAGACCGTCGATAATGGGAGAAGGATCCCCCGCCAAAATGGAATCCAATTTATAGACGGTCAAACCGATTCGATGATCTGTTACCCTGTTTTCCGGGAAATTATAGGTTCGAATCCGTTCGCTTCTATCTCCGCTCCCAATTTTACTCAATCGATCTTCCGATCTCTTTTTACGCTCTTCCATCTGGCGATGTTCATAAACACGTGACTTCAAAACACGTAACGCCTTCGCCAAATTCTTGTGCTGACTCTTCTCGTCCTGACAACTAACAACAATGCCCGTTTCGTAATGCGTTAGTCGAATCGCTGACTCCGTTTTGTTTACGTGCTGACCGCCCGGTCCACTCGAACAAAAACGATCGACACGATAATCCTCCGGCTTCAGATCAACTTCAACATCCTCCGGCTCCGCCATAACAGCTACAGTCGCCGCCGAAGTATGAATTCGCCCCTTGGCTTCCGTCTCCGGTACACGCTGAACACGATGCCCGCCACTCTCAAATTGAAGTTCCCGATAACAGCCTTCCCCTTCTACTCCGAAAACGATTTCTTTAAAACCGCCCATCTCCGTCGGGTTCATCGACATGATCTCAAGTTTCCAACCTCTGTCTTCACAAAAATGCTTGTACATTTCATAAAGATCTCGGGCAAATAAAGCCGCTTCATCACCCCCGGTACCAGCCCGTATTTCAAGAATACAACTGGTCCGATTCGCGTCCGATCCCCCAATCGTCATGTCTAAAAGTTCTTCCCATAGAACTTCACGTTCCGCCTTGAGAGTAACTATCTCCTCCTCCGCCAATTCACGAACGTCTGGATCCGGATCGGAAGTCATTTCCTTCGACTCCTCAATCTCTTTATTGACTTGATGAAATCGCCGATACTTGCCACACAGTTTCGCCAACGAGCCATGTTCACGTGCTACTGAAGCCAGTCGATTGGCATCTGCCAGTACTTCCGGAGACTCCAATAAACGCTCCAATTCCTCAAATCGGGACAACTTCTTGTCAAGTAATTCACGCATCAGTCAATTTTTTCCTTTATAAAAGATAACTGCAAAATCAGTTCTCTTCGCCCGTCTCTTTTTTCTCTATATTATATTTACGACGGAACTTCTCAATACGTCCGGCCGTATCAACATACTTCAAGCGCCCTGTATAAAATGGATGACACGCGTTACAAATATCAACCTTTAATTCCGGTTTGGTACTCCGCGTCATAAAACTGTTACCGCATCCACAGGTGACCTTCGTCTCCATATATTTCGGATGAATGTTCTTTTTCATTGCTCTGTTCCCTATTAAATAATTGGTAAACACTCTATGTTCGTATAAAATCGAACAGTTAAATAATTCATTATAACATCTAAATTCCAATAGGACAGGGGGACCAAAAACCAACCTTGCTCAAGAAACCAGGATTACCCCAACGTTTTGGATCAATCCTCTATTCACGACTCCGGAATTTCTGGTAAAAATCCCCCCTTCCCGTCTTTTACTGGCGTTCATTACCCGGCATGGTAACCCATTCGAAACCAGCCTGCTTCTGCAATTCCTTAACCCAGTCCTGATAGAATTTTACATTCTGTAGAGTGTTCGTATTCTGCATTACCTGATAGTAATCCTGGAAATTACTCGACTCAAACTGCGGTAGAAGCTGATCCTTGGTATCCTTCTCCATCATCTGAACGACGAAAATACGATCTTCCGTTCCATTCGCGATAACAGCCACCTGATTCAGTTCCAGATTACAAACAGTTTCATAAAACTCGTCATTGGGCCATTTAACAACCTTGTTCTCCTTCTCGCCTTTACCGAAGGCAACACCTTCTTCCCGAATTTCACCATAACTGAGCCGGGAAACGCGTGGTCCTAACGGAAAATCGAACCAGGAAAATTTTTGCGTCGAGGCAAATTCAACCGGCTTCGTCTCCGCTTTCACAACCTCTAACAACTTCTTCCCACCCTCTTTCATTTTATCCGCAAGTGCCTGGGCATCCTTCATGGCCAATTTTATTCCTTCATGTTTCTTCCAGGTCTTTAAGACGTAGGGTCTGGCTTCCTCAAATTCCGGCATTTCCTTGCTCTTGACCTCGTTAGACCAATAAAGATAAAAGAAATCACCCATTAGTTCTGTCTTCTGCGGCGAAAAATCAAGAGTCGATCCACTAAAGATCGGATCAAGTAATTCCACGGGAAGAATGTCCATCAGGTACGCTTCCTGCGGGAATAACAGACGTGGTTTAATCTCTTCATTTACCGTTTCTGTCGTTTCCGTAAAGGTAAACCCATGTTTTTCCGCCAGTTCCTTTAAATTAATATCTTTTAAAGTACTCTTAGAAGCAACGTTAGCACGAACATTACTCAATATTTTAGAATATTCTTCCATTTGAACGAAAATTTCATTGATTTCCGCCTGTAATTTTTCCGCCGCTAATTTTCGACGAATTGTTGTCTCAACTTCTTTAAGAGGATAATAGGCATCATCAATCTTCTTCTTGGCAGCAGCTTCTTCATCAGCCTTCTTCTTGGCGGCAGCTTCTTCAGCGGCTTTCTTGGCAGCGGCTTCATCGGCAGCCTTCTTGGCAGCAGCTTCTTCAGCGGCCTTCTTGGCAGCAGCTTCTTCAGCAGCCTTCTTGGCAGCGGCTTCTTCAGCAGCCTTTTTGGCAGCGGCTTCTTCAGCAGCCTTTTTGGCAGCGGCTTCATCGGCAGCCTTCTTGGCAGCAGCTTCATCAGCAGCCTTCTTGGCAGCAGCTTCATCAGCAGCCTTCTTGGCAGCGGCTTCATCAGCAGCCTTCTTGGCAGCAGCTTCATCAGCGGCCTTCTTGGCGGCAACTTCATCAGCGGCCTTCTTGGCAGCGGCTTCATCAGCAGCCTTCTTCTTGGCAGCAGCTTCATCAGCAGCCTTCTTGGCGG
>CAYUAP010000052.1:0-33296 GCA_964442735.1 uncultured Planctomycetaceae bacterium | reverse complement strand
TCTCTGTTTATCCGTGATATCCGTGGTTCCAAAATCGTTCGTGAATGGTTACAAAAAGGAATTCATGAAAGGGATTAATGAAATAGAGATCTCTCCTTTAAAGAAGAGGTAAAAGGAGTTGCGAATCCCTTTTGTTGAAACGAAACGTTGGAAGATAACGAGAAGAGAAGTTTTTCAAATAATAAATTTAAGGTACAAACAAAAAACCTTGTGAAATCATGGATATTACGGAAAAACACAGACAGTATACAAAAACACAGCTTTTTGTAATAACATAATAAATTTTATAGAATGTATTTTTTCATGGCAAACGTTGTTTGCCACAAACTATCTGTGAAAATCAGTGTATCGATAGTTACACCTAAAATCATTTACAAATTGAGTTAATTTAATTCCGGATTATTTGCAATGGCTTCCTCATATTTTGCAAGTTCTTCTTCCAGCTTTTCACGATTGATTGTATTAACACTGTATTCTTCATTGAGCCACCGTTTAGCATCAATCATTTTACAACGGAGACAGCAGAATGGGAGTACAGGCGAATCGGGAACGGGAACAAACTCTTTGCCACAAAGAGGACATTTCATTTTAGGACTCCTTTTTGGGCATAGGCGCAGACAAAACAACTTGTGCCGGACGTACAACCCGATCATGAATCTTAAATCCCGGCTGGGAAACGATTATGACCGTATTGGGTGGAAATTCGGCATTTGGAAACTGCGCAATCGATTCATGAAAATTCGGATCAAATGGTTTATGTAATGCGTCTATTTCCTCGACATGGTGTTCTTTCATGATATTAAGGAATTGCTGATACATCATCTTTAAACCATCCAGAATTGCTTCCGGGTGCATTTCTTTTTCGGCCGCTTCCAAGGCTCGGCCCATATTGTCCCAAACGGGTAAAATGGATCGGGCGAGGTCCAAGGACGCATATTTTCTATCCTCCTGTATGGAACGGGTAGTACGTTTACGGTAATTTTCCAATTCAGCCAACGCACGTAATCCACGATCCTTTGCCTCGTCCAATTCGTGCCGAAGTGCATCCAATTCAGATGCCTTAATCTGAATCAGTTTATCCACCGCCTTTTTTTCATCGGCCTTCAGTTTTTTATCAACATCATCGACTATCTCTACGGCTTCATTCATTTTTTCCATGAAATCGGCACTGGTTGCATCAACAGATTTTTCTGTTGCCTGATCGTGATGTTTATTCGGAGACTCGTTCTCTACGGTTGATTTTGTTGTCTTCTTTTTCTTTTGTTCCGTCATTATATCGACCTCCTTTACAGGGGATACATCTCTATCATCCGGTTTCGCTTTATCCGATTTGGTTTTATTCGTTTGTGAAGCCGGTTTTTTTGTTTTCATTACTACTTCCATTATTCCTGTCTCCTTCCTTCTGAATCCAACTCCAATCGAATCGACTGTTCGAATCGACTGATTCCTAATGAAGAAGATATAGAACGCAGTTTGTTTCGCCCTTTAAATATGAAAAAAATACACGCTTTTGTCACTCAATCATTGTCACTCAATCATTGTCACTCAATCATTATAGCGGACAATCATTATAGCGGGCGATTACATAATGGTTCTATTTATTCTCTTTATTTTCTTTAGGACAGGAAAAACAGTCGGAGACGAATTCCTTCAGTTTACCGTAAAAAGACTTCCTTTTTGGTAATACATTTTCGCCTTCCAGTTCCGCTAATTTACGGAGGAGACTTTCATATTCCGGTGTTAGTTTGGTCGGAACCTCAATAAAGACCTGAATCAACAGGTCTCCAGCCAGATTACGACGCGGAGTCGGAATACCACGACCCTTGAGTCGTATAACGTCACCGTTTTGCGTTCCAGCCGGAATCTTCAGTTTTTCTTCTCCGTCCAAGGTCGGAATGGTTATTTCCGCCCCAAGGGATGCCTGTGCGTAACCAATAGGGACCTGACAGATAATATCCTGTCCGTCACGATGGAAAAAGGGATGCGGTTTGATTTGAATGAAAACGTAACAGTCTCCGGATGGTCCGCCATTCGGACTCCGTTCACCTTCTCCCTGAATACGAAGACGCGTTCCGCTGTCAACACCTGCCGGAATACGTATTTCAAGCGATACTGTTTTCGTCTCCAAACCGGCTCCACCACAGGTTCGACATGGATCCTTAATGATTTTACCGGTCCCCTGACATCGCGGACAAGTCGTTTGTATGGAAAAAATACCAGTTGACTGTTGTACACGTCCTCGTCCACCACAATACTGACAGGTCTCCGCCTGCTTCCCTTCCTGGGCTCCGGTCCCGTGACATGTACTACACATTTCACGTCGCCGAAAACGGACTTCCCGGGTTACTCCCTTTGCCGCTTCCAGGAGATCTATTGTTATACTACATCGAACATCCGCTCCACGTTGAACCTGCGAACGACGACCTCCTCCAAAAAAGGAACCAAATATTGAATCGCCGAAAATATCACCGAATGCACCAAAAATATCGTTGATATCTTGAAACCCGGCGCCACCTCCATTTTGCTCCAGACCGGCATGTCCGTAACGATCATATATGTCCCGCTTTTCCTTGTCGCTCAAGACTTCAAATGCCTCGGCGCACATCTTAAATTTCTCTACCGCCTCTTCGTTGCCCGGATTACGGTCCGGATGATACTTCATCGCCATCTTGCGATAGGCCGACGATATCTCGCTTTCCGTCGCCGTTCGATCTACTTCCAATATTTCGTAATAATCTTCTTTTGCCATCGTATATCCTGGAAACACAGGCATTCTGCCTGCTTCTAATGCTTCGATAACTTCTCGTGCTTCGATAACTTCTTGTGGTAGACAACACTTTAATTCAGGAGTTCATTCAGGGGAATAAAACAGGCGAAACGCCTGTTTTCCCTGCAGTGCGGACGAGACATCCGCATTCCAGTCAACTCCGTTTTTTAAGTGTTCGCAACCAATAATGCTTCGATAACTTCTAGTACTTCGATAACTTCTGGTACTTCGATAAAACGAACTATTGACTTAAAGTGTAAACTGTATTCAAGGCCATTTTAAATTCCTTCTTTTCAAAACAGGCGAAACACCTGTTTTTGAGAACGCAGACGAGACTTCCGCCTGGGAAAAATAGCATTGTAACACCCTCCCGCCCATATCCATTTTGAAACCATGACATCAAGGAAGAATCCTGATAGCAGTTTTGCCATCTGTTCAATCATGAAAATCATGAAAATGAAAAGGCGTTCCCACCTGTTTAACAGGTTACAAACGAGTGGTTCACGTTCAGCCAATTTCCTTCATTTACAATTTGAAATTCAATAATATCGTTCCGTATACAAAAACAGCGGGTAAACCCGCTGTTTTTACAGATTACTTAACTGAACTGTCAATTATTGAACAGTTTCAATTATCGAACAGCGTCTGTTGTAACTTCTTTTTCGTCCTTCTTGATATCGGTAATCAAGGTTTCTGTAGTCAGAAGCATACCGGCAATACTGGCCGCATTGGATAGAGCCGCTTTTACGACTTTAACCGGATCGATAATTCCGGCTTTTACCATATCGACATACTTGTTCTGGGATGCATCGTAACCGAAGTTACCGGACTTCTGAAGAACTTCATCAACAACAACACTGCCGTCGAGACCACAGTTTTGCGCGATTTGTTCCATAGGTGCGGACAGCACACGGGAAAGAATATCGACACCGATTTTTTCATCGCCACGAGCGGCGGAACGAACTTTATCGACTGCGTCACGGCAACGAAGAAGGGCAACACCACCTCCCGGCAGAATACCTTCCTGGGCAGCAGCCCGGGTTGCATGAAGTGCATCGTCAATTCGATCTTTCTTTTGCTTCATTTCGGCTTCCGTATGGGCTCCAACCTGTATAATTGCAACTCCACCACTCAACTTCGCCAGACGTTCCTGATACTTTTCACGATCATAATCACTGTCAGTGTCTTCAATCATTTTACGAAGAAGGGCAACTCGGGCCGTAATGTCCGCTTTTTTACCTTTTCCGCCAACTATAACCGTTTCATCCTTGTCAACGACAACTTGTTTCGCCTGCCCCAATTGTGCCAGTTCGATATTTTCAAGTTTGATACCAAGATCTTCGCTAATGACTTCACCACCGGTCAAAATTGCGATATCCTGAAGCATGGCTTTTCGTCGATCACCGAAACCCGGGGCCTTAACCGCACAAATATTGAGAATACCGCGTAGTTTATTAACAACCAGCATCGTCAGTATTTCCGTATCAATATCTTCGGCAATAATCAAGAGTGGTTTCGCCTTTTGGGCTACTTTTTCCAAAATGGGGATCAGATCGCGAATATTACTAATCTTCTTCTCGAAAAGGAGAATATAGGCGTCGTCGATTGTTGCTTTCATTGTCTCCGTATCCGTAATGAAATAGGGAGAGAGATAACCTTTATCGAACTGCATTCCTTCCACAACTTCATAGGTCGTTTCGGCTGTCTTGCCTTCTTCGACGGTAATAACACCATCGTTTCCCACCACTTCCATCGCAGTCGCTATTAAATCACCGATTTCATGATCATTATTGGAACTAATGGCCGCAACATTAGCAATATCCTGCTTGGTGGCAATCGGCTTGCCCATATTGGTCAATTCATCAAGAGCAGCGGCTACAGCTCGATCAATACCTCGTCGAAGGGCTGTCGGATTACTGCCCGCAGTAACGTTACGAAGACCTTCTTTAAAAATGGCTCGAGCCAGCACGGTAGCCGTCGTCGTTCCATCTCCAGCCTGATCGCCAGTCTTCGATGCAACTTCGTTGACGAGTTTCGCGCCCATGTTTTCGAATGGATTTTCCAATTCGATTTCTTTACTGACCGATACACCATCCTTCGTTACCGAGGGACCTCCATACGATTTATTCAAAATGACGTTGCGCCCGGTCGGTCCCAATGTTACCGCAACTACGTCGGCCAGCTTGTTGATGCCGTCAAGAACCTTGCGCCGTGCAGCGTCGTCAAAAAGTAATTGCTTTGCCACAGTAATGGCTCCTCCTGTCTATTGGGCGAACAGAAAAGATATTATCAATCAATGTATTATCAATCAATGCATTATCAATCAATAAAATCACCTCTGGATTGAAACTATCTTCTCTGTCCGCGCTTGTTTCTGTTGTTTGTATTACGACTTGACCACTTTGGCAAGAACTTCGCTTTCACGAAGTATTTTAATTTCCTGCCCATCCACTTCCAAATCGGATCCGGAATATTTCCCATAGATCACTTCATCGCCAATGGCAATACTTAATTCGGCTCGTTCTCCATTATCCAGGATTTTTCCAGGACCAACGGCTACAACAATACCACGCTGCGGTTTCTCTTTGGCGCTATCCGGAAGTACAATTCCGCCTGCGGTCATTTCTTCAGCAGCTAAAGGTTCAATAACAACACGATCATCCAGAGGACGAAGATTATAATTTTTTTTCGAAATCATATTTAGATATCCTTTCGTTTTTATTCAAATATATATATCAGCCTAAATAACAATTTAATTAATAATGGAAGGGGGAGCGATTAGAAGCCCATACCTCCGCCCATGCCGCCCATACCTCCCATGCCGCCCATTCCGCCCATACCACCCATGCCGCCCATATTCGGATCGGGAGCAGCAGGCTCCTCTTTCGGAATATCGGTAACCAGACAGGAGGTAGTCAGGAGAAGACCTGCAACGCTAGCCGCGTTACGAAGAGAAACGCGAACAACCTTGGCCGGATCGATAATACCCGCTTCAACAAGATCGCAATAGACGTCTTTATCCGCATCGTAGCCTTCATTTTTATTCTTCTTCTGGCGAACACGATTGACAACAACCGCACCATCAATACCGGCATTACAGGCGATTTCGCGCATAGGAGCTTCCAATGCTTTACGTACTATTTCTACACCGTACATTTCGTCGCCTTCCAACTTCATATTGGCCAGAACTTTTTCACTCTTTAGAAGAGCTGTTCCGCCACCAGGAACAATTCCTTCGTCCAAGGCCGCTTTTGTAGCCGCCTGCGCGTCTTCATACAGGAATTTACGCTCCTTGACTTCAGCATCGGTTGCCGCGCCTACATGAATCTGCGCAACTCCTCCTGCCAATTTTGCCAAACGCTCCTGAAGTTTTTCTTTATCGTAACTGCTGGTCGTTGTTTCTATTTCTTTTCGAATCATTTCCGCACGACCATCTATATCAGTTTTTTTGCCCGCACCGTCAACAATCGTTGTCGATTCGCTGGTGATAACAACTTTCTTCGCTCGGCCCAAATCTGAAATTTGAACCGCATCAAGCTGAACTCCCAAGTCTTTATAAATCGCTTTTCCACCAGTTAATACTGCAATATCACCCAACATCGCCTTGCGTCGATCACCGTAACCGGGAGCCTTAACCGCACAAACCTTTAGAATACCACGAAGTTTATTTACAACCAGGGTCGCTAATGCTTCTCCTTCAATATCTTCCGCAATAATCAGAAGGGGCTTGTTCTGCTTGCTGATAACTTCCAGAAGTGGAACCAATGATTTAGCGGTAGAAATTTTATCTTCATAAATCAGAACAAGCGCGTCTTCGAAATCGACGGTTTGATTATCCTGATCTGTTACAAAATGGGGAGAAAGGAAACCGCGATCAAATTGCATTCCTTCAACAACGTCAACATAGGTTTCAAGCTGTTTACCTTCCTCAATGGTAATAACACCATTTTTACCGACTTTAATGAAGGCATCTGCAAGGAAGTTTCCAATTCCGCTATCGTTATTAGCGGCAATGGTTGCAACCTGGGCTATTTCCTTTTTACTTTTATCATTAACAGAAGTGGCCATTTTAGCAACCGAATCACCAACAGCATCGGCAGCCTTCTGAATACCACGAGAGAGTGCCATCGGGTCAGCCCCGGCAGCCAGCATTTTCAAACCTTCCGTATAAATAGCTTCTGCCAAAACGGTGGCTGTGGTCGTCCCATCTCCGGCGATATGGTTCGTCTTGGATGCTGCTTCCTTAACCAATTGTGCCCCCAGATTTTCTTCCGGGTCTTCCAACGAAATATCTTCCGCTACAGTTACACCATCCTTGGTTACCTTGGGAGCCCCCCAACCTTTATCGATTACCACATTACGTCCACGCGGCCCCAACGTACTCTTGACCGCCCGTGCGAGTTTGCTCACTCCGGCAGCTATCGGTTGACGCGCCGCTTCTTCATACGACATCTTTTTTGCCACTTTGGATTACTCCTTTTATTTAATAATGGATCTTGTCTCAACAGTAATTCTTTTGTTTTATGTCTTTCGTTCAGTCGTTCAGTCGAAATAACTCTTGCTCTATTCCCCTTTTTCGGGACTTGCACTTGATAGAGTATTAAATTACTGTCCTAACGAGGTTAATTCAACACAAATTACAGAATCGCACTGAATCGTATACCTTTTTTTTTGTTTACCGTCTTTTTTCTGTAAATATACTATCGGTTTTATTCCAAACGCGTTTATCACGGAACTGACAGGCAAACTCTTTTATACTTTTATAATTATGCAATTACCGTACCAATCGACTTAACTACATCGTAACTCGTTTGTTTGCATATAGTTAGGTTATATTTTATTTTTCATAAAGGCTTGGTTTTCCTCGATTATAAAATCTTTTTGCCATTTTGGCAGTTTCCCTCCTGGAGAAATGTTCTTTTCACGAAAATTTTTCCTGCCGTTCACTGGGTGGTGTGATAAAATCTGTAATTTTGACAGACAGAACTGAAACGCGGACGTCTCGTCCACCTCTCCGAAAAACAGGCGTCTCGCCCGTTTTGAAAAAAAATTTTTTTATAGCGGCCTTGAGTCTATTAAATATGAAGTCTATTAAATACGAAGTCTATTATAAATTAGGACGTTTACAAATTAGGACGTTTAATTATGAAAAATCAAAAGTACTCTATGAAAATATAACCAACAGGTTCAATTTATAAATGACAAAAAGACTAACATTAATCTGTAGTTTATAGAATGGTGGGATAAAATCTGTTTTATACTGTACGACTTTATAAATTCGGCATTTCCCGGGAGCATGGACATCTCGTCCGCATACTCCAAAACAGACGTCTCGCCTGTTTTGAAAAATAGACTTTTATAACGACCTTGAGTATATCCCTTTAAAAACTCAAAAACAATCAGAGTCCATTTATTTTTACAAGATAAAGATTAAACGGGATTTATCATATTATTCTAAAGGCTGTCCAAAAAAGGGATCTATTTTTTTCTGATTGGCATTATCGCGATGTTTTTTATCGTCTTCATCTTCCATCAAATTTATTTCATGGGAGGAGGAACTTGATGAATAATCATTTGATTGAGAATCTCCATCGTTAAAACCTTCCATTGTTGGTACTAGTTCTATTGGATCCAAATTCACCAATAGACAGGATCTGTCCGAGGAAGAAGATTCATCCAATTCCGAATTCTTCTCCAGATCAATCTTTTTATTATTACTCTTTTCTCCTTGTACTACAAAAGGCAACCCTTTGGAAAAAGAATCAAGATCAACTTCTGGAGAAGGATTATCTTCTTCCAACTCAATTTTTGTCGGTCGTAATAAAATTGGAACCTGTACATTCTCGTCCTGGGTAACATCGTTGGTCATTTCATTGGGATTTATATTATCCGATTCTATTCGACTCTTGTACTCCGGAAGCATTTCACATTGAAACGAATAATCTCCTATATAAAATATTTTCCCCCAGGAAAGAGGGGTTTTGGAATTAATACGCATACCATGTAAAAAAGTTCCGTTGAGTGAACCAACGTCTTTAATATACAAATTACCATTATCAATGGATATTTCACAATGTTTGCGGCTAATAAGTGCGTTAAATATGGGTACCGTGGCATCTCTGCTCCGCCCTATTATACATGGCAGAGAAACTTGACGCGAAGAACATTGTGAATTGACATCATAAATCTTTAAAATAAATTCCATTTTGTATCCAACACGTCCTTAAATAATGATTGTTAAACAATGGTACCATTAGCTTTTCCTATATTTTAATCAAAAGAAGTAATTTTGACAAGTATTATTTTCATATTTTTTAATGAATTTGTTTTCTTGCCCATTGGGCCAATTTTTCACGATTAATTTTAGCGTTATGACGAACATCAACAGGAAATTGTTTATAAAGGAGAATGGTATCAATTTCTTTGGTATGGGGATATTGCGCCAATAAATCAAGGACTTCCTTTTTTAACTGTTTCTCCTGTTCTTCATTTTGCGGATAGAAGCCGGGCTTTGGTTCAATGATAATAATCGGTTTATTTTCATTATTGGTTTTAACACCGACCAGCGCGGAACGAAACACGTTTGTATGTTGATTGGCAATGGCTTCACAGGGAATGGAGAAATAGGTTTTCCCGGTTGTAGCAACAACTCGATGGGTTTTTCGTCCGCAGAACCAGAAACGGTCCTTTTCGTCGATATAGCCAACGTCACCAATCCGATGCCAGATACGACCCTGTTCGTCCTTTATTTTTGCTAGCGCGTTAGCCTCCAGACGGGTTACATATTGTGTGGTTACTTGAGGTCCGCAAACGACTAATTCACCAATTTGACCGATTGGTAAAGATTTTGTTTCGGACATGTTTGCAATCGGACCATCGGAGATGGGAATAATTTTCCATTCGATTTTTGAAAAGTGATGACCGACACAGGTACCGGCCCCTTCCCGAGACTTCTCTGCCGTTTCCGCCAGAATTTCACGAGCCGTAATCGACGCTACCGGAAGCGACTCCGTTGCTCCATAGGGGGTATGAATATCACCTTCCGGACTAATACACTGGAGAAATTTCTCCAAGAGGGTAAATGGAACAGGTGCTCCTGCTGAAATGGCACGTTTTAATGTCCCCATTCGACAATGGTGTTCAACACAATAATTGACAACTCGATTCCATAGGGCAGGCGATCCAAAAGACTGTGTTATTTTCCAGTCGTTAGCCGCTTCCAAAAACAGTTCCGGATTAACGGATGCAGGATGACTCGAATCCATATCAGGAATAACGGCTGTTGTTCCCATAGCGGCATTATAAAGTCCGAAGAAAGGAAATCCAGCCAGATCCACGGCTCCGGACACCAGATGATATCGTTGCGCTATTTCTTCAACCTGGGTATCGATAATTCGATGGGTGTACAGAACCCCCTTGGCCAGTCCCGTACTTCCGCTGGTAAAGATAATTGCGGCAGGATCGTTCGGATGACTGGCATAAAGAACCGATTCGCCGTATGATTTTTTTCGGAATTGGGACAGGGTGGGACCTCCCCAGAACCAGCGGCTGCCAACCGTTAAATTATGCTTTGCGTTAGGGAACCAAGATCGAAGAAAACAACGAGCCGCTTGAACCGTCGAAATTGCAATAAAACCATCCGGATTGGCTTCCCGAAGGCATTTCAACATACGGGCGATTCCCATGCCGGGATCAATTAAAACCAGAATGGCCCCCATCTTGTAAAGAGCGAAAACAAGGGCGATAAAATCTATTCCCTGACGGACCATGAGAGCGAGTTTCATTCCGGGCTTAAATCCCGTTGCGAGAAGTTCTCGCGCTATTCGATCCGTATCTCGATCCAACTCGCGAAACGTTATTGTCTGATAAAGACGCTTTCCCAAGGAATTACGAAGAGGCTTTTTTTTCCCAAATAACGAAAAACGATAACGAGGAACCGCTATCGCTATGGAATCGGGTATTTTGTTGGCCATTTCCGTCAAACGCCAGGCAGCATTGAGTGTTTCACTAACCGGTATCGCCTGTTCGGAATGAATCGATCCGGCTTCTACTTCCGGATTCACTTGAAGATTATTTTGATCGTTCGTTTTGTTTTCGGAAGTCATATTTTTGTCTATGTTAATTATCAAATGGCGTTGAGTATTTCATCCAAATCATTTCCAACGGTAATCGGATGATTGGCAAATTGCGCTTCTGTAATACCATGTTTACCGAGAACATCATTAAAGAACTCTTGATTGGTACCATGATAGGCTACTGTCGCATTGGGATCTTTAAGCTGATAACCGGTCAGAATACAGACGACTCGTTCATTTTTATCGATAATACCTTCTTCGACCAATTTTTTAGTACCGGCAACACTTGCGGCGCTAGCTGGTTCGCATCCGAACCCATTAGCTCCCACCTTGGCTTTTGCGTCCAGAATTTCCTGTTCCGTAACCGTTCGGACGACACCATTACAGAAATCAAGGGCTCGTAGACATTTATTGAGATTGACCGGACGATTAATTTCTATGGCGCTAGCTATCGTATTGGCATGACGTCCTTCCGTAGTCATCTGATTGAAGAAGGCTTCTATTTTCTGATGGTCTGGACGACCATTATTCCAACGAACTTTTTCCTGTTCGAACAGACGATAGAGCGTATCCGCGCCTTCCGCATTGATAACGGCCAGACGGGGAATCTTCTTAATCAATCCCAAACGATGGAGTTCGATAAAAGCCTTGCCGAAGGAACTGGAGTTCCCCAGATTACCGCCCGGCACGACGATCCAGTCTGGAACCTCCCAGCGAAGAGCCTCCAGAACACGGAACATGATCGTCTTCTGCCCTTCCAAACGGAACGGATTAACACTATTCAGAAGATAGATCCCCAATTTTTTGGAGACTTCCTGAACCCGAGCCATTGCATCGTCAAAATCACCTTTGATTTGTACTGTTTTGGCACCATAATCCAGAGCTTGTGACAGTTTGCCATAGGCAATTTTACCAGATCCGATAAAGATCACACAATTCATCAGTTTGGTTGTCGCACAAAAAATAGCAAGCGAAGCACTCGTATTTCCTGTTGAGGCACAGACGGCCCGTGTTGCGCCTACTAAATGACCATGCGTCACTCCCGCGGCCATTCCATTGTCTTTAAAAGATCCAGATGGATTGAGGCCTTCATATTGAAGATAAAGGGACGTCGGAACAAGTCCTGTATAGGAAGCCACTCCCTGTGACTGCTGAAGTATCGTCTGACCTTCACCAATTGTGACACATTGCTCTAATGGAGCAAATGGGAGCAATTCATGAAAACGCCATACTCCACTAAATCGCTGTGGAACGTTTCGCTGGGACCAATATTGCTCAAAATGCGATAATTGTGTCGGTACTGGAAGTTTATCCCAATCATAATCGGCATCTAAAAGAGAACCACACTTGGGACAATAATGAAGAACTTGACCAAGATCATATGTTGCATTACAATCCGGATTAATACATCGCTGAAAAGCGTTGGAACTTGTTGTAATTGTCATCGGTTTTGAATTCTATTTTTTTTCCTCGGTTTTGGGGGCAGCATCAGTTTTAGGTGCTGCATCAGTTTTAGGTGCTGCATCAGTTTTAGGTGCAGCATCTGTTTTAGGGACAGCATCTGTTTTAGGTACTGCATCTGTTTTAGGAGTAGCTTGAGGAGCAGTCTCGTTGGACGGAGTAGCTTCATTTACCTTAAATTCATCAATAACTTTAGAGTCATTATCATTAGGGGCATTATCATTAGAAGTATTGGTTGTTTCCGTTCCTTTGGGGAGAATGGATTCAGGTTCCTTCGCTTTTTCAGGAGCTTTTGCGTAATTTTCAGAGGTTTTTTTGTAATAGGCCAGGGTCGTAACATCTGTTACCGATTGGAATTGTCTTCGGGCTGGATCCCGATAGGGAGATTCAGGACATTCCTCGGTAACTCTTTTATAGAGTTTAGAGGCTTCTTCCAGTTTATTTTTAATTTCTACTTCCCCGGGAGTAATCGATGCAACATATTCTGTTGTAATACCGGCACTAAAAAGGGCACGAGCCTTGGCATCCGCATCACGCATTTTTTCCTGACTGAAAACAGCATTAAAAGCCTGTAGAGCTTTATCGAATGTCGCTTTAGGATCTTCTGGCACTGTACCTTCCGGAGCAAAAGGATTTTTTGTTCCACTTAATTTTAATTGGAGATCAAAGATACCGCGTTTCAACCAGGCATCACCTGCAGACAGAAGAAGTTGTGTTTTAGCATCTTTATTGGAACAAACTTTTTCCAAGGCTTCCAAGGGCGCTGGATTCGGCGTACCGGGAAGACCCAAAACAGTACTTCCCAACGATGTAAAATGTGCTTCATCCAATTGATTCTGTATTTTACTCGTATCTTTATGAAGAAAACCAATTGCAAAATAGACAAGCACAAAAACCAAAACAGCCAGAATGACCGTTTGGATTACGGAACCTTTATTCCCTTGAAAATACTTCATTGTCTTTTTACACAGTATTTCAAGATCTGTTTCCTGTTTACCGGAACTTTTCATTTCTTAAACCTCTATATTATTCTCTATATTCACAGGGTTTCTATTTATTGTTAGGGTCTCTATTTATTGTTATTAAATAAATGATGCGACTTGTTTCTGGTACCTTTCGATAAAGCCTATCTCCCCATGTCTTTTTTATAACATTCCATTAAAACGTAACGAAATGCGATTATATTGAAATTATAACTAAAAACAGTTACATTCGTCAAGATCGTTTTTAATGTTATTTATGAAAAAACCCGTTCGAACAAATGTTCGAACGGGTTTTCGAGTTATTGCTGACACAAGGAGTGTCAAGCGGAGGACAAGGGACTCGAACCCTCAACCGGAAAGCCGGCACCTGATTTCGAGTCAGGCTGCTAACCAATTCGCGTATCCTCCTTGAAGATGTTCGGCCAATCAAAATTGACTTTACTATTTTATTCCATCTCCTTGAATTGACAAGGAGGGGGATTTTTCTTTTCCTCCCATCGGTTAAAGATACCTTGAGGAGGAATACAAGTAACAAAATCCAAAAAACAATTTTTAGAGTGGATGAAATAAATTATTTACCAAGAATCCAATGATACATCTTCTTAATTTTAAGTCCACCTTCAGTTGCCGCTTGACCAACGCTCTTGGAAGAATCCATAAAGAATTCCTGATCCAGAAGACAAATTTGTGATAAAAATGTTTTCATACGCCCATCGACAATTTTCTCAAGAATGTTTTGTGGTTTTCCTGCCTGATCATTTTTGGTCTGTTCCATAACGATTTCACGTTCTTTAGCCAGGATTTTGGGATCAAGATCATCTGCGGAAATGGCCTTGGGATTCATGGCGGCAATCTGCATACAAATATTGTGGGCCAACTCCGCATTGTCGCCTTCACATTCGATAACGGCTCCAATACTGTTATTGTGATGGACATAACTTCCGTTGGTTTCTTCAATACGAAGGATTCGGGACAATCGAAAGACTTCACGAATTTTATTCACAAGGTCGTCGAATTCCTGGCGAAGATTCTCTTGGTTAAGAAGATCTTCAGGGGTTGCGGCTCCTGGTCCTTCGGCCAATTGTCGGGCTATTTTATTAACAAGTGTTATAAATTCGGGGGTATTGGCAACCGGAGCCGATTCGCACAACAATTCAACCATTGCGGTCGTTCCCGTTTCGGGATTCGTATAAACTGCAATTCGACCAGCTTCTGTATCTCGACCGGAACGTTTCTCCATTGTCTTTTTTCCGGCCTTACGGAGTAGTTCTATTGCCTTTTCTTCGTCTCCATCCGCCTCTACGAGTGCCTTTTTGCATTCCATCATCGGCAGACCTGTTTTTTCGCGAAATGATTTTACCATTGCCGCTGTTATATTCGCCATGTTATTAACTCCTCTATTTTATAGAAACGATTTTATAAAAATCGTTTATTGGTTTTTATTTATAGTGCTTTATTAATGTCGAAAAAAAGAATTTATTCATTTTCTTCGTTAGTGGCATCTTCCACGATCATCGGATTGTCTTTATTCTCTTCCATCTTTTTACGGCCTTCGATAATCGCGTTTGCCAGTTCACTCAAGATCAGTTCAATGGAACTTCCCGAATCATCATTACCTGGAATTGGAAGATCTACATCGTCCGGATTAGAATCTGTATCAATTAAAGCAATCGTAACAACACCAAGCTTTTGTGCTTCATGAATGGCGTTCTTTTCCTTTTTGGGGTCAATTACAATCATGACTTCCGGATATCGATTTTCACGGCACATATTGCGAATACCGTTAAGATTGCGAAACATCTTCTTGAATTCACGATTTAAGGTTGTCCGCATTTTTTTCGAATAGGTCGCGAGTTTTTCACCATTGATAATTTCTTCCAGCTCCAATAAACGTGCCAATCGACTTCTAATGGTCGAGAAGTTTGTCAAGGTTCCACCGAGCCAACGTTCGGCAACATAGGGCATACCACAACGGGTTGCCTGCTCTTCAACCGCTTTGGAAGCCTGCTTTTTTGTACCGACAAAAAGAACCAAACTTCCTTCGGCTGCTACCTGTAGAAGATATTTTTTCGCACGAAGAATTCCACGAAATGTTTCACGAACATCTACGATATGGATTAATTTCCGGCGGCCATAAATATAGGGACGCATTTTCGGATTCCATAAACTGGCTCTGTGTCCGAAATGAACTCCTGCCGAAATTAATTTTTGTACAGTCAATACTCCATCGTCTACCACTTGAACTGCTGGAGTAACTTCCTCAACCGCCTGATTTACTTTTACTTCCTGATCTTCCATTTTTTGCCTTTCTTCACCACTTGCATCGCACATTGTTTCAAACCTGAAACAGGCTTCCTGCAACGTTTTCAGTAGTGAACCGTCCCTACTTTTTAGAGACTGTTATTATCGGCCTTAATCCTGGTCAAAAAGATCGGACCGAACGACCTTTTTGTACTGTAACAAAAACAGCCCATCTTAACAGTGGTCTCCAGACCAACTATTAAAAGAGCTAGTTTAATAATTCTAACAAAAACAACAATATCGTCAAGGAGCCCATCAAGGAGGTGTTCTTCTTCAATTCTTCGCTTCAGGAGGGAATTTTGGAAACGTGTCGTTTCATGAAAAATATATTTTATAAAAAAACGAGACGTGTAAAATATAATAATTAGGCTTTTTCGGACGTGTTCCGGACGTGTTTTAATACACAGATAATTAACCTGTATCAATGGGATGGAATATCAAAGGGTAGAAACAAGAAAAGAGTTACAGATATCATCCAACAAAGGTTTTTAGCTTTTTTTCATCAATACATCCATTTTTTCATAATGGCATTCCACACCATAATACCCATAGAAATACTTTTTAGGACACAGAAAATTCTACGGTACCTGGGAGATATAATAAAATTTGTTTTTTTGACAGACAGGCGGAAAACGTAAAAATCACATCCGTCTAGCTTTTAGACCGGTGTTCCCGCCTGACTAAAAAAACATAAACACCTTAAATTAACATATATTAATTATCATCTATTAAATATACTGTACGACGTTATATATTCGACATTTCCTGGGAGCGCGGACGTCTCGTCCGCATCCTCCAAAACAGGTGTCCGCCTGTTTTGGAAAATAGACATTTATAATGACCTTGAGTATACCATATATTATGATAATAAATACTATTAAACCTCCAACCAAAGAACGGCAGGAAATTTACAGCGTTTTGGTTTCTCCACCATTTGTAGAACCAATGGCTCCCCAAACACCGAAGGGACTCTTTCCCTGAACCTTGGACGGGTCGGATGTTGATGAAAGATCACCTGTATCAACCGTTTCAGAGATGAAATGAACAGATCCGTCAACATAGAGTGAATTGACTCCTCCGGAGTGATAACTTGAAACCGTCCAAAGTCCCTGTGAACTACCGTAAAGACCGTAACTGCAACTCGGGGCATTCGGAGGTAAAACGGTTTGGAAATAATTTACACCACGAGAGGCATTCGTCCACTGACAACCACGGGATTCTGTACCACGAACAGAAAGACTACTGTCAAATAACGACTGATCAGTCGTACTTCGACGGCCTGAACAGACGGATGGCGGATCAGATGTTGTCATTGCGTTTTGAGGCCAGTTTCCTTTAACCTTTTTTCCACTGTTAGACATTGCGTTGCACATTTCAGAAAGAGCGATTGTATTGGAAGTTCCATCCAATATACTAGCCATTTTCATCCAAACCACCGTACCGAAATAGGCGCAACCTCCAGCAAAGAAACCACGATTATTGATATCTCGTTCCCCTGACATATAAAGTGTATCACCTAGTGATCCACAATAGCTGTTACGAAGCATACCGTTTAGTGACGTAGTTTTGACATTTGGATCCGAAGGACAATTCATATAGGGAATCGTTCCTTGAGAAACAGCAGGACAAGCTGTTTGTGACCAGGGAAAATGCCCGCCAAGATTCTGTTTTCCATAGGCGACATAATCATCCCAACGGGCGGTTTGTTCGCAAAAAGGAAGCAAGGTCGGACAATAGGAAATAACCCCCCAGTTGACTGTCGAGTTCAAATTACCGAAGTTACCAGGTGGAAATGAACCCATAACATCATGATAATTATGTATACCAAGCCCCAGTTGTTTTAAATTATTAGTGCACTGCATACGACGGGCAGCCTCTCGCGCCGCCTGAACCGCAGGAAGTAAAAGAGCAATTAAAATACCTATGATAGCAATAACCACTAACAATTCGACAAGAGTAAAGGCAAATCTACAAGATTTTTTCTTCTTTGTCCTTTTATAAAATTCTTTCATTCCAACAAAATCTCCATTTCTCTATACATAAATTATAGACGTAATTATTTTTGAAATACGATTTCATTGTTAATTACATCCGGTTATTAAAAAACGTATCCGTTCATGGAAGGTGTTTTCAATGTCTATCGACATTAAATCTATCGACATTAAATCTATCGACATTAAATCTATCGACATGATTTTTCCATAAACGTTTCCCTCAACAATTTAGGCGGGGGAATCCCTGGTCTTTAGTCAAAAAAGAGGTTGCTTAAGCTATAGAGTCAGGGAACGAGGACAGTTTATATATCCCTGGAGAAATCGACCCTTGGAAAACGACGATTATGCTCCATTGCATATGTAGCAAATTCATAAAAACAGTTAAGTTATTTATAAATAACGCCGTTCGAAAAAATCAATGTCATAAATCTGCGACATCGAAATTTTTTGGTGGGGGGGAGGAAAACCTTTATTCTCCCGACGAAACTTCTGAAAACCAAACAGAATCGTCGTATCGTTTACCTTTTGCAAATAACAGGCGCCACAATCTCAAAAGTAACCATGGTTACTTTAAGACACAGGAAATAGACCCATTTTCAAGTTACATCAGCAAAACAAAACCCGACTTGGGATCGGGCTCTGTTTTACAAAAAAGCTGGAATTGTAATCGGATTAGGATTTTTTCCAATTCCACTGGCCCGGAACCGGAACGGAACGTTCGTAAATGAACTGTCCTTCGGCAGGTTGATCGGGCATAACGGTATCCGGAACGATTGGAGGAACAGTATTCCAGTCCATTTTACCAGCCAGAGCAAGCTCATAGGGGAATTCGCTCTTGCCATTGGTAACGACATCATCCCATTGAAGCTCTTTACCGGAGCAGGCGGCCATACGACCGAAGGCACTGGTCATACTGGAATAGGCAGCAAACCAACCGTCATTGTGCGGAGTTCCATCCTGAATCCATTTGGCTTGCATCTGATGTTCGTACTGGTAGGGGCCCGGAACTTTATTTTCGGGTTTATTTCCATCGAACTTCCAGACACTTTTCCCACTATGATCATTGAGCCATCCAGGAGCTCCGGATCCATTGGTTCCATAAACGGTTTCGGAAACATTACTCCAAGTACCACCCTGATGTCGGCACTGACTAAACATTTGCGAACCATCGGCATAGGTAAATTCGCAGAAATAATGGTCATAACGATAACCGGAATCGCGGAATCGGGGGAATTTACGGACTTCACGTCCACCCATCGCATTGACTTTAACCGGATGGGAGAGCGGTCCCTTGAAATCACCCTTGCAGTGAATCCAGTTGGCAATATCGATATTATGGCAATGCTGTTCGACAATACCGTCACCACAAAGCCAGTTGAAATGATACCAGTTATTAACCTGATATTCCATTTCTGTCATACCGGCAATACGTGGTCGTTCCCAAATACCATCGCCATTCCAGTAAACTCTGGTATACATGACATCACCAATTGCGCCCTCTTTGATCTTTTCTATCAACTGCTGATAGATCGGCTGATAGTGGCGCTGATAACCGACAACAACAACGAGTCCCTTTTCATCGGCAATTTTATTCGCTTCCAGAGCAAGTTTATATCCACCGACATCAATGGCACATGGCTTTTCCATGAAGACATGTTTACCCTTTTGAACGGCATACATATAATGGATCGGACGGAAAGCCGGAGTCGTAACAATTAATGCCTGATCGCAGAGATCGATAACTTGTTTATAGGCTTCAAATCCCCAGAAAACATTCTTGCCAAACGCAATACGATCATCGCCCATGGCATTAAAGGCTTCGGCAACGCTTTTGGCATTCTTTTCAAATACATCGCAAATCGCTACAATTTTGAAGTTGTCTTTTGCGGTCAGACGATCTTTAAGGGCACCGCGTCCGCGTCCGCCACAACCGATCAATCCGACTTTAAGAATGTCACTACCTGCTGCATGTGCGGATCGGGCTACGGACATGGCGGCAAGACCGGCACCGGCCGCCAGACTGGAAGATTTAAGAAAATCGCGTCTTTGCATTGTTGGAATACTCCTTTTGTTAAATTTAATTCAATACCACCGGGAAGAAAACAGAAAACTGTTTTTTCCATGGCTTTTATGAAACAATTCTCAATAACTTTATTTATTATACATAATTTTATTTATTATACTGTGGGTCGTTATAAAATCGGCATTTCCCGGGAACGCGGACGTCTCGTCCGCATCTCCGCCAAACAGGCGTCTCGTCTGTTTGGAAAAAGAGATTTATAACGGCCTTGAGTATATTACGTACCAATTGCCACCTTTTTTGAAGGGGGAATTGATAATAATTCCAGTTGCCTTTATGGGCAATATTACGTATTATATAAAATCGAAAAAACAATTTCAATAGCAGAATAATCTTTTTTGCCAAACTTTTTGAGAAAAGCCAAAAAAAACAGTATTCTGCATATCTTTACATTTTATTTGACGGGAACTTCACAGAAGATACCCAAATCAATATACTGACCACCGTTCGTCTGATGGCAATGGACGGAAATATTATTTTTACCAACTTTAACGGCCTTCTTCAGGGCGATAGAGTCAAATTCCTCCTGTGAATAACTGGCATGTTTTTCAAACGCAGCAACTTTAATACCATTAATATAGATTTCGGCATCTTCATCGTGGTAGATAGACATATAGATTAATTCCGGATTCACAAGATCCTTGTCCGTAAATTCGATGGAACGACGGATCCAGATATCACTGGTATTCCATTCGGTTCGAACGGTCGTACCCGGAGTTAATTTAGTGCCGAATCCGGCTTCGCCTTTTTTCCAGCCAGAGTCGTCGAACTCAACTTTCGTCCAGTTTTCGTTTGGCTTTTCGAAGGTATACTTCCAGATATTGGCATTCGTTTCGGCGGTCGGCAGAATCGTTCTGGTTGTTGGGGGCGGTTCGTGGAGCCGTTTATTGGAAGCGGCGACTTTTTCGACCGGCATCTTAATGATCTTGCGATCATAGGTCATGAGGCCATTGACTTCGATTTCGACATCGGTTGTCTGGGTATAGACAGCAGCAGAAAGACCGTTCCCGATCAGTCCGTGCATTTTACGATTAAGTGAATTATACTTCTGGAAGAGTTTTTCATTATTTTCAAAGGAAACATATCCCCAGTTCCTACCCTTTTCCTTCCAGAGATGTCCTTTAATCGGGAACCCGAGTCCACCGTATTCCCCGAGGACAGTTGCACGATTTTCCTCGGTCGGAAACATGGACGGACCGGGATAACTGTGCTTGTCGTAAACATCACCACAGGCACGATCCGTCCAGCCGCTAGCACAATTGACCAGTCGGGATGGATCGAGCTTCTTTGTCCAATCGACGATTCGTTTGGTATCGAACTGGCCCCAACCTTCGTTGAACGGTACCCACATAATAATACTGGGATACATACAGAAGTTTTCAATTAACTCTTTATATTCCATTTCGTAGGCGGCAATCGATTCCGGAGTACGTTTTGCGTCTTCTTTAGCACTTGGCGGAATATAGCAGGCGGTATCCCCACTAGGCATATCCTGCCAGACCAGCATACCCATTGTATCGCAATGATAATAGAATCGGGCCGGTTCCACTTTAACGTGTTTACGCAACATATTAAAGCCGAGCTGTTGAGTAATAATCAAATCATATTTAAGAGCTTCATCGGTAGGGGCGGTATAGAGTCCATCCGGCCACCAGCCTTGATCCAGAGGTCCTTGCTGAAAGAGAAATTCGTTGTTCAACATCATACGGGTAATTCCGTCTTTCGTTTTCCCCAACGAAATTTTACGCATGGCATAATAGGATTCCACGGAATCGACAACTTTATTGTCGTTCAGTAGTTCAACGTTAATCGGATAGAGTTTTGGATGGGAGGGGGACCAGAGTTCCGCATTCGGAACATCCAAAACAACGATGGCTTTACCGTCTTTAAAGGAGGCTGTTTTACCTTCGACTTTAATTTTTGAGGCGTTGGAAGTACCGTTGGCCGAGACGGTCAATGTCAATTTTTTCGCGTCGATATCGGCAACAGGCAGAACACGGGAAATCCAGGTGGATTCAACCGGTTCGATCCAGACGGTTTGCCAAATTCCGGTTACAGGAGTGTACCAGATTCCATGGGGATCTTTATGCTGTTTTCCAATGGGTTGAGGACCATCAGTCGTCGGATCCCAGATACGGAGGACGAGCTTTTGTGTTCCCTGGCCCGTTAACGCATCGGTAACGTCAAGCGTAAAGGGTGTATATCCACCGCGATGACGTCCGACTTCTTTACCGTTGACAAGAATAATGGTTTGCCAATCGACAGCCCCGAAGTGGAGCAGAATATGTTTTCCATTCCATTTGGCAGGGACTTCAAATGACGTTTCGTACCAGAGGTAATTTTCCTTGCCGACCGTTTTTCCGACTCCGGACAGAGCGGATTCAATGGCGAATGGAACAAGGATTTTTCCCTGCATGGCCGGAATGGCGTCCTTCTGTGGTGCCTTCTCAATTAGTTGAAGACAGGTTTTATAGTCCGGTTGGCCTTCGGAGACGACCGGAGTAATCGCATATTGCCACCTGCCGTTCAAATTCTTCCAGGCTTCGCGCTTCATTTGAGGTCGTGGATATTCCTGATGCACCGCATCCGGATTGACGTCGCCCGCAAATTTCGATAATAGAGTGTCACCAACCGGCTTCCACTCTTGTTTGTTTTCGGCCAGAACCAGTGCCGGTACCGAAATCAAAAGGACTGCCATGGAAACCGCCAATGACAGAGCAAAACATTTGAGTTTCATTCTCTTTCCTTTCTTGTTAATCTACTCCGGAGATAAACGAAGTAATTTTTTTTGATACTATAAATAAACATACAATAGTTTACCGAAAAGTATGCCCCATTACAATAACAAGTTAATAAAATATTTTAAAAAAGCAAGTGCCCCCAAATTGCAGAACCTTAATGTCTGGTTGATAACAGCCAACTCCTTTTTATGACTTTTGGCCATTGCCATATGGAGAATTTAATTGTTTAAGGATTCCGTTTGATCTTGTATTACCTGTTCTACCAGACGGGCCAGTATTCCCAACATTCGCATGTAGAATATAAAAGAGGTTCCCAAGACAAGAGGAAGGGTTCCCCCCATTATTAAGGCAATTCGGAAATGCTCGTAGTTTCCGAAGGAGTTTACCGTTTGTGTGTCTAATAAATATATTAAATACATTAATAATAAAATAGTGACATAAATCACCAATGTCGTACCATAAACGAAAAGCCATGAAGGCCATATTCTTTTAAAGGAAAAAAAGATTTCCTTCGAAATGAAATTATATCGAGACGTCTGATTGGCCAAAGCGCCAAGCAGAAAAATCGGAAAAAAGAAAAGGAGACTTAATATTATATAGAGTATCGGAAACCTGCCGGTTGTAAAAAATATTCCAAATACTAAATAAAATCCCCAAGCTGGAAGCATTGACATAAATAATATAAAGAAAAACCATATGCCATCCAGAACAGATTCTATAAAAATTACCGTTGGCTACCCTTCAAACATATCATCCTGATCGGCCGTCTGATAGAATATTTGAAGGGAATAGGTAATGATAATTGCCATACTGGTCAAATTAGCGGCCATTCCAAGGATCAATATTCCACATTGAACGAACAGGATCCCAAAAAAGCAGAGCCCTATCGTCAATGCCATGATTGCCAACCACTGCATCCAAAATGTAAAACTCGATAATGGAACAAATAATTTTTTGAAAATATAGAAGTGATCATTTGTCGGAACAGGTTCCAGTTCCGGAATTTCAATTTCATAATCGTTTTCGTAATACATGGTTTGTTCTCTTAAAAGAAAAGGGGGTTAAATCCCGGTTTTTTCCTACTGTTCACAGGGGGGGGGGTCATCTAATCTGTTGTTTTGACAGACATGACTGGAACGCGGACGAGACGTCCGAATCTCCGCAAAACAGACCTCTTTTGGCCTTGTTTTGTGTTGATATCTTTCCTGTTTTTACCATCAGTCTATGAACGGCAGATTTTTTTAATTTTGGATTTACCAAGTCCTATAAAGGAGGAGTTGGCACGAGGTGGACGTTCTCCGGTCTTTTCGGAAACGCCCTCAAATAAAATTGTTAAATTTTCGAAGATATACTCAAGGTCGTTATAAAAGTCTATTTTTCAAAACAGGCGAGACGCCTGTTTTGGAGGATGCGGACGAGACCTGCCTGCCGCCAGGCATGGTGTCTGCACTCCCGGGAAATGCCGAATGTATAACGTCGTACAGTATATAAACTATTTGGTCATTAAAGAGATGTTTTTACAGGTTTCACGTTTTCAGCAGGTTTTGAGTTTTCAGCAGGTTTTGTGCTCTCAACAGGTTTTGCGTTTTCGGCAGGTTTTATGTTTTCAGCAGGTTTTGTGCTCTCAACAGGTTTTGCGTTTTCGGCAGGTTTTATGTTTTCAGCAGGTTTTGTGCTCTCAACAGGTTTTGCGTTTTCAGCAGGTTTTGCGTTTTCAGCAGGTTTTGCGTTTTCAGCAGGTTTCACATTTTCAACAAGTTTCACGTTTTCAACCGGTTTATCTTTATTTTCGACTTTAGGAAGAGGCGAGGGTATCGCTTGTTCTATTTTAAGTTGAGCAGGGGCCGAAAGGGGTGTAGCGGTGGGGGCAAACTTTAGAAGGAGTTTTTGGCAGGAAATACAAGCGGCAATAGTCGTGACAACGAGGGCCAGAATCAGACAGATATTATTGAGCCAGCGTTTAGCACCATGGCCGACGGCATTGCCGATAAAGCTTCTTTTATTATTGAGGATAAAGATAATCAGATAGGCGATGGGGAGTAAAATACCGCAAATAGCGGACGCGATAACGGGGAACCACAACGGAAGTGGAATCACAACGCCCAAGAAACCGATAGTCGGAGTCAAGGCAAACAGTCGAAAACGTTTTTTTGTCATTTCCAGACCGAGCATTTCGCACATCGTAAACCCGCAGACAAGCATATGGGCACTGATTGCCCCTCCGCACATTCCCATCAGACCGAGACAGAAAATCGCTTTTCCTCCGGGAATTTTACCAAAAGATTCAGCAGCCTGTAATGGCGCCAATCCCTGACGAACGATATCGGTTCCTTCATAAACACCGGTAACAGTCATGGAAACGATAATCAAGGAGGTAACGATCGAGAAGGGAATCAACATGGTCATAACCAGGTCCCAACGGGCCAGGGTTCGATGTTCATTTCCCCAGCCTTTTGCCAACAGGGAGTATGGATAGAGGAAGGTCATATTGATACCGACAGCGGCACCGAGCATACCGAAGACTTGCAGATATGTTGCCGGGTCAACTCCACCTTGTGAATTTTTCGGAAAACCATAATAACCGGTAAAACCACGGAACAATTCCAGCCAATTAATTTTACCGATATTCAAAATGACAATAACCAGGAAGAAGAGAATAACAAGCATAATCATGGTTCGCAGGAACCGTTCGTAGAGTTTGATTCCTTTACCACCACTTCCATAATTAAAGACCATAACGATATTCATAATCAGGAAGAAGAGGCCGATTAAGATACTAGCGAGATACCCCATCGTCGTGATTTTATTATTAATGACGATCCCAACGGGTTCCAGGGTCGCGTTTACCGAACTAATCCAGGCGGGAATATTACCGGCATTATCGAAGGAGAGACCGAAGAGAGAGAAAAAGTCACGTCCGGCACCGGCCAACAGGGTATACTGTGGAAAATGCCAAATAACGGATGCGAAAATGGTACCGAGCGCCCAAAGGAGGACGAGTCCTTTGCCCAGTTCACGTCCGAACGATTTATAGGGACGTTCTCCGGAGGTCAAAACGATATTAGAGAGTGCGCCAAGCATCATAATCCCGAGGAACATGGCCACAGGCTGTACCCAGAGGAGTTTATAACCGAAGGATGCGCCTGCCAGAACAGACGCCGTTGCACTTCCGGCTCCGAGGGTCATGGCACTCTGGAGTAAACCAGGACCTGTTCGGCGAATGTAACCGCCAATCTGTTTACCGAAAGGCGCTTGTTTCAGTTCATGAAGTTCGTTAATTTCCTGCTGCAATTTTTCCGGATCCCATTTCGGGCTCATTGGGAGCGAACTGTCCGGGTTCGGTTGTCTGACGGGTGTTTCCTGGCTGTTCGTCATTGATTATTTCTCCTGTTCCATTGTTTTAAACTGAATTTAAATTTCCTCAAAAGGAAGATATCACGATTATACCAAACAAATTTCCCTATTGCAATAGCTGTGGAAGAACAGGATTTTAGATCAATTCGGGCTTGTCACCTATAGAAAAGGCGTTATAATAGTTAGGAAATGTTATTTATTTATTAGATTGACACGTGATTCCCGATAAAATAATAGGAATTTTGGAATATGAAATTTTCATTGATAGACAAAATTGAATCCCTGGAACTGAATAAATCGATTACAGCGATAAAGGGGCTAACATTGTCGGAAGAGTATTTAAAGGATCATTTTCCCAATTTTCCGGTTATGCCAGGCGTTTTAATGATCGAAGCCATGACCCAGGCGTCTGCCTGGCTGATTCGAGTCAGTGAAAATTTTGCACATAGCATGGTCATTTTGAAAGAGGCGCGCAATGTTAAATTCGGCCAATTTCTTCGACCTGGTCAAACGTTAACCGTTCACGCAACAATTGTCAGTGAAACGGAAAATGAAGTTGTTTTGAAAACGGAGGGAACGATTGAAGGTCAATCGCGGATTCGGGCGCAGTTGGTTATGAGTCGTTATAATTTGAGAGATAAACGTCCTCAAAGAGAGATTACGGATCAACAAGTTATTAGCCATTTGCGGCAGGAACTGTCATTAATATATAATGAAAATAATTGATTTCCCGTGGTATCGATTGGATTGGTATCGATTGGCGGTACTTCCGTATTTTTTTATTTTAGTTTTTTAAAGAAGAGGTTTGTTTTTCAATGGCAACGAAAGAAGAGATTTTTGAAGGTGTTAAAGAAGTTTTAATTGAAGCATTGGCTTTGGAGCCTGAAGAAGTAACGCCGGAAGCGACCCTGCTTGAAGATTTGGGAGCGGAATCGATCGACCTGCTGGATATTATATTCAATCTGGAAAAAAAGTTTTCTATTAAAATCGATGTTCGCGGTGACTTGATTCCGGAAGATATGTTGAACGATCCGGCATACGTGGTTGCCGGACAAGGAATGTTGACTCAGTTGGGGCTTGATGAACTCCGTAAACGTCTGCCAAATGCCAATCTTGACACTTTCGCCAAAAATCCCATGGTTCAAAATATTTCCAAAATTCTGACCGTGAATGATTTGTGTTACATTGTAGAGACAAAACTGCAGAAATAGAAACAAAAATGCACTGGTATTGGATAGATAAATTTATTACTTTTGAAAGTGGGAAAAGAGCGCAGGCCGTGAAACTTGTTTCACGTGCGGAGAGCCATCTTGCCGATCATTTTCCGGATTATCCGGTAATGCCAGCGTCGTTAGTAATTGAAGGACTAGCCCAAACGGGCGGCCTTTTGATTCACGAATCGTTTAATTTCACAAAAAATGTTGTCTTGGGAAAAATCCAAAAGTTGCATTTTTATCAAGAAGAAATTGTACCGGGTGATTTGCTCGTTTACGAAGCGATTATTGAATACGTTCGCGACGAAGGTTCGATGACTTCCGTTTCCGTTCATCGTAAAGGTGACTTGATTGCCGAAGGTATTTTGGTCTTTGCGCATTTGGACTTTAATTTTTCCCGACAGGAATTTTTTGCCGAGCATGATCTTCAGAATCTTGTTCGTGCCTATGGTATGTATGATATAGGTGTTCGTGCGGATGGAACACCTATTCCCGATCCTATTCTGCAGAAAAAATAAAGAGGAAGTTCGTCATGAATCGTCGAGTCGTTATTACCGGTATTGGTCTTGTTACTCCGTTGGGCTATGAAGTGGAAACGGTGTGGCGGCGATTACTAAATGGAGAATCGGGTGTCGGTCGAATTACACTTTTCGATGCCTCCAATTTCCAGACCCAAATTGCAGCGGAGGTCAAGGATTGGGATATTTCTTTAATTGGAGAAGATCCTGACCTTTGGAAGAATACAGATCGTCATACTAAATTCGCTGTTGGTGCTGGATATTATGCGATGAAAGATTCCGGTCTTTTAAACACCAATTTTGATCGAACCCGATTGGGTGTCTATACAGGAGCCGGAGAAGGCAAACAGGATTTTGATAAATTTGCGGAAATGATGATTGCCTCTCTCAATGAAGATGGATCACTTGATTCCGGTAAATTTGTCAAGATGGGGTTGGAAATACTCGATCCAATAGAAGAACGGGAACAGGAGCCGAATATGCCGGCAGCCTATCTGGCAGCGCAATTTCAGGCCCTTGGTCCGAATGTCAATTGTCTGACTGCTTGTGCCGCAAGTGCCCAGGCGGTTGGTGAAGCATCTGAAATCATCAAGCGGAACGAAGCGGATATTATGATTGCCGGTGGGGCCCATTCGATGATTCATCCGTTTGGTGTTACAGGTTTTAATTTGCTAACAGCGTTAAGTACCCATAATGAAGTACCCGAAAAAGCTTCTTGTCCTTTTGATAAAAACCGCAGTGGTTTTATTTTGGGCGAAGGAGGTGCAATGGTTATTCTGGAAGAACTGGAACATGCCAAGGCTCGTGGTGCAAAATATTATGGTGAATTGATCGGTTATGGTTCTACTTGTGACGCCTATCGTATTACCGATATTCATCCAGAAGGCCGTGGGGCCATTAGTTGTATGAAAATGGCCTTGAAGACCGCCGGATTAAAGCCGGAAGATATTGATTACATTAATGCACATGGTACGAGTACCAGTGTCAATGATCGGGTCGAAACGCTTGCAATTCGGGAAACCTTCGGTGATTACGCCTATAAAGTTCCTGTCTCAAGTACGAAGAGTATGACCGGACATTTGATTGCCGCAGCCGGAGCTAGTGAATTGATTTATTGTCTGCTGGCTATCCGTGATAATATGTTGCCCCCAACGATTAATTATGAAACACCTGATCCGGTCTGCGATTTGGATTACATTCCGAATAAAGCACGTGCGGCAAAGTGCGATGTCGTCTTGAGTAACAGTTTTGGATTCGGCGGGCAGGATGTATCCCTCGTCGTTCGACGTTTTACGGAATAAATTTTATAAAGTGAACTCCTATTTCGATATTACAAGCGCAATAGAAAAACTCTGTATAGATTTATGTATGCGACTTCCCGTCTTTGTTCATATTAAAATGGACCAGGTGGGAATATCGGCACGTCAGGCGCGTCAAAACGAGCCGTATGGTGTTTTTGCGTCTGTAACGCCACTTCGATTTGAAGGAGGGACCCGTGTTTTCAAACGACAAGATCGATATTATTGTTTGCCGGAAATTACAGGACATAACGGAAAACCTCTGTTGTATATCCTATCGGTTCTCCTCCCGCGTTTTCAAGAGCAGACTTTTCATGACAAATTAGTCACGATAGTACATGAACTCTATCATATCGGACCAGCTTTCAACGGTGATATTCGGCGTTTTAAAGGTCGTTGTTATGTCCATGGTACTTCCCAAGACAAATATAATCAGGTTATGAGACAATATGTCGACGAATGGCTAAAAAAGGAACCACCTCCTGAAGTATGGGATTTTCTGAAACTCTCTTTTCAAGAATTAAAGGATCGTTATGGAAATATTCGCGGAACACGTTATGGTTGTATAAAGTTGAGACCTGTTTCCGGCGAAACGGCAGCTCAACTTCTACAAAACGAATAATCCAGTTTTTTATGATTTATTTTCGTGCGGACAGTTTACGCAACATGGTGCAGATAATGGTATTCATTTTAGGTTCTGCATTTCCGGCTGTTTGAATGATCGAATTGATATCGGCAGGCTCCAGAGCATCGGGCAGGCCCATATCGGTTATAATGGAAAAACCGATAACCTCCATTCCTGAATGAACCGCAACAATAACTTCCGGAACAGTAGACATTCCAACAACGTCGGCGCCTATATTACGTAAATAGCGATATTCGGCACGAGTTTCGAGATTTGGTCCGGGAACAGCGACATAGACGCCCTTTTGAACGGTTAAACCATTTTCCAACGCAGCTTGCTGTGCCAGTTCGATTAGTCGATGGGAATAGGGTTCCACCATATCGGGCCACCGCGGACCAAGTTCCGGAGCGTTCTGTCCGATCAGGGGATTATCCCCCAGCAGATTCAGGTGATCTTCGATCAGCATGATATCCCCCCTTTTAAATTGAGGATTCAAGCCCCCACAAGCGTTGGAAACAACTAATGTTTGTACACCTAAAGCCTTCATGACCCGAATGGGAAATGTAATCTGCTTCATGGTATAACCTTCATAATAATGAAAACGGCCCTGCATGGCAATAATGGTTTTGCCTTCCAGTGTTCCCAGGATCAGTTTACCGGCGTGCAGTTCTACTGTCGAACTTGGGAAAAAAGGTATATCTTCATAGGAGAGAACAATATCCGCTTCTATTTTATTGGCGAGATTACCAAGTCCGGTACCTAGTATAATACCAATTTCCGGTACTTTGTTCCAGTGTTCTCGAATATAGGCAACAGCCTGTTCTATTTTTGGAAGTTCTTCTTTCATGGATTGATGATTCCTTGTTTTTGTTGACAACGTAATAAAATTTCCTGTACGTCATTGAGATTTACATCAGTAAAACATTCACATTTTCCGAGATCTATCGGTAAAATAAAGCATATTTTATGATTATCGACTTTTTTATCACTCGTCATATGCTGAAGGAGTGAATCGATAGGAATATTTAGCAGGCCGAGATCTTGTAATGTCGTCGGCATACCAAGGTTTTTATAAAGATTGAGTTGTCGATCAACAGAGGCCGGAGTTATGGCCTTAAATATATTATTGCCTTTTTCGGCGAGTAAACGTGCCAGCTTTATAGCGAAGATGGAACCGACAGAAACGGCCAAACCATGTTCGACATGACCATAACCGGCGGTCGATTCTATGGCATGGGCAAATGTATGTCCATAATTGAGCAATGCCCGTTGGCCGCTCTCTTCCTTTTCGTCTTTTTCGATAATATCCGCTTTAATTTGACAGCAATGGCGAACAATAATCGACAGGGTGTCAAGATTACGCCGACGAATGGCCTCGATATTTTTTTCCAGAAACTCGAAAAATGTTGCATCCAAAGAAACACCATATTTCAAGACTTCACCCAATCCAGTCCTATACTGTTCGTCGTTTAGGGTCAGAAGTGTTTTGGGATCGGCCAGTACTCCAATCGGTTGATGAAAGGCACCCACCATATTTTTACCATGTTCCAGATTAATGGCGACTTTACCTCCGACGGAACTGTCAACTTGTGCGACCAGAGTTGTCGGTATCTGAAAAAAACGAAGTCCACGTTCATAGGTTGCCGCAATAAAACCACTTAAATCGCCAACAACTCCACCTCCCAACGCTATAACCAGCGATTGTCGATCCATTCTGGTATTCATCATGCCCTCCCATAAATCAAGGGCAATAGGTAATGACTTGCTATTCTCTCCAAATGGAACCACAAAAAGGTGGACATCGTATCCCTGATTTGTCAAAAGTGTATAGACTTTTGTCGCATATAATGTATTGACATTGGTATCCGTAATAACGGCAATTTGGGAAAACAATCCCAATTTGGAAACAACGGTTGCCAACGTATCAAGGATATCGACTCCGATTTCAATATTATAACTTCGAGGGCCTAAATTGACCTTGACTATTGAATTCATTTACAGGTTCCTTTATTTTGAAAATGAATATTAACATGAAAATAACAATAAATTTTACCAGAAAACTGATCTTTTGAAAAGGGTCTAACTTTCATTCCTGGCTGTTTGTCTCCAGCTTTTATTTTTGACATACTAATTACGTGAAATTTATTTAGCCATTTTATGTATTTTATCTATCTTTATGAATCAAATTTCAACCTTTAATAAATTTTCAGTTTTTTCTCATTTTTTTGACATTTTGGTTTGACATATCCGTCAAAGTGGGTATTATAGTTAATATAATAATTTGAAGGTGTTTATTGCAGTTATATAATTCATGACGTTATTAAAGGTAACGTTGTAAAAAGTAACGGTCCATTAATTATATTAGTGCAATAATTTTTAAAAAGTATAGCGTTTTTAGGAGAGAGCTATGAAAAAAAAGATTTGTATGTTTCTGTGTTTCATGTTGTTTACCGCATTTGTATTTTCTGCTGAAAAGGCAGAAGGTCCGAAGTCTGACGCCAAAAACGATGGTGCCAAACAAGAGGCGAAAGCTGCCGCCCCATGTGACAATTGCTGCTATAGTTATTATTGCTGCCAACCGCGTTGCTGCAAGCCTCGCTGTTGCAAGCCTCGCTGTTGCAAGCCATGCTGCCATATTTGCTGCTGCCAACCATGCTGCTGCCAACCCAAGTACAAATGTGAATATGTATGGAAGTGTGTTCCAGTAAAATGTGGTGTGTTCTGCCATAAATACACGTATCAGTGGTGCCTTGTGCCGGTTGTTAAAAAAGACGATAACAAGAAAGCCGCCGAAGGTTGCAAGTCTTGTGAACAAAACGCCGAGCAAAAGATTGAAAAGAAAATTGAGACCAAATGAAGTTGAGTGATATTTTCAGTGATATAATATCTGAAATTTGAATGAATATCACGGAGTATGAAACTATTTTTATTTTGAAATTGCAAATAAAGACCTCGAAATAAAAATATATTCCATACTCCTTAAATTTTTACTTTTGATGAATTACATAATTAATTCAAAATGTAATCTGCAATATATTTGTAATTGTATAAATATTGTAAAATATCTTCTTGAAAAGTTTTTGTTCACAGGTATATCAAAATTTATATTTAAGCGGACAGAAAACCTTTTCTTAAATTATTGATACTTCTTTTAAAATTTTCTTTTACAAGGTGTTAAATAATAATCCAGAATTACTGTTATAACGAGATCCTTGGAACAATACTGAATTAACAGTTTGTAGTACATATCGTTAAAGTGCTGTCCAGAAAATTTAAAAACCTTCCCAAAATGACACAATCATAAAATGACACAATCATTTTGAACAAGATATACTCCGGACCGGAATAATATTGGTATTTATTAACATTTAAATTTTCTGTTTCATGATCATGGATATCGTCTGATCATAGATATCGTCTGATTATAGATATCGTCTGATAATCGTCAAACACACTTTACTGTCAAGCAGTGGATGAAGGCGTAGCCGGATTCCCATTCGTTCCGAACAAACACCGACTATACTCAAGATCGTTATAAAGTCTGTTTTTTAGGATGCGGACAAGACGTCCGTGTCCCTGGAAATACCGAATTTATAACTTCATACAGGATACATCAATTCTTTATGGAAGTTATACTCAAGGTCGTTATAAAAGTCTATTTTTCAAAACAGGCGGGACACCTGTTTTTGAGGATGCGGACGAGACGTTCGCTCTCCCAGGAAATGCCGAATTTATAACTTCGTACAGGATACATCAATTCTTTATTGAAGTTATATTCAAGGTCGTTATAATAGTCCATTTTTCAAAACAGGCGAGACGCCTGTTTTGAGGATGCGGACGAGACATTCGCGCTCCCAGGAAATGCCGAATTTATAACTTCGTACA
>CAYUAP010000051.1:0-34296 GCA_964442735.1 uncultured Planctomycetaceae bacterium | reverse complement strand
AATAGATAAAAATGTTTCGTTTGTTATTGTAAAATATTGTATTTTACGGCAGACTATCTCTGTTTATCCGTGATATCCATGGTTCCAAAATCGTTCGTGAATGGTTACCAAAAATTTAAGGTGTATTTGCAATTGACAGTCTATCCAAAACGATCTATCTGACATTCCCGTCATGTATTAGATGACGATACTTCTGTATCAAACAGGGTAGGAATCATTATCGTCCGGAACGGGAGTCTGACCACCATAGGAAACGGTTAAATCGTTCATGATGGGTGATGTCCACAAGATAACAGTTATTATTTGTGGGGCTTCATAGGGTTGTTTCTGCATTTTTTTCCTTTCTATCATAAATGGTAAAGAATGAACTTGTATTCATAATACATCAAAAGACGGAGAAGAAGTCCAATCAATATATTATTCTGGAGGGGACCGTATAAAGTATACAAGTCATAATACTAAAGGAACCGATTTATATATTCGGACGATAAACCTGTAATTTACGGGAGTACAGATGAACCACTAACGTTCCCGAGGAGTTTTCTGTGATTAAATAACAATCGTAACCGTTCACGGATATAAAGTGAAACCACGGATAACACTGGTTTTCACGGATAGTTTTTTGGCAAACAAACTTTTTTTTATGATAAAATTATTTATTTTATAGATAAAAATGTTTAGCTTGTTATTGTAAAAAAATGTGTTTTCGGCAGACTATCTCTGTTTATCCGTGATATCCGTGGTTCCAAAATCTTTTTGAGAATGGTTACGATATTTTTAACCAATTCCCTGCAAGGAGGTTAAAATGTTACGAACAGTATATCGAATCAAGAATGGAAATTGTGTTTTGAAGACGAGATTTTATAATATGTAATCGGTGACAATCCGGGGAGTCCGGGATTACGGTTACGTTTGTAATTTGTTATTTTGTATGCGACAATAATATGCTCAAGGTCTTTATAAAAGTCTATTTTTCGAAACAGGGAGACACCTGTTTTGGAGGATGCGGACAAGAAGTCCATGCTCCCGGGAAATGCCGATTTTATAATGTCCTAAAGTATAATTCAAGGCCGTTATAAATCTATTTTTCGAAACAGGGAGACACCTGTTTTGGAGGATACGAACAAGAGGTCCATGCTCCCGGGAAATGCCGATTTTATAACGTCCTAAAGTATAATTCAAGACGTTTTTTAATTCGTTTTGGTGTAATATTTATATCGGAATGTTCCCCTATCGCTTTTTAGCGGCGAAAAGAGGAACCAGGAGATACCCCCGTTTTAAAGTCAGAAATATTTGTGATTGAACATTTTTTTCGGAAATATTTTCCAATCAATAAAAGGCCTCGCCGATACGGAGATCACGTTTAAAATCGGGAATAGTCGTTTGCGCGTCTATTATCAAGCACTCCAGGTGTGCAATTTCGGCGAAGTCCTCAAGATATTCACGAGTTAGCGCAAAAGAGAAGGCCGTATGATGTGTTCCTCCGGCGAGAATCCAGGCGGCAGCGGCAGTTTTCAAGTCGGGGCGCGGTGTCCAAAATGCACGTGCTACAGGCAGTTTCGGAAGTTCCGCGTCAGGACGAATACAATCGACTTCATTGACAATCATTCGGAACCGATCTCCGAGATCAATAATTGTAGCAGCAATACCAGGACCTTCATGGGCCGTAAAGACGAGTCTGGCCGGGTCCGCTTTTCCCCCAATTCCGAGTGGCCAAACTTCAAGACGTGGCTTTGCCGTCGCAATTGAGGGACATACTTCAAGCATATGCGCCTGTAGAATTGCTCCTTTTCCCGAAAAATGATAAACGTAATCTTCGAGAAATGAAGTACCACCCATTAGTCCTATGGACGCAACTTTCATTATTCGGACCATGGCCGCCGTCTTCCAATCGCCTTCCGCGCCGAATCCGAATCCATCGTTCATCAGGCGCTGTGCCGCTAGCCCCGGAAGCTGATTCAAGCCATGAAGTGCATCAAAATTCGTTGTGAAGGCCGTTGCCCGCCAGTCCGCTAAAACGCGCCGAAGTCCAATCTCTATTTGTGCCGCTTCCCGTATCTGCTGATAATTCGTGCTTCCGACTCCACAATTCTCCGCAAAATCATATTCTTTAGCGTATTCGGCAACCAATTCATCGACCTCGTTTGCCGATACCTTCGCCACAGACAATGCCAATTCCCCCACCGGACAATAATCGACGCGATATCCGAATTTCGATTCCGCTTCGACCCGATCTCCATCAGTAACAGCAACCGCGTTCATATTGTCCCCAAATCGAATAATACGCATTCCCTGTGAATCGGCCCAGGCTGCACAAATTCGTGCCCAGACCGCAATTCGATCCTGGACGTCCGTATCCTCCCAATGACCAACAACGACTTTACGCGGCTTTTTCATACGCGTCATAATGTAACCGAACTCGCGATCACCATGGGCACTCTGATTGAGATTCATGAAATCCATATCGATTTCACCCCATGGTATTTCTCGTTGAAATTGGGTATGTAAATGCAAAATTGGTTTTTGCAAAAGCTGAAGTCCACGAATCCACATCTTCGCAGGTGAAAATGTGTGCATCCAGAGAATAACTCCCGCACATTTTTCCGTTGCGTTCGCCTCCTGAAATTTCGCGATAATCTCGTCGGTCGAATTAACAGTCCCTTTATATACAATTCTATAGGGAATTCGTTTTGTATGATTGAATCCCTCGACGACGATCTGTGAATGTACATCTACTTGATGTACAGCTTCCCCGCCGTACAATAGCTGCGCACCAGTAATAAACCATATTTCATAATCTTTAATGTCCATAATATCCTCTCTGTTATTATTTCTCCAATATTATTATTTCTCCAATTAAATGACGACAAGATGGTTAACGCTGCCCATAATAGGCGTTTGTACCGTGTTTGCGATTGTAATGTTTTTCGATTAAGGCCGGATTCATTGGCAATTCAGGATTGAGGAGTGCCGTCAACAACGTGGTTTTCGCAGTTTCTTCCAAAACAACGGCATTGTGAACGGCATCCGCGGGCGATATTCCCCAATCAAACGGACCGTGATTACTCGCTAAAACAGCGGGAATCCGCGCTGGATCGAGTCCGCGCGTGCGAAATGTTTCTACAATGACCTTGCCCGTTTCTGTCTCGTAATCCTCTTCTATTTCGGCGGTGGTCATGGGACGTGTACAGGGAATGTCACGATAGAAGTAGTCGGCACAAGTCGTTCCGACAACCGGAATATCACGGCGCGCCTGCGCCCAAACAACGGCATAGGTCGAATGTGTATGAACAACTCCGCCAATACTTGAAAATTCACGATATAATACCAGATGGGTCGGTGTATCGGACGACGGTTTCAAGGTCCCCTCGACAACACGTCCGGAAGTCAGTTCGAGAACAACCATGTCGTTCGGACCCATTGTTTCATAGGGAACCCCGGACGGTTTTATAACCACAAGACCCTGATCTCGATCTATTCCACTCGCATTGCCCCAGGTAAACAGAACAAGTCCGTATTGAACCAGTTTCATGTTCGCTTCGTAAACTTCTTCCTTTAATTCGTTGATTTTCATAATTTGATTTCCATAATTTGATTTCCATCATGATTTTTCTAATCTGTTTAACCGGCGAAATAGGCATAAATCGCAACGATTAGGATTAAAAGTCCGACCGTTAATGTAACGTCAACCCAGTTCCAGCTATCGCGAGTCTCCTGTTTCTGCTCCGGAGTCGCTGTCGAATAGGTTAAACCTTCGAGCTGTTCCGGTCTTGGTTTCGGTGTTATCAGACTAACAATAATAATCAGTGTGACACAAACGAGCGTTAAGTAAATACACATAAACGTATAACTTGTCGTCGCAAACCAATTCAGGAATGTTCCTCCGGCAAAAGGGGAAATTCCATGGACGATTTCCAGTGCCAAACGTGACATACCCAAAACAAAGCCCCCAATCAAGCCCGCGAGACAGCCTTGCGCGTTAATACGTCTGGAAAAAACGCCCAAAAAGAAAACGGCAAAAATCGGAGGGGCCAAATATGATTGAACGCTCTGAAGATACGTATAAAGAGTTCCTTCGATCAAGGCAATCGTTGGAATCCACAGGAGTCCTAAAACGACCATAACAACAGTGGCGAGTCGTCCGACCCAAACCAGACGCGCTTCAGATGCCTTCGGACACAATTTTTGATAAACGTCCATCGTAAAAAGAGTGGAACAGGAATTAAAGACGGACGCCAGCGAGCTCATTAACGCCGCCAGGAGCCCCCCAACGACAATTCCGCGTAAACCGAGAGGCAAAACTTCCTTGACCATGAGAGGAAAAGCTTTATTTCCGTCGAATAGAACCTCCGAACTCAACTTCCCTTGAGTGGCCAACCCATAGGCAATCATTCCGGGCACTATGAACAGGAAAACCGGAGTCAATTTCAAATAGGCACCGAAAATGGTACCACGACGTGCCGCACGTTGATCCTTCGCCGCCAGTGTTCGTTGTACGATATATTGATCGGTACACCAGTACCACAAGCCAACAATAGGGGCACCAAACAGAAGTCCAAACCAGGGATATTTCGGATGGGAATTAGGCTTCCACAAATTGAAATGGTCCGCTTTTTCACGAATCTCCGATCGAATGATGGTATCTATCGGCGCAAAGGTTTTTCCTTCAAACAGGGACGCATAGAGATCCGCGTCTATCTTGTCCTTCAGGCAAATGACCTCTTCATGCGATAGTTCGTTTGGTAATAAATAATTGGCAGTTCGTTTGTGTTTTTTGAGTTCGGTACGCTCTTCCGCAGATAGTTTATCACTGTTCATATTAATGACAGGTCGATTAAGTACGAGATCACGCGTCTTTTTATTGCCTTGCGCATCAACAACGGTTTCCTGTAGTATTTTGGGAACTGCTGTATTGAGATCCGATTCGTCGAGAACGATTTTATATCCGGCGATCTTGTCCGCCCCTTGTGCAATCGACTTCAATTCCGACCAGCCTCCGACATTCCAGAGGCCAATACACAAAACGCAAACAGCCCCTCCCAATAAAACAAACGTCTGAAGTAATTCCGTATAAAGTACAGCACGTAATCCACCGAGAATCGTATAGAGTCCGGTAATTAAAACCATCCCGACCGCACCAACCCAAAAATTACTAATGCCCGTAATAAATTGTGTTGGAAAAAGTGCATTAAAGACAATACCGCCCGCAAAAAGTGTTACGGATATTTTTGTAAAGACATAGGCGACTAAACTGATTAATGACAGAATCCAACGTGCAGAAGGTGAATAACGCCGTTCGAGAAATTCCGGCGTTGTAAAAACGCGGCTCCGTTCATAAAACGGAACCATAATCCAGCCGAGAACGAGAAGACACCAGGCATGTAATTCATAATGGGCCATGGCCATTCCGTCACAAGCGCCTGTGCCCGCGAGACCGACCAGATGTTCTGAACCTATATTGGACGCAAATAACGATGCCCCAATAACAATCCAGCCCGCTTTTTTGCCCGCTAGAAAATAGTCCTTGGACGAATCGTTCTTTTGCGAAACAACCCACCAGGCTAGTCCGAGCAGCACGGCAAAATACGCCAGAAGTGTTCCCCAGTCCCAAACACCAAGCGCCGCATCCGATGTTTGCGCAAATAACAATAAATTATTTAACATCTAATTATTCCTTAATTTTATTAATGTTTTCGAACCGATTCACGTATGGCTATCGCTTCCTTCATAACTTGATATAAATTTTCGTGTGATCCTTCGACACCAAACGCATTGTGTAATGAACGATAGAGTAAATACAACTTCCGATAGACTTCGACCGCCTCCGGATTAGGTGTATAAATAATGGATTTATAGCCGGTGATTTGGCGCTGGGCTGCTTCAACGTTTTCAAAGGCGCCCCCCACAACTGCTCCGAATATTGCGGCGCCAAGTGCACACGTTTGCGCACTTCGTGCTATTCGCAAGGGACGCATACAGACATCAGCATATATTTGCATTGTCATGGGACTCTTTTCCGCCACTCCACCACAAACGACAATATCGTTGATTTTAACACCATATTTCTCCAATTGATTGATAATTGTTACGGCGCCAAACGCCGTTCCTTCGACGAGTGCCCGATAGGTTTCCGCTGCCGTTGTACGCAGGGTTGTCCCCATTATGACCCCGGTCAGTGCCTGATCGACCAAGATACAACGGTTACCGTTATTCCAGTCGAGTACAATCAGTCCACTTTCACCGGGCTTTAATTGTGCAGCTTCGTGTTCAAGATTAACGAAGGGATTACCTTGAGCGGTATATTCGACGGGCGTCAACGATTTAGCAAACCAATTGAAAATATCACCGACTGCCGATTGACCAGCTTCGATACCATAGGCGTTTGGCAGAACAGAGCCGGGAACAATTCCACAGACTCCGGGAATAATGCGAAGATCGGCATCCAGGGGAAGTGTAGAAACATCACAACAACTTGTCCCCACGATCTTAACAAGGGTTCCCGGTTTAACCCCGGCGCCGACAGCGCCCAGGTGACAGTCGAATGCCCCCACCGCAACAGGAATACCGGGTACAAGTCCCGTTTTTGCGGCGGTCTCGGCTGTTAAATAGCCCGCGATCTGGTCGGCCGTTTTTGTCGTTTGCGCAAATCGGGCACGAAGTGGAACAAGGGCGGGATCGAGTGACGCGAGAAAGGTTTCCGAAGGAAGACCCCCCCAACGCGAATCCCACATCGCTTTATGGCCTGCCGCACAAATACTGCGCGCGAGCGTTTCCGGTTTGATATTCCCCGTAATAAATGCGGGAATAAAATCAGCGAGTTCGACCCAAGACCAGGCCGCCGCAAAAACTTCCGGATTCTCCTTGAGACAATGCCAAATTTTCGCCCAATACCATTCGGCACTATAGGTTCCTCCACCTTTTTCCAGATATTCCGGGTTCGTTTTAAGTGCGAGTCGCGTTATCTCCGCCGCCTCTTCCAGCGCGGTATGATCCTTCCAGAGCCAGGCTTGGGCAGCGAGTTCCGTTTTAAATTTCGGATTCATTACCAGTGGTATTCCATTGACATCGACGGGAATAGGAGTCGAACCGGTCGTATCAATACCAATTCCGACCACAGCATTGGAATCGAATTCTCCCGACGAAACGTCCCGTGCCTGACAAACAGCATCCGTAACCACCTGATAAAAACCTTCAATATAATCACACGGATTTTGACGTGCTAACAGAGGGCGCCTGGCATCGAACAAGATACCTGCTTCTCCACTTGGATAATTATAGACCGCCGTTGCTGTTTCCGTTCCATCCACCAGATCGACGATCAGGGCGCGAACACTATTCGTACCGTAATCGACACCAATCGCATATTTTTTATTCCTCTTTTGCATCGTTTTGCACTTCTCTATAAACTATAAACTATAAACTATAAAATTGAATATTTCAGGTATAAACCTTGAAAATAGGACCCTTCCTTTAAAACAGGCATTTAACTGTTTTGATTTTTAACTGTTTTGATTTTTAACTGACTTGATTTTCGACTGTTTTGATTTTTGAAAAAACGACTACAAGTTGTTTTTTATTCGAGTGAAATAACAATACGAATTCCCATTATACAGAAATAATTACACATTTTCAACAAATTTCGAGTCGAAAATGAAAAAAACAGAAGAAAGGTGTCGTCGCCTCCAGGTTCCAGATATCCCATTAGGAAACAGCGAAGTATTTTTCCTTCCTGTTGATTGTATCCTCGAAAAAAGATAACCATTCACAAACGATTTTTGAAATCACGGATATCACGAATAAACAGAGATATTCTGCCATAAAATACGAAATTTTACAATAACAAACGAAACATTTTATCTATTCTAATAAATAATATTATCATAAAAAGTTTGTTTGCCAAAAAACTGTCCGTGAAAATCAGTGTTATCCATGGTTTCATTTTACATTCGTGGTTTCATTTTACATTCGTGAACGGTTACGAAAAAAGTAATAGCTCATATTTTAAATGTTTTATATATTTTCGTTACGTATACATATATGTCATGTATAAATTATATATTACGTTTTATTTATGCGTTACGTATTATTTATTCATGTGTTTCATTTATTAAATTGCCCCATAATTTTGCAGATATTAAAAATATTTTTATATCCCTAAAAAAGGGGGAACAGGTAATCCGGATAAGGCCCCCTTGAAAGAGTGATAAATAGATTATATAATAAAATATAAATGTTTTTCCTATAATTTTTCCCTGTAATACCAGAAGGTTGAAAATGTATTTGGATTCAATGAAGATTTTTTCCGGAAACGCCAATCCAGATCTTTCCAAAAAGATTTGTAATTATTTGGATATGGAGTTAGGGCAAATTACTGTAGACGCTTTTCCCGATGGAGAAACATTTTGTCGAATAGAGGAAGATGTACGAGGTGTAGACGTTTTTATCGTTCAGCCGACATGCCGTCCTGTGAATGACAGTTTAATGGAACTGTTAATAATGATAGAGAGTTTCAAGCGCGCGAGTGCGGGCCGAATAACAGCGGTTATTCCCTATTTTGGTTATGCCCGTCAGGACCGCAAGGACGAAGGTCGTGTTCCGATTACCGCGAAATTAGTGGCCAATTTAATCACCCGAGCCGGGGCGGACCGCGTTTTGGCTATGGATTTGCACGCGGCACAAATTCAGGGGTTCTTCGATATTCCTGTCGATCATCTTTCCGCGTCGCCCATTCTGGATGCCTATATCAATTCGCTAGGGATTCCATCGGAGGAAACAGTTGTAGTTAGTCCGGATGAAGGAAGTATTAAACGGGCGGCCAAGCACGTTAACGCGCTGGGCGGAACTCTTGCTATTATCGATAAACGCCGTCATGGCAACGAAGTGGAGCAGGCCAATCTAATCGGTGGTCCTATTACCGGAAGAACAGCGTTTCTTTTCGATGATATGATCAGTACCGCAAACTCCATTTGTGGAGCCGCACGTCTCGTAAAACAAATGGGAGCAACTAAAATCTATATAGCGGCAACGCATGGTGTTTTATGCGGGCCCGCTATTGAACAGCTAAAAAATTCTCCGATTGAAGAAATTGTTCTTTCCGATACAATTCCTCTTCTCCCGGAACACTATCTGCCTAATATAAAGGTCTTAACGACAGCGCCGGTTCTGGGTGAAGCGATTCGTCGGATACATCGCCAGGAATCGATTAGTCATATGTTTAAGAATCTCCCCTACGGGACGGCAGGACAGTATTTTTAAGTTAAATTTTAAGTTAATTATGTTTTAAATTTTTTTGTAAAGCGATTTTCGCCGGGGAGTACCGCGAAAATCAATTTAATTAATTATTGAACAATCGTACGGAAGGCAAAAAAACTATGGCAAAGTACGTTTACAGTTTTGGTAAATTGGGAACCGACGGTGATGCGTCGATGCGGAATCTTCTTGGCGGCAAGGGAGCTAACCTTGCAGAAATGGCGAAAATCGGTCTACCGGTTCCGTCCGGATTCACGATAACAACCGAAGTTTGCACCTATTATTATGCAAACAACAATCAATATCCTCCGCAATTGAAACAGGATGTTGCCAATGCTCTCAAAACCGTTGAAGAAGCAATGGGTAAAAATTTTGGCGATAAAAAGGATCTGCCGTTATTGGTTTCCTGCCGATCCGGCGCACGTGAATCCATGCCGGGTATGATGGATACCGTTCTGAACATTGGTTTGAACGATACGACCGTTGCCGTTTTGGCGGAAAAATCGGGTGATGAACGTTTCGCTTGGGACTGCTATCGTCGTTTTGTCCAAATGTACGGCGATGTTGTTCTCGATATGAAGCCGAAGACCAAGACTGATATCGACCCGTTCGAAGAAATTCTGGAAGCCAAAAAGAAGGCGGCCGGAGTTAAAGAAGATTCCCAACTGCAACCGGCTCAACTGAAAGAACTGGTCAAGGAATTCAAACAGGCCGTTAAAGATCGTATCGGAAAAGATTTCCCGGAAGAGCCAATGGAGCAACTCTGGGGGGCCATCGGAGCCGTCTTCGAAAGCTGGATGAACGACCGTGCCAAGGTTTATCGCCGTATGAATAATATCCCCCACGATTGGGGGACTGCGGTTAACGTTCAGGCAATGGTCTTCGGTAATATGGGTGATTCCTGCGCAACGGGTGTTGCTCTGACTCGTAATGGCGCAACAGGCGAGCCCGGAATTACAGGCGACTATCTGATCAACGCCCAGGGCGAAGATGTTGTTGCCGGTATTCGTATGCCGAAAAAGATTGAAACTTCCCTTGGTAAAGATATGCCGGAAGTATGGGCACAGTTCAAGAAAGTTGCCATGGACCTCGAAAATCATTATAGAGATGTCCAGGATATTGAATTCACGATTGAACGTGGTCAGCTTTATATGCTCCAGACTCGTAACGCCAAACGTACCGGTTTCGCACATGTTCGTACCGCCGTCGATATGCTTGAGGAAGGTTTAATCACCGAGGAAACGGCAGTTAAGCGCGTTCCGGCTAACGATATTACCCAACTCCTGCAGCCCATTTTCAGTGGAGCCGGACTCAAGGGAAAAGATCCGATTGCTTCCGGAGTAAATGCAGGTCCGGGCGCGGCCACGGGACAAATTGTCTTCCAGCCTGACGAAGCCGAAGCCATGTGGCAGAAGGACAATAAAGTCCAGATGATTCTGGTTCGTCGAGAAACAACTCCAGAAGACCTTCGAGGTATGAAGGTTGCCAATGGTATCGTTACCTCCTTTGGTGGTGCCGCATCCCATGCCGCACTGGTTTCCCGTCAGATGGGTAAAGCCTGTGTTTGCGGGTGTGCCGACCTCGCTATCGATTATAAATCCAAGACCATAAAAGTCGGTGATATTCTCCTGAAAGAAGGCGATTGGATTTCTGTCGATGGATTTACCGGTAAAGTTTATGCCGGTCAGGTTCCGGTCAGTCCGTCCGATGTACTCCAAGTTCTCTTTACCAAGACCCTGAAGCCGGAAGATGCCCCGAATTATCGCCGGTTCAAAAAATTAATGGATTTGGCCGACAAATTCCGTAAATTAGGTGTTCGAACAAATGCGGATTCGCCAAAAATGGCTATGGAAGCGGTTGCCCTGGGGGCGGAAGGTATCGGTCTGACACGAACGGAACATATGTTCTTCGATCGTATCGACGATTTCCGTCGTATGATTCTCGCCAATAAAACAGCGGATCGTGAAGCGGCTCTGGAGAAATTACTCCCCTATCAGCGCAGTGATTTCGCCGGTATTTTCGAAGCAATGAACGGTTTGCCTGTTACGATTCGTTTACTGGATCCGCCTCTTCACGAATTCGTACCCCACGAAGAAGTCGAACAGAAGGAATTGGCCGAAAAATTCGGAATGTGTCCGGACTTCATTAAACAACGTGTCGAAGAATTGAGTGAAAGTAACCCGATGCTCGGTCATCGTGGCTGCCGTTTGGGAATCGTTTATCCGGAAATTACCCGAATGCAGGCCCGTGCCATTATCGAAGCCGCTTGTGATACCAAGGCCAAGGGAATTGATGTTCATCCGGAAATCATGGTTCCGCTGGTCGGTTGCCTGAACGAGTTCAAAAATCAGGAAGAGATTATTCGCGAAACGGCGTCCAAGGTCTTCAAAGAACGTGGTGTCGAAATTTCCTATAAAGTGGGAACAATGATCGAGATTCCACGTGCCGCAATTACCGCCGACGAAATTGCCGAACGAGCTGAATTCTTCAGTTTCGGAACCAATGACCTGACACAAACCGGTATGGGTATTAGTCGTGATGATTACGCCGGATTCATTAACTATTATCAGGAACATGATATTTTTGCAGCCGATCCGTTCCAGGTTTTGGATCAGGGTGGTATTGGCAAACTGATTAAGATTGCCGTCGAAGGCGGACGCAAAACACGACCTGACATCCATCTCGGTATTTGTGGTGAACATGGTGGTGAACCAAGTTCCGTCAAATTCTGTCATCGTGTTGGTTTGGATTACGTCAGTTGTTCTCCACTCCGCGTTCCGGTTGCCAAACTGGCTGCCGCCCAAGCCGCGCTGGAAGACAAGTAATCTTTACGATTGCAAATGTATTTCTATCGGGCTCCTAATTAAATTCAAATGAAAAAAGCCATCGATTTTCGGATCGATGGCTTTTTTATTGGTCTGAATCGGTATTTGATTCGGGACATTGGATATTTCCAATCATTATCAACTGCCAGACAGAGGATAGAGGGAGTACGGAAACCGATTCGAATTAGATTAATGGACAAGCGGGTGATTTTAGGAGAACCGATACAACACCTCCTGGGACAGATAATATCCGTTTCCGGGATGGTCCTGTCCTGTGTAAAAATTGAGTTAATAAAAGACTGTATACTCAAGGTCGTTATAAAAGTCTATTTTTCCAATCAGGCGAGACGCCTGTTTTACAGGATGCGGACGAGACCTGCCTGCCGTCAGGCATGGCGTCCGCGCTCCCGGGAAATGCCGAATTTATAACATCGTACAGTATATTTATCCGCTGGAAGATATAAACCGGACTTAACCTTCCTTGACTCCCTGCCCGCCACTTCTGACCTCTATTCAGTATTATAATGCAATATTAATTATTGCATTATATTAATTATAACGCAATATTATAGCGTAATTGACGCAAAAGTTCAAGCAGGGAATCGATATGCGTTTTTGTTAAGAGAGGATTTAAAAGAGTACATTTTAAATATACCTGGCCACGGAAAAGAGTTTGGCCAATCACTATTCCATGGTAATGAAGAAGTTGCCGATGAATATTTTTATTGAGGGTATCGGGAGCAATAGAATCGTTCTCTTGAATAGGCAGAACGCGAAATACAACGGCGGATATTTCCGGCTTAACAGCCAGTTCAAAATTGGGATCGGCGTCGAGTTGTTCCGCGAGATATTTGGCCCGTTCGATACATTGGGAAACGAGTTGATTCCAGCCATCCCGTCCACGAATCTGGAAGGAGGTCCATACCTTGAACGCATCGAAACGACGGGTTGTCTGAATTGATTTATCGACCAGGTTAATATAGCCGTCCTCTTCATCTTCCTTGCGATTCAAATAGTCGGCATGAAATTCAAGTGGTTCGAACGCTATGCCTTTTTTCACCAGTAATGTACTGCAACTGATCGGGAGAAAGAACATTTTATGAAAATCAATTGTAACGGAATCGCTCTGCTCAATTCCTTTAATTCGTTCGGCATAACGTTCGGTCATTATGAGAGCACTTCCATATGCGGCATCGGTATGGAGCCAGAGCCCGTATTGATCGCATATATTGCGGATGGGAAGTAATGGATCGATACTGCCGAAATCGGTGGTTCCCTCCGTTGCCACAACACAGAAGGGGAGTTTTCCCATCGCCATATCCTGTTCGATTAACGACCGAAGTGCGGTAACGTCCATTTTTTGCGCAGAATCGACGGGGACTTTAACAACGGAACGACTGCCAAGTCCGAGTAGATGGGCACTGTTTTCTATAGAGAAATGGGCTATTTCCGAACAATAAATCCGCATTTTTCGACTATCGACCGGCAGACCATCGTTCCGGAGATCGAGTCCGAATTGCGATAAACAGAAATGATCACGGGCAAGCAGAAGTCCCATCAGATTCGATTGGGTCCCTCCGGAAGTAAAGATTCCATTACCTTCTTCCGAAAATCCGTACAGCTTAACCAGATGACGAATCGTTTCGACTTCTATTTCCGTGGCTGCCGGACTCTGATCCCAGGAATCCATCGACTGATTGAAGACGGCAATAATCAGTTCGGCGGCAATACTCTCCATTAGGGACGCACTATGGAGATGCGGCATATAATCCGGAGAAAATGGGCGCAACATATTCGGCAATACATTTTCGGAGACGCAACGGAGGAGAGCATCGAATCCGAGACCATGTTCCGGAAGGATAGAGTCCAATCGGAGAAACGCGCGCAAATCCTGCGGCAACATTCCACGATAGGCTTTACCATCGGTGATAGAGGCTGTAATTGCCTCGACAGTCTTCAAAATCATACGACGGAATTCCGCCTGGTCCTCGGGCCGGTCCGTTAGAAAAATTTCATTGCATGACATCGACATTAACCTTGCGGATAGCCGCTTCCAGAATATCCAACATTTCCGCAATATCGGTACGCGTTACGGAGAGCGCACACAGATTACGCAAAACAGACCCGTTTCGTCCACCCAACTCGATAATTAATTTATTTTCGAAACATTCGTGCTGAATTCGTTTGGTAATATCACCCGCGGCAGGATAGGAACCGAGTCGGTCAACTTCCGCCTTGGGATTAACAAATTCGCAACCGATCATCAGACCTTTACCGCGAATATCGCCAATAATGGAAACGGTTTTTTTGATCTCGGCCAAACGCTCCTTAATCATATTTCCTTTTTCCACGACCTCCTTGAGAAAATCGGGCTGGGATACGCGCTTCATAACCTCAATACCGGCACGCATTGCCAACTGGTTGCCACGGAAGGTACCAGCATGCGCGGCAGGCTTCCAGACATTGAGTTTTTCATGGAAGACAATGGTCGATAGAGGCATGGAACCGCCAATTCCCTTGGATATGAGCAGAACATCCGGAACAATATCGGCGTATTCGAAGGCGAAGAAACGTCCGGACCGCCCACAACCACATTGAATTTCATCAAGAATCATTGGGATATCAAGCTCTTTTGTTACGCGACGAATTGTCTGAAGAAATTTTATTGGAGCGGGAATATTTCCTCCTTCGCCCTGAATGGTCTCAAGAATAACCGCTGCCGGCTTGGTAATACCACATTCCGGATCTTTTAATGTTCGCTCGAAATAGGCGCAAATGGCCTCGGTTCCTTCCTGTCCGCCGAGTCCGAAGGGACAGCGATAGGAATAGGGATAGGGGAAAAAATGAACCTCCGGCATTAAATCTTTTACCTGATTTTTGGCGTTGAGATTCCCCGTAATCGAAAGAGCACCATGACCCATACCATGATACGCCCCACCAAATGCGATAACGGAAGATCGGCCTGTTGCCGTTTTACAGAGCTTTAACGCCGCATCAACAGCGTCTGTTCCAGAGGGACTACAGAATTGAATACGAGCATGTTCCCGAAATTCGTCGGGCAAAAGTTGAAGAAGAGTCTGAATGAATTCATCACGAACAGGAGTAATGAGATCCAAGCTCTGTAAAAGAGCCTTGGAATTGATCATATCAATCATAACCTGATTGATAATGGGATCGTTATGACCGAGTATCAGGGACCCGGCGCCGCACAAAAAGTCAAGATAAACGTTACCCTCCACGTCCTCGACTCGGCATCCTTCGGCACGCTTCAAGGCTATGGGAAATTTCCTGGAGTAGGACCGGGCATTGGATTCGGTTTCCACAGAACGGGAAACGAAATCCGCATTCGAAAACGTAGAACGCGGATTACCTTTCATATCAACATTCATCATTTCAGTTGGTCTCACATTATTGTTATGAAAGCTTGATACCAAAATATACTTCAAGCTTGGTTATGATTCGGAGCGCACCACTTCAAAGAAGTCCGATGTAAAATATATCATTCTTCCTAAATCTTTCAAGGTAATTTATCCAAAAATTGTTTGATAATTGCCAATTGTTTTACAAACCATGGAATCAAGAAGAAAAACCAATGTTTAACAACCCCTTTTTTTGAGGGGCCTAATGTTGTTTACCATCAATTTGTTATTGTAACATAAATTTGAAAAATCTACAGGAGAAAAGGGAATCGGTCCATCCCGTAAATTCCTGTAACTCAAGAAGGAAATTTTTTAGAATTCAGATATTAGAATTCAGATAAAGGAAGGGACTCGCATGATATTTACGCAATTCAATATCCGGAACAATGGAGGGTATCTCCTGTACCTTGTTTCTGTACATCGTTTCTGTACATCGTCACGTAATAGTCGGGAACATTCGGATGATGGAATCCATTCTGGTTCTTTTTCTCCAACTAAAAATTCGCAACCAATACCTGTAGTGTCTTTAATGCAGGGTGATATCGGTTAAAATAAACCAAACCGCATTTTCGTTTTGGAACCATTCGCGAATGATTTTGGAACCACAGACATCATGGATAAACAGAGATAGTCTACCGTAAAATACAATATTTTACAATAACAAACTAAACATTTTTATCTATTATATTCAAGGTCGTTATAAAAGTTTGTTTGCCAAAAAACTATCCGTGAAAATCAGTGTGATCCGTGGTTTCACATTATATTTGTGGTTTTACATTATATTCGTGAACGGTTACTTTTCATTAAAACAACAAATTCGACGATTGTGAATATTCGGGAAGAACAGGAATAAAAGTTCTCCCCAATATATTTTTTTTTGTTATTGCAAAACGATTTCATTTTCGGTAAAATATTATCGGAGGAATTAGAACCCCTTCCTGGAACATGTTGAAATTAAATATATAGAAATTAAGCATGTAGAAATTAAATATAATGATAAAAAATATGCCTGCGGGTATAATATTGTCTTTGTAAAACAATAGAAAGTATATGTAAAATAAATAATGGCAAAAATAATAAATACAGACATACCGGTTAAGGATAATTCCCCGAAAACGGTAGTTCGGCGCAAACCGCTTTTCGCCAATATAGGCGTTTTGGGTGTTGGTTACGATAAATACTGGTCTCAATTCGAGGGACTTAAAGATGAATTAATGGGAAAGCAGAAGCGATTCTGTGATCAGGTGGTCCAAAATGGCGTTCGTGTTTTCGACTTCGGACTTGTCGATAATGCGGCGAGTGCCGCTGCGGTTATTTCCAAACTGCTCGGATCCGATCTGGACCTTCTCTTTGTCGATATGTTGACCTATGCCACCAGTGCTACGATTGGCAAGATTTTCAGGGAAGTCCCTATTCCGATCATTCTGGTCGCTCTTCAGCCATTATCGGCAATGGACTATCACAATGGAACAACATATATGCAGCTCTGTAACGACGATTTTTGCAGTGTTCCCGAGTTTACAGGAGTGGCCATTCGTATGAAGCGTCCCGTTCCGGAAGTCATTATCGGCACGCTCGAAAACGATCCGGTAAAAGACGTCGAAGTTGCACGTTGGTGTTCGATTGCCCATGTTTTACATGATTTACGTCGTTCCCGACTAGGCCTGATGGGCCATGTTCTTGAGGCTATGCTTGATATGCATGTCGATCCGACGGCAGTTACGGAAGCGGTTGGTGCCCATATCGTTCCCTGTGAACCGGAAGATATTCTTCAGTTCTATTCCGACGATTACCCGGACTTGATTGCCGACAAGGAACGTGTCATTCTCGACTTCTTCGATACTCCGGACCCTGGCAGTGACCCTATCACCGAAAAACTGACACAACGGGATTTGCGGACGGCCGCCCGGGCGGCTGTGGCCCTGGACATGTTTGTTCAAGATAAAAATCTCGATGGATTCGCCTACTATTACGAAGGTTCGCCGAAAACCGTTCTACGGGAACTTGTTACCAATCTAATCGTTGGAAATACCCTTCTGACCAGTGCCGGATTTCCCATGTGCGGAGAATTCGACCTAAAAACGTGTGTCGCCATGATGATTATGGACCGACTGGAAATTGGAGGAAGTTTCGCCGAATTTCATCCGATAGATTTCAATCGCAATACGGTTTTGGTCGGTCATGATGGCCCCCATCATATCAATATTGCGGACAGACGGCCCCTTCTCCGCAGTCTCAAAAAATATCATGGGAAACCAGGGTTCGGAGCCAGTGTCGAATTTAATATTCGTAAAGGTTCCATTACCATGTTGAGTATTGGTGTTACCACCAATGGCAAAATGAAATTCATCATTGCCGAGGGAGAATCAATGGCCGGTCCCATTCCTCCCACGGGCAATACAAATACCCATGGATCGTTTGGTCCCGATGTCCGCCTGTTTTTAAAACGCTGGGTCGCTGAAGGACCAACACATCATTTTGCACTCGGAATTGGTCATCAGGCGGAAACGATTCGGTCTATTGCCAATTGTCTGAATATAGAGTCGGTGATTATTCGCGGCGAATAGAATTCAGGAAAATATATATACAGAAAGGATACCTATCTATGACACGATTAAATTCATATCTTCTGATGTTCGTAGTCGTTTTAATTTCAGGAACGAGTCTTTTAGCGAATGACACACGTGATCCGAATGCGCCTGGTCCTGCTAGTCGGGCAGCCTTCGCTGACCCGCCCACCTCTGTACGCCCTTGGGTTTATTATTGGTGTCTTAAAGGGAATATCTCTAAAGAACAAATAACCCATGATTTGGAAGAAATGGCCGATAAAGGGGTTGGGGGACTACTCGTTTTCGATTCCCGTCGATATTGGGACGATTACGCATCGACAACCCATGTGCCTGTTCCCCTGGAAATCAAACATGAATTCATGTCCGAAGGGTGGCGGACTATTATGAAACATCTCGTTTCGGAAGCCCATCGGCTTGGATTGCAAGTCAGTTTCAATATATCCGATAGTGGCGGCCAGCTTCGCGGGCCTTGGGACATGAAAGATCTCGGTCCCCATGAACTTGTCTGGACGGAATGTAATCTGAATGGTCCTAAAAAAGTGACCCTGGACTTCGCCATTCCTGCCGATAAAGTCAATTATCGAGATGTGGCCACCTTGGCGGTCCGAATTACCTCGGAGGTTTCGCCGGATCGTGAAGCCGTTCGTCTGAATGAAACTTGGGGTCAGGTTACCTATCCGGATAAAACGTCGGCCAATTATGACGAACTCGTTGATCTCTCGTCCGCCATCCAAAACGGAAAACTCGAATGGAATGTACCGGAAGGCAACTGGAAGATACTTCGTTTCGGAATGGTTCGAATCGGCGAGCCGGGCTGCGTTGATATTCTCAACGCACGTTCTGTAGAAGATTATTTTCATAAAATGCCGGAAACACTCCTTAACGATGTTGGACCATTTGCCGGGACAACACTAACCCATTTTTATAATGTCTCTTGGGAAGGTGTTCATCCGAACTGGTCCGAAGGTTTCGAAGAATTATTTTTCAAGAATCGTAAATACAAAATCGCCAATTATCTGCCGATTCTTCGTGGACTTGTACCAAACGCCGATCCAATAACCGCACAGCGATTCGTGAACGATTATTTGAAATCAGTTGCGGATGCGTTTCGTGAAAATTGTTATCAGACGGTCGGAAGACTCTGTCATGAACGCGGTGTTTTTTGGCACTCGGAGGATGGTGGTCCCTGGAATCGTAAATCGCCATTATTTCAAGAGGCCGATATGCTCGCCTTCTGGGGGCAGAACGATTTTCCCCAGGGCGAGTTCTGGATCTCCGGTAATTACAATCGGACGAATATACCCTATGCCGCCATGGCCGCCCATATTTATGGACGACGAGATGTCTCCGTCGAAGCATTTACCCATATGAACAAGCATTGGACCGTTTATCCCGCCCTACTCAAACCGTATGCCGATCACAACTATATATTCGGAGCCAATCTGTTTATATGGCACACCTTTACGGCTTCACCTCCAGAACTGGGACGGCCCGGTTTCGAGTATTTCGCAGGATCCCATGTCAATTCAAACGTTACCTGGTGGCCCTCCGTCGGTCCTTTTATGAAATATATGGCCCGATGTCAACTGCTATTGCGCCAGGGAAAATTTGTGGCGGATCTGTGTGTCTATACAAGCGATAAAAATTATGTCGCTTGGGGAAATGGGAAAAAATGGAATCCCAATTCCAAACTCGAACTTCCATCGGGATATCGTTACGACCTTCTTGATACAGAAGTCCTCGTAAATCGACTGCAATATAAAGACGGCTTCTTCGTTCTGCCCGATGGTATGAAATATCGTGTTCTGGTTTTTGATCCCCTTGAATCGGGTATTCCTGCTGTTGCCATCCTAAAGATACATCAATTGGTGAAAGCGGGCGCGCCTGTTGTGCTTGGCGCCCTCAAACCGACCATGGCTGTTGGTTTGACTGACCGTCAAAATAGCGATCAAACCGTTATAAATACTTCGGCAGAACTCTGGTCCAATTCCAAATTGAATCCGGGAAATAGTATCTCGGAATTTCTATCAGATAAAAAGATTCAACCTGACTTCGAAGGTCCCTTCGAGTTCCACCATCGCCAGATCGATGGAACCGATATTTATTTCGTCGTCGGTACGGGAAAAGGGGATTGTCTATTCCGAATGACCGGTAAAAAAGCGGAATTATGGAACGCCCTGGACGGAAGTGTAACCCCTGTAAATACAGTGGCCACCCCCGATGGTCGAACGAAGATCGCCCTCGATCTTCCAAATAACGGTTCTATTTTCGTTGTGTTTTCGGAAGGAGCAACCGTAAATACTGCTTCGATTCCGAAAAAAACGGTTTCAAGTCTAACGCTATCCGGTCCATGGACCGTATCTTTTAATCCGGAACTCGGCGGCCCAAAACAAGTCGTTTTTGAAACACTAACTCCCTGGAATGAAAATAAAGATTTGGGGATACGCTATTATTCCGGAAGTGCGGTTTATTCAAGTGAATTCGAATTAACGGCGGAACAGGCAGAGATAGCTCCGATATTATCATTGGGAATCGTCTGTAATATTGCGCGTGTCCGATTCAATGGCCATGACCTGGGAATTGTCTGGACCGATCCTTGGACCGTTGCTTTAACAGGAGCAAAAGCAGGTAAAAATCAGATTGAAATAGAAGTTACCAATTGTTGGTGTAATCGACTGATAGGAGATGCTGCCCTGGAACCTGCAAAACGAATAACTCGAACCAATATCGTTTTAGAAAAGGCAGGTGAAAAAATGCATGGTTATCGAGGTTATACCGCCGATAGTCCACTTCTGCCGAGCGGTCTTCTCGGCCCGGTCGAGATTATAACTCAAAAACCATAACGGTGGATATAAAGTTTGGCAGGAACCACTGTTATTCCGGACCTTCTGGAATTAGTAATCGTTCACGGATATAAAGTGAAACCACGGATAACACGGATTTTCACGGATAGTTTTTTGGCAAACAAACTTTTTATGATAATATTATTTATTATACATAGATAAAATTATTTAGTATGTTATTGTAAAATATTGTATTTTACGGCAGACTATCAGTGTTTATCCGTGAATATCCGTGGTTCCAAAATCGTTCGTGAATGGTTACCAGATTTATTTATATCTACCGATCACTATTCTCTAATGGGACACAATTATGCAGATTCCAACAGAGAGATTCCATTGTAGAGATTCCATTGTAGAGATTCCATTGTAGAGATTCCATTGTAGAGATCCCATTGTAGAGATCCCATTGTAGAGATTCCATTGTAGAGGTGGAATGGCAGTGGCAACAAGGAGAACAAGCCATGTTTGAAGTCGAGATGAAATTTAAAGTTGAAGACCCGTTCAAATACGAGTGTAAACTCAAAGAGTTTTATGGGGTCGTTCTAGGCGATATACGAGTTGAATCGGATTTGTTTTTACAGCCATTCAACCGTGATTTCCGACAGACAGACGAATGTCTTCGGATACGGAGTTGTGGAGACGAATTAAATATAACCTATAAAGGACCAAAACTGGATTTTGTTTCGAAGACGCGGGAAGAAATAGAACTTCCTCTTTATCTGCCCTGTTTTTCCAACATTAAACCGGAGATATCGAAGGTGGAAATAGAGGAAAAATGGTTAATCATGTTCGAGCGATTGGGTTTTCGGCGTGCCGCCCAATTAATAAAGAAACGTCGCGAAGGAACATTGATTTTGGAAGATCAAATGGTCTCGATCACTCTGGATGAAATAGAGGGGAGAGGTTTTTTCACGGAATTGGAAGTAATTGTAGCGGAAAAGGTAAAAATTCCTTTTGTACGGGATGTGTTGACGCGATTTGCCGTGGAAAACGCATTGGGAACAGGAATACGGAAGAGCTATTTGGAGCTTGTCGAAGGGTAATTAGCAGTATTATCATACGTTCCAATGAAAAATTTACAAAAAATTTTTGGTTTTTTCTGATTATGGACTTTAAACTTGATTGATAATAGGTTAAAATTATATCGATATGTTTTGGTTTTTTTAATAATTTGAACAAATGCCTCGTGTGTTGTTTTTCAACGAATTGTTCATTTAAGAGTTAACTCGGAACGAAATAAGTGGTTTACAGTATGAGCACAACAGTATCAATGGAAGAGGGAATTCGGGCTATATTGGCGGATTATCCGGACGCGGGCCGTGACTCTCTGATTCCTATTCTACAGCAGATTCAGGAAAAGCAAGGTTATCTTTCTCGTGAAGCCGTCGTTTTGGTTGGTGAATTTCTCAAGATTCCGACGAGCAAGATTTATGGAGTGGCAACTTTTTACAATCAATTTCGATTTACGCCACAAGGACAGTATCATATTCAAATATGTCGAGGAACGGCTTGTCACGTTAAGGGATCTGCCGCTATTCTGGAGGCGTTAAAAAGAGAACTCAAGGTTGCGCCGGGTGAAACGACGCGCGATGGTCTTTTTAGTTTGGAAATCGTAGCCTGTATCGGCGCTTGCGGTTTGGCTCCTGTGATGAATATTTCCGGTAATTTTCATGCGAATTTAACAACGCAGGCGATTCCCGGCATCATTAAGTCGTATCGAAACAAAGCAGAAAACAAGTAATTTGAACAATATATTCTTAAGTCCCGAGTAATTCCTGTTGAGGAAATCCTGTTTATATGTCGAAACTCCGATGAAAAACGGCATTTTAAATTTGATATTATCGTTAAACGGGTTTTCCAGGAAATATTTTTGGGGTTAAATTCTTAAAAGGATACCAAATAATGCAAGATATGAAACCTTTAAACAAGGACTTTATGGAAATGGTTCTAGGTACTTCGGAATCCTTGACCGCAGATCAGAAGACTCGTATGGAGCTTCTTCAGCGGAAGGATGTCGAGAAACCAGCCATATACGTTGGAACCGGAACCTGTGGTTTAGGTGCCGGAGCGGCTTTTACATTGGAAGCCGTTAAAAATTTTGTTGCCAAAAATAATATTGACGCGGAAATCGTTGAAGTCGGCTGTGTCGGTCTATGTGCAATGGAACCTATTATCGATGTTCAGATTCCGGGCAAATGCCGAATAGCGTTTCAGAAAATGACCGAAGATAAAGTGGACCGTGTTCTGTCCGCAATTTTTAATGGCGAAGTAATTCAGGATTCCGTCATGGGTCAGTATCGGGTCGAAGGACGCGAAGCCTGGCCGAATGCGATATTCATTGATGAACATCCATTTTTCGCTTCTCAAACCCGTTGGGTACTTGCCAACTGCGGTAAAATCAATCCGGGACGTCTTGAGGAATATATGGCCAATGGTGGATATAAAGCCCTGAAGAAGGTTCTGACCGGAATGCAACCGTTGGAGGTTTGTGACGAGGTCGAAAAGAGCGGTCTTCGTGGACGTGGAGGCGGGGGATTCCCAACCGGTAAAAAATGGAAGTTCGCCCATGGTCCGGAAGATAAAAAACATTATCTGATTTGTAATGCAGACGAGGGCGACCCGGGTGCGTTTATGGATCGTGCCGTTATCGAAGGCGATCCACACCGACTTCTCGAAGGAATGGCCATTGCCGCCTACGCGATTGGTGCACAAAAAGGTTATGTCTATATTCGAGCCGAATATCCGTTGGCGATTAAGCGTCTGCGTTACGCGATTCAGGAAGCCAAGGCGAATAATCTTCTCGGAGAAAATATATTAGGAAGTGGTTATTCATTTGACATTGTTATCAAGATGGGGGCAGGCGCTTTCGTCTGTGGCGAAGAAACCGCACTGATTCACAGTATTGAAGGGAAGCGCGGTATGCCGCGCCCTCGTCCGCCATTCCCGGCTGTGAAAGGTCTGTTTGGGCATCCGACCGTTATTAATAACGTCGAAACCCTGGCAAATGTGGCAGGAATTATAGCCCATGGAGCATCCTGGTTCAATGCGGTCGGTACTGCCGGAAGTAAAGGAACAAAGGTTTTCGCATTGTCCGGTAAAGTTTCCCGAACCGGTTTGGTTGAAGTCGCTATGGGAACAACCTTGCGTCAGGTTATTTTCGATATTGGTGGTGGAATTGCTAAAGGCAAGGCCTATAAAGCGGTTCAGATCGGAGGTCCTTCCGGCGGATGTATTCCGGAATCGCACATTGATATTGAAATCGACTACGAGTCTCTCAAGACGGTTGGCGCCATTATGGGGTCCGGCGGCTTGGTCGTTATGGACGAGGATAACTGTATGGTCGATGTGGCCAAGTTCTTTATGGACTTCATTCAGCGCGAGAGTTGTGGAAAATGTACTCCATGCCGTGAAGGAACTCGTCGTATGCTGGAAATTCTTCATCGTATTACCCGTAATTCAAAAAGTGAAAACGAACGCCAGACACTGGATCGTTTCCAGAGTATCATCAGTTTGGAAAAACTGGCGGAAATCATTCGTGATACCAGTCTTTGTGGACTCGGTCAGACGGCTCCGAACCCTGTTTTGAGTACACTACGTTGGTTCCGTCACGAATATGAAGCCCATGTTTATGATCGTAAATGCCCCGCAAAAGCCTGTACCGATTTGATTCGTTATGAAATTGATCCCGATAAATGCAAGGGATGTACCCTTTGCGCAAAGGGATGTCCCGCCCAGGCTATATCCGGAACATTAAAATCTCCGCATATAATCGATCCAAACAAGTGTGTCGGTTGTGGTGCCTGTGCGGATACCTGCCGTTTCGGTGCCATTAAAAAAGTTTGAAACAGAATATAATATATAAAGATAGTATATACAAGGAATATAAAAACGATGATTAACATAGAAGTCAATGGACGAACGGTCCAGGCCGAACCGAACGAGATGCTGTTAAAGGCACTGCGTCGCGCTGGAATTAACATTCCCACTTTTTGTAATATCGATGGACTTCCCGCGAGCGGTTCCTGCCGTATGTGTGTAGTGGAAGTCGAAGGACAGCGGGCATTGGTTCCCAGTTGTGCATTTCCCGTCTTCGAGGGTATGAAGGTTAAAACCCATTCCGACCGCGTTATACAGGCGCGTCGTACTATTATCGAACTCCTTTTGGCCGACCATCCGGCAGATTGCTTCTATTGCGAACGCAATGGTAACTGCCAACTTCAGGAACTGGCCGAAGAACTCGGTATACGAAGCCATCGCTATGCCGGACAGAAGAGTGAACATCTTCTCGATACCTCCAGTCCATCCATTATGCGTGACGCGAACAAGTGCATACTTTGTGGAAAATGTGTTCGAGTTTGCGAAGAAATTCAAACGGTCTCCTGCCTCGATTTCATTCATCGTGGCTCAAAGGCCATTGTCGGGACCGCATTCAACGAAGGAATGAATCAGTCCAGTTGTATTAACTGTGGGCAGTGCGTTGCCGTATGTCCTACGGGAGCTTTAACGGCCAACAGCCATGTTCAACGTGTTATTGCCGCCCTTCAGGATCCGAATCTCCATGTGGTTGTTCAGCATGCCCCCGCCGTCTCTGTTTCTATTGGCGAAGAATTCGGTCTCCCGATGGGAACCGATGCCATGGGTGTTATGCACGCGGCTATGCGACGCCTCGGATTCAACAAGGTCTTCGATACCAGTTTTAGTGCCGACTTAACCATTATGGAAGAAGGAACCGAACTGATCAGTCGTCTTAAGAACGGCGGTGTTCTCCCCATGTTTACCAGTTGTTCTCCCGGTTGGATTAAATTTCTGGAAACCTTCTATCCGGAATTTATTCCGAACGTTTCTTCCTGCAAGAGTCCGCAGCAGATGCTCGGAGCGGTTATTAAAACCTTCTATGCGGAACGAAACAATCTGGACCCGAAAAAGGTCTTCAGTGTCTCGGTCATGCCGTGTACGGCCAAAAAATTCGAGATGGATCGTCCGGAAATGGGACGTAACGGTTATAAAGATATTGACGCCGTTCTAACGACCCGTGAAATGGCACAGTTGATTCGTATTTATGGTCTGGACCTCAAGACCCTGGAACCGGAACAGGCCGATTCTCCCTTCGGCGAACGCAGTACCGCCGGAAAACTGTTTGGCGTTACTGGTGGTGTTATGGAAGCTGCCGTTCGAACGGCCTATGCCGTTTTAACAGGAACCGAACTCGGTGAATTGAAGATCGAAGCCCTCCGCGGTATCGAAGGTGCTAAAGAAGCACATCTGGATATCAATGGATTGCAGGTCGGAGTTGCGGTTGTCAGTGGTTTGGGTAATGCTCGTGCCCTGCTGGAGCAAATCAAGTCCGGTGAACGTAAAGACATTCAATTCATTGAAGTCATGACCTGTCCTGGCGGTTGTATTAATGGTGGTGGTCAACCCTACGGAGCTTGTCCCGATAAAGTCAGAGCCCGTATGCAGTCCCTCTATAATATCGATACGGAAGGATCGATTCGCGTCTCCCATAAAAACGAAGAAATACAGCAACTCTATAAAGAGTATCTTGGCGAGCCGAATGGTCACAAGTCCCATGAACTGTTACATACCCATTATCAAGAGCGGAATCCGCTGACCTGATAAACGGTATCTATTATCGGAAGAGAGTTTTGATCTCTTCCGATTAATTCAAGTAAAAAAAATACAATCCGTGGATTGAATAAATCCCATGAATGGAAAGATATACGAAAAATGAGTAATTACCGAATACTTTTTGTGGATGATGATCCCGATTTTCGTCAGGAAATATCTCCTTTATTGGAGCAGGAAGGGTATACCGTCGTTCAGGCTGATTCAGGCAAACAGGCGGAAGAATTCTTCGCAAAAGAGAAATTTGACCTGGCTATTCTCGACTTGAGAATGGAACATCCGGATACCGGTTTCACCGTAGCCTTTCATTTCAAAAAGGCTAAAGCGGAAATGCCGATTATTATGGTTAGTTCCGTTAATCGGGAGATGGGTTACAATTTCACCCTGAATACCCCACAAGAGCGCGCCTGGATTAAAGCCGACGCCTTCTTGAACAAGCCGATTCGATTCGAGCAGTTGAAGTATGAAATTGAAAAATTATTGGGTTGATTAAAAACAGCGCATTAAAAAAATTAAAGGCTGTTGTTCCGTACAACCAGGGATGGTATAATATGACGCTGTATAATGACAAACTTTTTTTGAGAGAAAGGGTTAGATTTCATGGCAGAAGATAGAAATATTGATTCCCCGGCAAACAATCAAATACCGGAACAGCAGTCGGGATCGACGGAGGATCTGAATCCACCCGTCGCAATGGGGGTAATATCATCCACTTCAATCTACGAAGGGGGTGATCCCAATGAACATCTTGTTCCCCATTTGGAACATTTTTCAAATATTTATATGCGCATAACGAATGAACTTGCCAAGGTATTTGTTGGGCAAAACGATCTTGTCACCGGAACACTAATAGCCCTTTTTTCATCCGGTCATGTTTTAATCGAAAGTGTACCGGGATTGGGTAAAACATTATTTGTTCGAGCATTGGGTCGTGTTCTGGGCTGTCGATTTGGTCGAATTCAGTTTACGCCGGATTTAATGCCTTCGGATATAACAGGGGGTCCTGTTTTCGATATGAAGACGCAGGAGTTTCAGTTTCGGCCTGGTCCGGTCTTTACCCAATTTCTATTAGCGGATGAAATCAATCGATCTCCTGCGAAGACCCATTCAGCCCTTCTGGAGATTATGCAGGAGAATAGTGTAACGGTCGATAACACAACCCATCTTTTGGACCGTCCTTTTTTTGTTTTGGCAACACAGAATCCAATAGAGTCGGAAGGAACGTACAATTTACCGGAAGCGCAAGTGGACCGTTTCATGTTTAAGTTAATTCTTAACTATCCTACAGAAGAGGAAGAGCGGGAAATATTGTTAAAACATGGTAGAAATGTCGATCCCAAAAGTATACTTGATACACTTAATCCGATAACAACGCCGGAAGAAATACTGGAACTGACAAATTTAATCAATGAAGTTTATATTGCCCCTAAATTGGTCGATTATATAAACAGAATAGTACGATTAACACGGCGTTTTCCGCGTTTAAGTTTGGGGGCATCACCACGAGCCGGACTTGCTCTCATCCATGGAGCGCGAACGTTGGCAGCGTTTCACGGACGACCATTTGTCATTCCGGACGAAATACTACAGATAGTTTTACCTACATTACGTCATCGGGTTATTTTATCACCGGAGGCGGAAATTGAGGGTGAAAATGTTGATCAATTAATTATAAAACTAGTGCGAAGCATTGAGATTCCACGCACATAATATATAATAGATACGGTGCTGCGTTAAAAAATGATTGTCGGTTTTCCATTGGAATAAAAAGGTATTTTTTAACGTTGTTGAGTATACTTCACAGACGAAGGACCTTGATCGGTTCTTTTGATATGAAAATGGGAACATATCATGATCGAATCTTTTGTTATTTTAAAAAAATATCCTTTAGGCAATGGACAAACTGCTTTTTTAAAGCAGGCCGTTAATCTTGGATTGGGCCTGCTTTTGTTTTTTGTATTTGCAGGTCTTTTCAACGGTACAGCAATTTATGGACAGGGCAACGACGATATATTCGGCCTGAACGAAAAAGAGGAGGCGAAACCGGCTCCCGTAAAGCCAGCCGTTCCAGAGTCAGTAGCTAAAACCAAAACGGAATCGAAGGCGGCCGGTGGACAATTAACCGAATTCGACGATCCGAAGAAGAGGGAAAAGGCGCAGCAGACAAAGGATATTCCCCGGGTCGATAAATTAGGGAATATGACATTTGAACGAATAGAGGACAAGGATCCGAATAAAATGACGGAAGAGGAATTTAATCGGACCTTGACGGCGGCGGAACAGGTTGTTTTGACCAATCCCCCCAAGACAGGTGCCGATTGGTTTCGAGCCGGAGCCATTATAGCACGAGTCGGGCGTCCCGCCTTTGCGCGTATTCTCTTGAAAAAAGCGTTGGATTCTCCATCGACTCCGGAAGAATATGCGGCCGTCCTAACAGACATCGGATCGGACCGTTTAATGTATTTGGCAACACGTCCGGAATTGGAGGATATCGGTAAAACCTCCGTACTTAAGGTCTTGAGTGAAGCCAAAAAAGCTTGGGAAAATCCACAGGTCATTCAGGCTGCTGTCCGTCAATATGAACAGAGTACGATTGAATCGGAACGCGTTCAAGCATTGCAGACAATACGAAAAGGGGCCGATGTTTCCATAGCCTGTCTCATTGAGCTGTTAAGAACGGTTCCAGACGATAAAGTTGGACCGATTGCGGAATTGATCGGTTTTATGGAAACAGATGGGACAGAAGCTCTATTATCCACGATGGATACCAAGGACCCAAAATTACTCAAACGTATTGTTGAAATTTTAGGTCAGACACCATCACTTGACATTCCCGATATTTTGCTCGCCTTTTATTATGACGAAACGTTTCCAAAAGAAATAAAAGAAGGAGCGATGAAGACGGCGTTAATGCGTCAGTTCGGTCGTATTCCGGATCAAGAGGAAGCCTTTAACCGTTTTTATACGAAAACGGTTCGATTCTATCGAAGAGATGCGCGAACACCCTACGTTGTTGACGGTCATTTATACTGTTGGATCTGGGATGAATCGACGAAAAAGCTTAATCGAAAAGACTGGGATATCGATAATTTCTATCGTGATCTATCCTTCTATTGGGCACGTCACACCTATCAGACGGCTAAAAGCTGGAAGAACAAGAAGAGAAATGCGGCTATAGGACTTGCCATGGTAACGTTAGCCGAAAAAATTCTGTATGATCGTGGATTGGATAAACCGATGGACACAGAGTTATTTACCAGGGAATTTCCGAATCCGTCTTCCGAAGATTTACAGCGAGCATTATTGATAGCCATAACGGAAAAACGTCCGAGGGGTGGAATTATCCCCCTTGTATTAATGGGATTATCCGGAGACCGATCTTTATGTTATGGTCAAAGCGAACCATCGCCCTTGATTCAAGCGGCTACTTCTCCAGACCGCCGACTTCGTTTTACTGCCTTGGCCGCGCTTGTGCGATTGAATCCGGACAAGGCCTTTATGGGGTCGAGTCGTATTCTTCCCTCTCTCATAGAATATAGTAATTCGACTGGGGCCAAATCGATGATCATCGCTGCCCCTCAATTGGAAGAAGCTTTAAAATATGGTGACATTTTTACTAAATTGAATTATATAGTCATACCGGCAACAACGGGCAACGAAGTACTGCGTTTAGCACAAAAGGATCCGGATGTGGAATTGATTGTCGGTCTTGCCAATATAAAAAAGCCTGACATGTTGACCGTAACACAAGCGCTAGCCTGTGATTATCGAACGGCCGATACCCCGGTTCTTGTCGGAGCGGATACAGCCGCCAAATTTTTCATTCCAGGCAATGCCGAATACAAGATGACGGGTGATAAACCTTTGTATGTATCACGTGAAGATGGACGTGGTGTTGTCATAAAGAGCTATTCGCCCGGTGATATTTATATTACCCGTCTATTATGGGCTCTTAAAATACGCGAACAGAAGATCGATCCTGCTCTTGCCGAAAAAGAAGAATATAAAAATACATCTCCTGTTATAAATGATTCCATTAACGAGCCGGTTCTAATTGGTATGGAGGTTCTAACGGACATGCCGCGAGCCCAAAAAGCAGGCGGCCAAGAGTCCAATGCCATTGCACTTCCATTGCCCTGGGATCCTAAATCCGCCCTCTGGACCATTCAACAACTTAAAGAAAAAACCGGAATAGAACCAGTTCCGGCCAATATCCGCTATGCCCAGGCCAAGATCGCAGCACAATGGATTGCCCTGCTATATACCGCCCATCCGGAAATCTATGTTATGGAAGATATTGAGTTTATTGCACGAAGTGAAATCGTTAATCCCTATCTGCGGAAAGAGGGACTCCAACTGGCACTAGCCATACCGACTCCTTCAATTCAGATCTTTATGACCCAATTAATTGGTGACGGTCGGTATCCTCTTGAGGTGCGCCGCGAAATACTCAATACCTATAAAGCCCATTTACAAAAATATGGTTGCAAAATGCGTGGTCCCGAAATAAAGGATATGTACAAACGCTATAATGCCAGCGAAAAAGAAGATCCCTCAATGCAGAAGATCCTCTCCGATATGTTGGATATTTATGAACAAACGAAAAAATAAATTTCCATTTTTAACAAAAACGTCAAATACTCGAACCGGGGAAGAGGTTGACACCGTATTCCCGGTCAGTATATGAAAAAGACATTTTTTATTATCCCCTGGCAAGCGAAAAAGATAATTTTCAAAATATAGTATTTGGTAGACAACTCTTTAATACTCGTGTTAATAAATCAATTTAAGAAGGCTGAATAGGGAATGACTACACTTTGATAACCCCTGTTTTTAAGAGTTTGCAACCTGTATTAATGGGAAAATCCGTACTTCCAGGTCTTGAGCATATTTTCATTTTGCGAAAATTGTTAATCAACTCAAGAGATGAACAAAATGTATTTTGAAACCATGAATATCACTGATAAATATCACTGATGAATACTGATAGTATGAATACTAATTGTATGAAATATACCAGTGTTTTATAATAGGCTCAAGGCTGTTTTAAATTCCTTCTTTTCAAAACAGGTGGTACGCCTGTTTTGGAGGAGGTGAACGAGATGTCCATGTTCGATAGTATCGCAACGTCTTGTAGTATCACAAACCTATAAAATATATTGGATAAATATTTTATTATTGTAAAAGTTATTCGTCCAAAAACTATTCGTGGAAATCAGTGTTACCCTGGGTTAGTAATAAAAACATTTATAGTTTGAGTAATCAAAAGTTAAATATAACAGGACAGGAATGATTCTATGATAAAGTATCATTTTATCTTTTCTATTATTCTTCTTTTCGTTCAAATTATTTTTCCGTTTGTATTCAGGGACAGGTGGTATCAAGTTATAAAGACACCGCATTAAAACTCTATAAAAAGAAAACATTATTCGATAAAAAGTCGTATAAAGAGCTTCGTTCCGCCTGTTGTAAAACGCGAATGAAGGAATATGGTAACGTAGTCGATTTTGCCTGGGGAAAAAAAGGGGAGCCCTTCCGTGATTACTTGGAAGAACATTCCGATATTTTGGACCTGTTTATGTCTGTTCTTGACTGTCATACCAGTAAAGGAAGTGACGATATCAGTAGGGCCATGTCTATTCTCAAGGAGATTTGGGATCAATATCCGGAAGAATTCAAAAAATATCCGGAGCTGGCCATAGCGGTTAGTCTCGTTTGGGATAAAGCTCCGAGTTCAATTGCATGGAGCCCGGTGGGCCAGCATAAAGCAATTGAGCCCTCCGGCTGGAAGAACGTTACGGGAATAGAGATATTTCATTATTACGTAAAAAACGCTTCTATTATTGGCCAAAGACTTCGTTTTATGCCCATCGAATATCTTGCCCTGATAGTCGATCATCGTTCGACAAACGAAGAACGAGAATGGGCCCTCAAAAACTATAGGACGAAACGGGTCGGAATCGGTAATATCTATTCAGAAATACATTACGATACCGAACTGGATACCCATCCGCGTTTGGAAGGAAAAGAATTTACGCTAAAAAATCAAAAACAATATGGAGGCGTCTGTTCCTGTCAAGCCGATTTCGCGGACCGGGTTGCAAAATCTATCGGAGTTCCCGCATTCCGCATTTATAACAGTGCTGGTAATTCGGGCGGCACGCATTCCTGGATCATGTGGATTGAAGTCCAGGAAGGGAACGGCAGGCCAATTTATTCCATTGAAAATGCAGGACGCTTTTTTAATCAAAATTATTACGTCGGTAATATTGGAGATCCTATAAAAGATATTACAGTAACCGACCGTCAATTTACCATGAAACTTTATTCTATCGGACAGGATCAGACGGTCTATCGTCATTCGGAACTGGTATTTGAAATTCTGGATGATTTGGCCAATCAAGAGAATTGGTCCTCAATGGATCAATGGGAATATCTCGTTAATTTAATAAAGCTCAATCCTATATCGGAAAAAGCCTGGCAGCGAATGGCCCGAATGGTTCAACAAGGTGAAATGAAAGGTCATGATATCCAAGTCAAAAAAATGGTGGCCCAACTCCTAATCAATTTCCGTCAATTTCCCGATTTTATCGAAACGGTATTTGACGATCTAATTTCCTTCGATTCGAATGTGAAAAAGAAAACGCAGTATTATGGTAAACTCTGTAGCCAGTACGAGAAGGCCAAGAGACCCGATTTATCCTGTAACGCCCGAATTAAATATGCCAATTATCTCGTTCTTGACAAACAAACACAGGAAGCACTACACGGCTTGGCCAATTCCTGCTATCTCTTCCCCAACGAAGGAAATATCGTTCCAAAAGTATTGGATACCATGGATCGCATTATCAACGATACCTCCGACTCCGAAAAGAAGCTGGAATATCTGAAATCAATGACTCTTTTCTATCAACAATTTCTCCCGCTGCTCAAAACAGACAAAAATGGCAAACTGAATAAATACGAAAAAAGACTCTATGAACGGGCCATTAGTACATTCCAAAAAACCAATGCGTCCATTCTGGAAAAAGAGTACCAGTCCCGATTGGATAAAAGTCGTTGAATAATACTCTTGATTTATAAAGTTTATAAAACGGAGTGTTCGTTGGAGATTATTTATAAATACGGACAAAGACTGTTACTCCAGAAAAACAGTACTGTAAAACACCATAATTAACATGATTGAAGACAATTCTAATAAATAAAAGTTGGTGATAATATTGCGGAACTGGAATTTCGGCATTACCTTCACTACGTCTTGATATTAGAATATCAGCCTGGCCTGGCGATTTTTTGGATTACAGACAGGCTGGAACGATGATATTCACAGGTAAAATACAAACGAATACAAAATTAATTCAAATCGTGAAGAAACTCTTCCTTCGTTTTTGATTGTAATGCGGAAGTGGTTAACGAATTCAAAACAACTTCGTCATTAATTTGATGAATACGTGTATAAATATCTTTCGAGAGCATACCAAATTTATTTTCCAGTATCATCATTAAAGATTCTATTTTTCCTTCTATTTTTCCTTCTATTTTTCCTTTTTTTTCTCCTTCCAATAAAAGATCATCTATAAAAAATTCAGACATATCAATACCCTCCTTTTCTCCAGAGATTAATTTAAAGGCATTTATAAATATTTTTTCAATAAATCACCCAAAATGATTTTTATATAGGTTCTACTCGTTTTTAAAGTTGTTTTTAATGTCCCTCCCGTCTGGCATGGTGAAATTTTGGATTGCAGACAGTTGGGAACGATGA
>CAYUAP010000050.1:25310-34404 GCA_964442735.1 uncultured Planctomycetaceae bacterium | reverse complement strand
CCCAAATTCTCTAATTCCTAACCTATTTTTCCTAAAATGGTGCGTCAGCCCTGCGCGTTCACGCCCCCGGAATGTTGACTTCGTGCGGACATACGAACTTCATAATATCCTCTTGTACTCGTCTCGACGACACAAGGACATTTTGGAGTTACAATACGTGTTGAGGTATGGCAATAACCGTTGGACATCATTTCATCCGCCTGCGAGGTATTGGGTTCATAATAGGCGGAAAAGAAGGCGGCATCACCACGATAGGGACCACCACGGAAGTCACTATAATTTGCATTGTGGGATGTATCACTCATAGTCTGGATAAGTTCTGAAAACATCGTTGTATTGGAAAGACCATCCGTCGCGGCCGATATATTAATTTGGGCAAATCCTGCTGTTCCCATATTGGTAGTACGAAGTTCCGCAGTACCTCCGACCGAACTAAAACCAAATAAAGCCCCACGATCCTCGACAAGATCGGTGGAATCGCCTCCGGCACCATGAAGAGCATAATAGGTAGGAGCCCAGCCATGTGTATTCGCGGTATAACCGATTGCAGTTCGACCACCACAAGCGATATAATTAATTTTCGGCCATCGCTCCGAGGTAGAAATGTAAAACTCCTGTGCTGTACTCGTCGGGCAAGTGTAGGCAGGAATTTTATCCTGCATTGCCAATCTGTTTTGTTTACGGGCATAACGACCACCCTCGGTTCCGTCAGAAGCATCATAAATCCAACCGCCCCGCCCTGTCGTTGCTCCATAGGGAACATATTCGATACTCATTGAAGTATATCGTGCCTGTTGTTCAATATAGGGCAACATAAAATAAACCCATGTCAGGAAGTTCCAGTCACGTGCCCCTGCCGGTAAATAACCGGTGTGGGCATCGGCATGCATATGGGCCGCAAGCGCTAACTGCTTGAGATTGTTCGTACATTGCATACGACGTGCCGCTTCTCGTGCCGCCTGAACTGCCGGTAAAAGAAGAGCTATTAATATTCCTATAATTGCAATAACAACCAACAATTCAACGAGAGTAAAAGCAAAATTTTTACCTCTTTTGCCTCTCTCTCCGACTCTGGAAAGATTTAGTTCCATTCCCAAACTCCTTTTTTTATAATAAAAGTACTGTAATTACGCGATAAAACAACATGACTCCCTACCTGTTTTGGATGATGAATGGAATGAAACATTTATCATACAGAAATTTGAAATCATTCTTGTTTAATTTCGCATGCCTAATTGCTGAAAAATAAAAAACAAAGCCTTAATAGTAAAGTGATACAATTTTATATTTTACACTTTCTATATTATATATAAAAATATTTTATCCGTCAAGGAAAAAACAGGATAGAAGAACAAATTTTTCATAAATAAAATAATATTTTATCTTTTACAGACAGTTTTAATAATTAAAACAGGCAATACAGATAAAGTATTTCAGAATGTAAATATCAGGACGATTACATTTCCTGCGAAAAGTAAAATATTTTTTATGTTAATAGAAATGTGTTAATAGAAAGAAGACAAATTGGAAGGATCCTAAACAGGTTTGCTTCCAGGACCCACACTCGCATACTCGGCTCCAGATATATATTGTACGACGTTATAAAACCGGCATTTCCCGGGAGCGCGGATGCCATGCCTGACGGCAGGTCCCGTCCGCATCATTCAAAACAGGCGTCTCGCCTGTTTTGGAACACCTGTTTGGGAAAAGGAATTGTGAACAACCTTGAGTATAAATTATATTCCAATCGGTCAATTTTCAAATTTAGAATGATTTTCGACTAAATTTTCGTGCATAACTTCAAACGGTACCTTTTTTATTTGAATAAAGAACCCTCAAATGAAACTTCTCAAGACAGGATTCTTTTGATTAGGAAAACAGTTTTTTATTATCGCTATTCGACCTTGGTGGTATAACTCCGTTATAATTAAAACAGGGGTTTATTAAGTGGACTTAAAATAGTCTGTGCATCATTACAATAATAACTTGATTAATATTAAATTATATTAATATTAAATTGTTATACGTATTGTCTTGACACAGGTTTCTATCGTTTTTTTTTGAAAATACCGATATTTTGTTCTCGAAAGACATCTTGTTTTCGAAAGACATCTTGTTTTCGAAATTAAAATTTGATATGATGTAATTCCTATCGTTCAATTTGATTGTATAAAAGGTTTATGCGCAAGCCTTGTAACTAAACCCATAATAAATTACCTCCAGCCCGGAAAGGAAAAAACATGTTTACACACTCCTTTACTTTATTACAAGAAAAAACAGGGTGTGCCCGTGGATTTAGACTGACCGTTTTTCTTCTGCTTCTGATTCTATTCGGAACAGGAGTACGGCAAACAAACGCCCAGGAATCTTCCACAGGCAATGAAAACATTGTCATCGACTGCACCAAGGAATATCATCCCATTTCCCCCTATATTTATGGTCAATTTATCGAGCATTTAGGTCGATGTATCTACGGTGGAATCTGGTCAGAAATGCTTCAGGACAGGAAATTTTACCTTTCGCCGGGGACCAAGGACTCTCCCTGGTTCGTGGTCTATGATTGTAATATTCGAATGGTAAAAGAGAATCCTTTTGTCGGCGAACATACGCCGGAAGCCTATTGCCAGGAAAATCGCTGGATAGGTCTTGCCCAGAAAAATCTGGCATTTCAGAAGGGCAAAAAATATCAGGGATACGCCTGGATCAAACCATCCCGGGGAATTGATCGTGTCGATATTCACTTTCACTATTTGGTCGACGGTAAAGATCAATCGACGGTCTTTACACAAAAGCCTGTTTTCGATAAATATACGAAATTCACCTTTGAAATAGAGGCCCCGGTCACGGATAATGATGTAAAAATCGAAGTGGCCGCTAAAGGAATCGGTACATTACAAGTGGGAACCGTTTCGGTTATGCCCGCAGATAACATTCACGGAATGCGTCCGGATACCCTGGCCTGTCTCAAGGAACTGAATGCTCCGATCTATCGATGGCCGGGCGGTAATTTTGTCAGTGGTTATAACTGGCAGGATGGAATCGGCGATCGTGACAAACGTCCACCACGAAAAAATCCGGCTTGGACAGGAATAGAACATAACGATTTCGGACTGGACGAATTTATGTTTTTCTGCCGTTATTTGCAAACGGAGCCCTATATTGCCGTCAATACAGGAGCGGGAAATATCGAAAATGCGTTGTCTGAATTGGAATACGTGAACGGCAGTTCCGATACCCCCATGGGGAAAATTCGTATGAAAAATGGACATAAAGACCCCTATAATGTTCACTGGTGGGGATTGGGGAACGAAATGTACGGCGACTGGCAGATCGGACACCTGACAGTCGATAAATATATTGTGAAAAACAATGAATTTGCCAAAAAATTCCATGCCAAAGACGCCAGTATCGTACTGGTTGGAGTCGGTAACGTTGGTAAATGGGACGAAGCGTTCATTCCAGGGGCTTTCGATTCCATTGATTATTTGAGTGAACATTTCTACGTTCAGAAAAAGGACAATATCGAAGAACATGTCTCTTTACCGGCCCAATCCATACAACGAATCACCGAAGCACACCGCAATTACGCTAAACGCTGGCCGAACCTTTACGCCAAAAAGAAACAACCGATCGCCATGGACGAATGGAATTATTGGTATGGACCACATCTTTTCGGCGAATTGGGAACCCGATATTTCATGAAAGATGGTCTGGGAATCGCAAAAGGTCTTCATGCGTTCTATCGCGCATCCGACCTCTATATTATGGCTAATTACGCACAGACAGTTAATGTAATCGGCGCGATTAAAACTAATAGAACTACGGTACAAATGGAGACAACAGGACTCGTTCTGACGTTGTATCGGAATCAATTCGGATCGATTCCCGTTCAATGCGCCTTGACCTCGAAAAATAATTCGCCGCTGGATATCTCCGCAGCACTGACGGCAGATCGTAAAATATTGACTCTGGCCATCGTTAATCCAACGGGTAAATCTGTTTCCATGAATCTCGATGCCAATAAAACAGGTATAGAAACTGCCGGAACCCTGTTTACTATTGCCGACCCAAAAAATGATCCCAATGCGTTTAACGATCCCGGCACTAAACAACGGATTGTAATCAAAAAATCGGATTTAAAACTTGTAAACGGAACGTTCAAAATCGCTCCTTTAAGTGTTAATCTCATTCGATTTCCCGTTAAAGAAAAATAGGACGTGACTTTAAAAACAGATCGTTTTGAGTCCGGAAGTTCCATTCATGATATTTGATATGATGATATACTCAAGGTCGTTATAAAAGTCTATTTTTCAAAACAGGCAAGACGCCTGTTTTGGAGTATGCGGACGAGACGTCGCTCCCAGAAAATGCCGAATTTATAACGTCCTAATGTATAGTAACGTCCTAATGTATAGTAACGTCCTAAAGTATAGTAATGCGGACCATTATAAATATCTTGAGTGGACCTTTTTGAAAAAAGGGTCCCTCAAAATCTTTTCGTGAAAATTGTGATTCCTCTATTTTACAAATCACCTATTTTACGAATCACCTATTTTTTGTGTTTTTTTCCTATTGCTGATTTTTCATTTGAATTGATTCTATTTCCACCGTCGCGTCTGATTGATTAAGAGGATCGAAACGGAATCCGGAAACGAGACCATGCCAGCTTTTGACTTTGTTCAGTTCAAAAATATAGTTATGAAATTGCCCGTCATTGATAATCGGTAACGATAAACTGCCATTTTCTGAAGCTTCACCGAAGGTGGGAACCCAGAAGATCTGTGACACAAGACCGTCTTTCGTCTGTTTTGCCGTTTTAATCTTCATTCGAATGATCAATTGAGTCCAGTTTTTGGCCTTAATCTGTTCGAAGCCCGTTTGGATGGCCGGATCTTTATTGGTCGTTTGAAAAATAATTCGATTATCTTTTATTTGGAAATTATTTATTCCCATCAATGGCTGCCAGGCCGATTTTTCTTTATCGGAAAAGGACCAACACCCATTAAAGGTTGCTTTTACAATAGGAGGAAGATCATAGGGACCGAGACCAACGTCCGTGGGGCCATAATAGGGAGGGAATCCTTCGGTCGGTTTTTCACAGAAGGTTTCACGGATCTGTTCGTACATATCGAAGCCGAACTCCAGATTCGGTTCAATATAGGAACCTTCGCCCCATTCGTTGACAGGAGCCGTTACAATCGGCTGCATTCCGGTTCGGTCGACAAAATCTTTAATGATACGGCAAATTTTTCCAAATTTTTCAGGGGTACGGTCATAAATAATAGTCTGCCGGTCTCCATGCCACGGTCGTGAATCCCACCCGGAAGAGAGATTCGGGAAGAAGGGGAGAATACCAGCCTCCTGACGGGCTTCCAAAAAGGTACTCGTTGCGTCTACAACAAGATCGAAACGGAATTTACGTGGATTCTCCGCTTTATTACCATGGTGCATAAAATGATAAAGGGAGGTACAGTCGAATCCACCATCCTTGAGTCCCTGGACAATATCGGCGTTCGGAGACGATTCCGGCCATTTCATGGCAACAAAATAGATACCTTTATAGCCTGCCTCCTGTGCCATTTTACGACTGCGATCCAACAAAATTTTTACGCCTTCCCCTTTCTTTAACATATTACCCTTTTTGCGCTCAATGGCAATAACATCGTTGTCCATTCCTTCCGGGCTCCAGATCATTACAACCGGTTTATCGTCGATCCGATAATACTCCGGTGTATTAAAATAGTTGTCGATCCAGAATTTTGTAACAACGGTCATGTCTTCCACCGAATGACTTCCCGGCCCATTGTGATTGGCCCACATCATGGCCCATTTCATATAGGAGCGATATTTGGCCTGCTGAAACGCCTTGACCCAATGGTCTAAATGCTGACTGCCACGATTCCAATACCAGTCCACGAGGAAAAATTGAATTCCGGTTTCCGTCGCCCATTTTATCTGCCAATCGACAACTTCAGGATTACCTTCGTCATACCATCCCAAAACAGGTTTGCGAATCGGTTCGGAAACTTTAATGCGATCCCAGGCTTCCCGTTTCGACCAGCCCGGAAAATAGAGTGCCCCCAATTGATATTTCGACTTTACCGGAATCGGTTTCGGAACATAGGATGCCTTCGGTAAATGAAGGGAAGGGGTTATATCCAATTTAATCGGAATGGTAGCTATTATTTTGTCCGATTGGGATTTATCCTTGAGATCGAGACGTATTGTATGTTGACCGGGCTCGGTACATTGGAATGTCAAATTCAGATCAATCGGAATGAACGGTTCGATATCCGGAAGGTTACGATTTTCACACTTCGTCGTATCGTTTATATTCGCCCCTACATATTTTACCTTCTCGATCCTGTCGTCCAAAACCAGATCGAAATGAAGATTCTTAAAGGTCGTTCCACCGATATTTTTCATTCGAATCAAATAATCGACAGGGACTTCTGTCCGATTTAACGCATTAGTCATTCCCTGATAATTAATGTCTATTTTACCAGGCCCAAAAGGTTCTTCACTAACACGAAGCTGTTGTACCACAATATCATTCGAAGGAAGGACCAATTCCAGTTGATAGAATTGACCATTCCACCAAGGTTCGTTCCCGATATTGAAGTTGTAGACAAAATTATCATTTTGGATTGGGAATTTTATTTCTGCAGCACCATCGGTTTTAGATCCCCAGAGACGCAAGATCGCCTGTTGCTCCTTCTGTACAGAACTGTTCGATTTTCGCTTGAGGTCGATAGAGATCCAGGATCCAAATTCAAACGCGTCAAAAACACCTATTTTACTGGTCATGGTTATGGATTGGTCCGTTTTTACAGTGGTCCAGTCTTTTTTGAGTTCTTCCTCCGACCAGGATGGGACCATCGGTCGTGCCTTGTTGAATTGTGGATCAACTATTTTGAGATGATCTATTTCAACCCTAATATTTTTCGCCGGCTTGACTCCCGGATTTCCAAAATCAAGTCGTATTTTGATTATGCGAGGTTCCGTTCGCCAGATGGGGTAAATGCGATAGGTATGCCATTGACCATCATGATTGATCGCCCAATGCTGTACTTTTTGGGGAACAAACCCGCCATATTGTCCTTCGTTCGACGACGCATAATAAAATTCACCGTCTCCCACTCCGTTGGATTTCATTCGAAACTCGATATATTGGCCGGGCTGCGGCTTGATCTCAATTCCGCCAAAGACGAAAAAAGGATCCCAACTCGTCATTTCAGCGTTGAGTGAACCATGGGATAGTGTCGGTTTCGTCAGGTGATTCCAGGAAATGACCGATAAATCGGAAGTCGTGTCGAATTTCCACTCCTTGAGAATTTGAGGACTGCCATCATTCCCCAAAAGTGTACCGGTTCCCAAACAAAACAGGATAAAACCGGTTAAAAGAAAATATAATTGTTTTTTCATACAGATTCCTTTATTCATTAATATGTAAATTCCAGGATGTTTTGAAAACTTCCTGGATACGTGGGGTTTCCGGTCATATTTTTCATATTTTAATTTGATAAAACAGGAAAATATAAAAAGTACCTTTAGGAACAGTCTCCGAATCACTGATTGGTTCGTAGTAATTTATAGGCATTATCGATTTTTAAACGATTGACGGTTCCATTTTCATTCAGTTGGAAATAGAGCATCCAAATACGGGAAGGCCCTGGATCATCACGATAATAGGCGAAGGCATAGAGATTATCGGTCAACTGTTGAATACTTGGATAGGCGCCGGCCCCATTGGCCATGGGGATGGGGTCGGACCAGGTTTTTCCCATGTCCCGCGAGACCAACATGGAGATCGGGAGGGGAGCACTTCTATGACGCAGGCCACAGAGAAGGGTTTTATCGTCAACACTAAAAAGATAGGGACAGTCAACATTTATATTGAGATATTGAACCGGACTCCATGATTTACCAAGATCTTTGGACCAGGACCATCCACCCTTCGGACGCACCATACATAGAAGGGTATCATCGTTGACACCTAATAAAGAGGGTTCCTGGTGATGCTCCGTATTATTTGATTCCAAAATAATCGGATCCTTCCAGGTCTGACCATCGTCCGTTGACCGCAGAAATGCGGCCCGATCTCGTTCTCCTTTTTTATCGGACGGATGACCATTTTTGGTTTCCCGACCATAGACGGGAAGAAGAAGATCTCCATTTTTTAATTCGATAATCGGACTACTAGAGGCTGTTACTTTCTTGAAGGGCGACTCTATATCTATCGGTTTCGACCATGTTTTTCCATTATCGGTACTTCGAATGACACGAACGACAAAAGCAGGATCTTGATCACGACTATAGAAGGTCATAAAGTTACAGAGAATGGTTCCTTTACTTGTTTGAAACAAACTAGGATCCCGATCATTTCCCGGAAGATCGACAATGACTTGGGGATTCGACCATGTTATGCCATTATCACTGGAACGTCGCATGATTATTTTTCCGCTGGGACCAATATGTCCTTCACTCGCATAATAAACCACAAGAAGATCGCCATTTGCCAATTTACGTAAATCGGGAAATGCCTCGTATTGACCCATTGTACCATCGGATATCTGTTTGGCTATCTGACCGTAAACCATGGAATTGTTTTCACTATTCAGTCCATACAGTACCAGTAATATTAATGGCAATGTAAAAAACATGGCTCTTTTCCATTGACTCCAAATAGGGAATCGCTTGAAAATTCGACATAATATAAATTTCAACTGTTTCATAAATCTTCCTTCTATTTTTCAACTGTTTTCATCATAATAACTATACGTTATAATAACTATACTTTAGAACGTTATAAATGCGGCATTTTCCGGGAGCACGGACGTCTCGTCCGCATCCTCCAAAACAGGCGTCTTGCCTGTTTTGAAAAATTAACTTTTACAACGACCTTGAGTATATTAACAATTTTATTGACAATGATATAAAAATTAAGTACGGGTATAAAAATGTCATAACAACGATCATATACTACTGGATTTACAATCAAGACGTTACAATCAGGACGTTACATTCAGGACGTTACAATCAAGTCGTTACAATCAGGACGTTACAATCAAGTCGTTACAATCAAGTCGTTACA
>CAYUAP010000050.1:0-25210 GCA_964442735.1 uncultured Planctomycetaceae bacterium | reverse complement strand
TCAAGTCGTTACAATCAAGTCGTTACATTCAGGACGTTACATTCAGGACGTTACAATCAAGTCGTTACATTCAGGACGTTACATTCAAGTCGTTACAATCAAGACGTTACATTCAAGACGTTACAATCAAGACGTTACATTCAAGTCGTTACAATATTGTCTTTTTCGGAAGCGCGAACGTTTCGTCCAAAACAGGTGTTTCGTCCAAAACAGGTGTCTTGTCTGTTTTGAAAAAAGGAATATAAAACGGTCTTGAGTATAATCATAACGGAAATATCATAAAACTGGTATTTCTATTACAGTTAGTTGGTTCCTGACTATTCCTGTTTTTTCTTGATCCAAATTTTTCTTGATCCTGTTTTTTCCTGGAAAATATTTTATCATTCACACCATTCCGGATCGGGTTGAGGCAATATATTCGGATTGCCTTCCGGTTGAATACGTTTAATATAGTGTATAGCTTCAGAAATTTCGTTATAGTTGTGGAGTATTTCAAATTCCATTTCGAAGGAACGTGATTCTTCCGGATTCAGAGTCACGACACGTCCTTTTTTTTCTTCGAAGGAATGTGTATTGGGGAAATTAACACACGGTTCGATTCCGGTCACATAGGGATCACCATCGGGACGATACATTTTCCACAGCATGAAATGGGGAAAATGTTTTTTATTAAAGGAGAGAGTCAGTCCGCGATTGGCTTTTGTATTGATTAAAAGAACTTTTGTCATACCATCGTGATCTTGAGCAAGATCGAAGGCGTAACAGACTTCAGGAGCCCCGGGCGTGAAGGGGAGCAGAAGATCCCAATCTTTAAGGATTTTAACAGCGTCTTCATTACGCGGACACATTTTTTCGAACGGAATCATGACTTTTCCGCCCGGCCCCAAGAAGGGTAAACCATTATTAATATGATAGAGTAATTGAAAATTTGCGGGAACCGAGGCACGATTCTTCACCATATCTTTAACCTTGAGTTTCGACGAGCCCGCAAATGTCGTATAGGAGGCGTAAAGAGCCAGACGCTTGACAAGAGCCCGTGTCTCTTCAACAACACCGGTTACGGTTATTTCTCCCGTATCCGTATCAACCATGACCTTTACCCGACGTGCGGGTAAATTGGCTATTCGACCATGAAGACCATATCTTAAGACCCCATGTTCATTAAATTCAGGGGCTCCGTTACTTTCCAAACCACAACGAACAAACCATTCATCAAAACCTTCAAGCCACCCTAATCCACTCGGATCCGTCAACGGTACCAATCGGGGATGGATTGGACCATGAACTCCGGAATTCCATTTTAATTCGACATCACCACAACGTCCTTTCCAAATCCCCATTCCGCGACTCGGTACAATGGTAAAACAAAAACGTCCGTTATCGACTTCAATTATATCAACACCATCACGAGCACCTCCGCGCAGACGACGCTTCGTAACTTGAAAAGGTATGGACCCGTTCGGACCTTCGAAGATTTCTTCTATATCGAGTGATTCGGTGTAAATTCCATTATCACTATCCAAAACACTTCGGGTTATTATGGACATCTATTTCTCCTTGAATACTTGAGGGTGGTTTTTTCTCTTCCAATCATGTTACATGATTCAAATCGACAAAAAAAAGAATATTTTCAATATTTTGCCTATAAAAACGATTATAGATCAGGATTTTACGGTATTACCCCCCTTTCGTCAAGAAAATTTTCAGAAAAAATAAAAAAAAGGTTTCTTTCCGATTCTATTTGGATTATTATAATGATAGTATAGTCGGTTGTTGTGTAGACTGACAAACATTAATCAAAACAAAAGACAGGAATCAACCGAGTCATTTTAGGGGACGCGTTATGAAACGTCATTGTAAATTAGCTTTTCTCTTTTTGTTCCTTTTATGCCTGATGGCAGGTGCGCTTTTTGCGGACAGTGCCAATCCATCCATGATATTCTCCAGTACGCAAGCGGGTCGTTTGGGGTTAATTCAGGCTTGGTACAATCAGGTAACCCTGGATACGAAGGTTGATATGGTTACCGATGTTGTCCTTGCCGATAAACAACTGTTTATAACAACTTCAGCCAGTATGCTTCAGGTTATTAACGCCGAAACGGGAACTCTTATGTGGACCCGTCGTGTCGGTTCCGAGAAATATCATACCTATCGACCGGCGGCCAACAGCCGAATCGTAGTGACACTGAATGGAACCACCTTGTATGTTTTTGACCGATATAACGGTAAACTGTTAAACGAATTGCCACTATACAGTGAACCCATGGCGGGTCCGCAAGTCAGTGAAAATTTTGTATACATTCCTCTTTTATCCAAAAAAATATATGCCATACCGTTAGTACCCATCGTTCAAATGGGTTCAAATTTAACGGCATCTCTCAAGGAAATGGACCAAGTACGCAAAACGGTCAAATTTTCACCCGATCTGGAAAAAGCAATAGCCGATTCTGCTAAAAAAGGGGAACAGACACAGTATCTCCTGAAGAAATTTGACGATGCCGATATCTCAATTTGTCCGACATTCGGTGTTTCACTTGTTCCGCCGATTATAGCTTCCCAGACAGTACGAGGCGATTATATCAGTTGGACCACCGATCAGGGAGCCCTTGTTATTGGTCAAACATTGAAGGACGTATTTCATAATAATCTGAAAATCCTCTATAAAATCCTGATAAAGCCTCAAACGCTTTATTTTGATAATAAACGTTTTGGAAACCATCAGATATCCGAGAAAAATAATATACAGTCGCAACCTCATTTTGTCGAGAAAGATATCAGTTTGGTTAATATGGCAATTCCTCTTGAGAAAAGAAAAGGGGGCCTTGTCCTGGTTGGAACAGAAATCGGTTATGTCCTTGCCATTAACGATATTACGGGAGAAGAACGTTGGAAGTTTTTGACCGGTTCGGAGATTGTGGAAAAAATTTCCTCTTTTGGTGATTATTGTTTTATTCCGACGATTGCGGGGATTCTGTATTGTGTCGATATGAAGAACGGTAATGAAGTTTGGCATACAAATTCAATTAAAAAAGTATTGTCGATAACTGATAATTCGATTTATGCGATTGACGATTTGGAACGTTTAATTCAAATCAATCGATCAAATGGCAAACACTTGGCTACGGTTCCTCTTGGTAAATATCAGTATACCATTCTTAATGATGAAAGTGACCGAATTTATCTGGTATCCGCAGATGGACTGGTTCAATGCCTGCGGGAACAGAATCGGATACAGCCCGCAATCCGCAAAGAGACGAATTTGGATATTGCGAAACGTTTGGAGAAAGAAAACGAAGTAGAACATAGTAAAGTTCCTGCACGTCCGGAAGTAGAGGGAGCCAAGGCAACGTCCACGGAAGAAGTTCAGGCAGCAGTTGCGAAATCCGACAAGAACGAAACGAAACCGGCCGGAGACGAAACGAAACCGGCCGGAGGCGAAACGAAACCGGCTAAAAAAGGTGACGAGACCAAACCAGCAACTCCTTCTTCTCCCGATGATATCTTCGGCGAAACAACGGGAACTAAACCAAAAGAACCAGAAAAGAAATCAGAAAAGAAAAAGGAAGAAACTTCCGATCCGTTCGGTGATATTTTCGAGTAACAAACCTTAAATACTTTTAGGAGAAGTAAAGAAGACATTACAAATGAAGACACAAATAAAGACATTACAAATGAAGTATCTGTTATGTATTGTGATTTTTCTGGTCAGTGGAGTTCTTTTATGGGGACAAGATTTTTCCTATAATCAATTCAAGGACCATAAAGATAAATACGCAATTCCCTTAAAAACCCTATTGGAGGATGCTCAAAAGGATCTTGACATAAAATTGGTCATTGATAAAAAGGTAGAGCCCTATCTTAAAAAAACAGTTACCATGGCGCCTTGGAAATACTGGTCAAATGTAGAACTTCGTTTGGCGTACATTCTGGCTCCTCTTGACCTCAGTTTTGAAAAAGTTGATGAAAAAACATGGCGTATTTTTGAGCCATGGTATTATGTTCGTCCGGAAGCCGAAGGAAAAGCCCATTTGGAACGTCTTCTTCGTCAATATTCCAATAAAGAGACTTGGGAGGCCCGAAAAAAGGTCTTGACAAATACGATTTTAAAGGAACTTGATCTCCAGCCGTTCCCCGAAAGAACCGATCTCCATCCCCGTTTTTCGGCGGTCCGTACCCATGATGGTTATAATGTACGAAACGTAACCTTGGAAATAATTCCAGGCTATTATCTCTGTGGCGATTTATATGAACCGATCCTACAGAAAGGTCCCTGGCCCATTGTTTTATGTCCCCATGGTCATGGACGGGATGGTCGTTTGAGTGCCGATCATCAGAAAATTGGCGGAAATATCGCCCGAATGGGGGGAATATGCTTTACCTATAGTATGTTTGCCTGGATTACCGAAGAATCTCCTTTAAAATTAGAGGATCACCGCGATCCCATCTCTGGAACCATACAGACGTGGACAACCATGCGCGTTTTGGATTTTTTAACAGCGCTCCCGAACGTAAAGAAGGATAAAATCGGAATTACCGGAGCCTCGGGAGGTGGAACGCAAACCTTCCTCGGAACAGCACTGGATTCTCGTATTACCGTGACTGTTCCGGTTGTTATGGTCTCCAGTCATTTTTATGGCGGCTGTCCCTGTGAAAGCGGTCTTCCCTTCCATATTTACAATGGATGTTCCTGTAATGCGGAAATTGCGGCCATGGCGGCACCTCGTCCCATTAAATTAATTGCGGTTACTACCGACTGGACGAAAAATACCCCCCTTGTCGAATTTCCATATTTACAGAAGATATATTCCTATTATGGTGCCAAGGATAAAGTGGAGTTTGCCATTTCCAAGGAACAGCATGGTTACGGTACAACCCAACAAAAAGCCATGTATCCGTTTATGGCCAAACACCTTGGCCTGGATATCAGTCAGGTGGACGATTCGAAAATCACTATCGAACCTCGTGAAGTGCTTTATGGATTCGGAAAAGACTTGGTTGACTATCCCAAAAATGGTATTAAAAATATCAGTGAAGTAAAAGAATCCTTTAAAAGAAGTAAAAAGTAAAAAACAGGCAAATGGATATTAATCATCTGGAACTGCAGTCCAAGGAGAGATTGCCGGACCTGACAGCTCAAATAGTTCGATCCTATGAAGAAGTACGGTCTACGCATCATTTGGATCAATGTCCACTTCCAAACAAGCAGACGATCACGGAGATTATTAAAGATCTTTTGGAGATTCTTTATCCGGGCTATCTTCGACGTGATCGTCTCAATTTGAATAATGTGGTTTATTATATTGGCGAACTAATGGATCAATGTTATGAACAATTAACCATTCAAATAGCACGGGCATTTTGTCACGGTAATAAAGCAACGGAAGAGTGTACCCCGAAACGGCGTTATGATTTTGAGCTGTTGGGGCAAGTTAAGGCATTTTCCTTTTTATCCTGTTTACCGCAGATTCGGGCACAACTAGCCAAGGACGTGGAAGCGGCCTATGCGGGCGATCCCGCCTGTACTTCCTTCGACGAAGTTATTTTCTGTTATCCGTGTTTGCAGGCAATTACGATTTATCGGCTGGCGCATGTTCTTCATAAACTGGAAGTACCTTTAATACCGCGGATTATGACGGAATATGCACATTCACAATCCGGAATTGATATTCATCCGGGCGCGAAAATTGGTGAATACTTTTTTATCGACCATGGAACCGGTGTTGTGGTTGGTGAAACGTGCGAGATTGGTAATTGGGTAAAGCTCTACCAGGGAGTTACATTGGGGGCGCTCAGTTTTCCAAAAGACGAGTCCGGAATGCTGGTCCGGGGAACGAAGCGGCACCCGACCATAGAAGACAATGTTGTCGTTTATGCGAATGCGACCATATTGGGAGGTCAAACGGTTGTAGGACATAATTGTATCATCGGATCGAACGTCTGGTTGATCAATTCCGTTCCTCCGGGCTGTATGGTAACAATAGAGAAGCCGCAGTTGGTGGTTCATGGTGCGCGATAAAAGATACGTTATTTAAATTTTGTTTTACACAAGGAATATAAAGCCTTTAATGAGATAATTATAGAGTCGTACAGGTTGCAAATCTGTCTTGTCTGGTATAAACGATAAAAAATTTCAGGAGATTTTATATTTCATCGGGAATTTTTATTGCAAAAATACAATAGTTCGATTATACTGGAGAGATGGATGGGTATTATCGACCTTTTTCATTGAGAGAAGAGCCTCTTTTCCTAATGAAAAAAGTTGCCGATTGAGAAAATAGGCATGTTGTATTAGGGAAACAGGTTGAAATTCCGATGATGTTGACATATTGAAGCTGTCACTTGATGACTGTTCAGAGGAGATATTGTTTTATGAAACTATTTGGCAGGATATTGGTCATACTTATCGTAATGATGAGTTTCGTCTATCTTGTATTTTCCGTTGTGTTATACGCTTCGCATAAAAACTGGAAGGACGATGCGACAAAGCTGGAAGAAAAGATCAAGACGGCGTCGAGTGAACGCGACAAACTGAAGACACAAAAGGAAGAACTGATTCGTACAATTGACGAAGAGAAGGATGCCTATCAAAGAACGATAGCAGCCCTCAAGTCGAAATCAAGTGAATTAACAACGGAAAATACCAGCTTGTTGGCCAAGAACAGTACGCTGGAAAGTGATCTTCGGAAGCGGGTTGATGTTATAACAGCTAATAATGTTGCAATCAACGAATTTAAATCGACAATTTTGACATTAACCAAAGATTTAGCGGCAACGCAATCAAGTCGGTCCGATTATCTTCGTGATTTGGCACTGACTATTGGCGACATTCACGAACAGGCGGCTAAAATTGGCGATGCTCAAAAAAAGAACGAGGATCTTAAAGAAGATGTCAATAAAGCCATGACTGTTTTGGATATGAAGAATCTGACTCCAACACCGGAATTATATGACAGGATTCCAGCTTTTCCTGTAAAAGCAACTATAAAAAAGGTGAAAGACAGTGCGAGTATGTTGGTCGTTATATCGCAAGGTTCAGACGAAGGATTAAAACCGAAACATCTTTTAGAGGTATCCCGAGGTTCCGTTTATTTGGGGAAATTGGAAGTTGTTGAAGTTAATCCCCATGAAGCTGTCTGCAAAATTCTTCCAAAATACCAGCAGGGTGAAATAAAGGAAGGAGATAGTGTCAGTGGCAAATTTAACTAAACCCTCCAAACAACCGAAAGTCAAAAAAGAAAAGGTAAAGAAGGAAAAAGCCCCCAAGATTGTAAAAGAAAAAAAGATTAAAAAACCAGTTCCTTCAAACATTTACACCTTGTTGTTATTGTTTTCCTGGTTAGCTTTGGTTGTTGCCTGTATTTTACTTTATATGGATATTGCATCCTATAAATAATAGGTGGTAAATGTTATTAAGGGCCTGTGAATGGCCATGTCAATTCGACGAGACGTATCTGCGGACGGGAACCGGAAGATTCCGTATGAAGTGTCCGCAATTGTATTTATTAGCGTAGTTTTGTATCGTTTCCATTTTTCGTTGATATTTTTTAGGGAGTATTGGTTTTATGACTCTTGTCGGCAAAATTTTCGTCCTGGTCATTACAGGTATGAGCTTTGTACTGTTCGGCCTGTCATTGCTTTTTATGGCGAAACATGAGGACTGGAGAAAGATTTCACTGGAACATAAAGAAGTTATTTCGGAAATCCAGAAGGAAACCCAGGACTTAACCGCCATTAATACAGAGTTGACAGAGCATTTAAATACAATTAAAGGAGAACATGAAAAGGCAATCACTGCTGTTCAAACACAGACAAAAACTATTGAAGATCAAAATGTTCCCTTGCTAACCGCCTTTACAAAATTCGAGATAGATCTTCAGAAGAAAATAGAAGAAATAGTTAGCTTGAATGTAACTATTGATGAAAGTCGCAGTATGATTCAATTACTAACCAAGGACGAAAAAAATGCGCGTCAGTTACGTGGCGCCTATCTTCGAGACCTGGCAAAGACGATTGCGACGAAAAATGAACAGGTCTCCATTCTTCAGGATATAACACAAGCAAACGAGGAGTTGTTGGCTAAATATGATAATGCCAAACAGGTTCTGGATAAATTTGGATTGGAAGCTAATCCGGAAAAATATGGTAATCAACCACGTTTTACTGTGCAGGGAATGGTTTCCGATATTCAAAAAGACGGTGGTACGAATCTATTGATTACCGTTGGGGCAAGTGATGGTTTGCAACCCGGTCATTATCTGGAAGTTTATCGTGGATCTTCCTATATCGGTCGTATTATGGTTTTGGCCACGGAACCGGATCGATCCGTCTGTCGTATCCTCCCAAATTTCCGACAGGGAATTATTAAACAAGGTGATACTGTAACTTCGCGAATTATGTAGTTTCATAAAAGGTGAATTTATAACTCAAGACCGTTATAAATCTCTTTTTTCAAAACAGGCGAGACGCCTGTTTTGTCGAAATGCGAACGAGATGTTTGCGTTCTTGTCCTGTCCTGCTGTCAAAACAACAGATTTTATCAAACCACCTTGTGAATCACAGGCTTTTTTTAGAATTGGCAAAACAGGCGAGACGCCTGTTTTGTGGAGATGCGAACGAGATGTTCTTGTTCTTGTCCTAACCTGCTGTCAAAATAACAGATTTTATCAAACAATCTGTGAACCACGGTTTTTTTTAATATTCATAACCATTGTCATTTAAAATGTTATTTCTTCTGTTCCGTACCGTTTTTCATGACAATCTATTTTTTCGGCCAGGAATTAAAAAAACGTTTTTCATTAAGTTGGATCTGACGTCGAAATTCATCAACAGGCATTTTTTTAAGGACGGCAATTTGCTCCAACAGGGTAGGAACAAGTGCCGGTTCATTCAAGAGGAATCCGTCTTCATTGAGGTCTTGTCGCATAATAATCATTTGATCCTTTCCCATAACTTCCCTGGAAGGAATTAGAGAAGGTCCATCACTCTCCAGAAGAATACGGTCCCGGGGAATCTGCTTAATCGTTTCCCGCCCCTCCTCGTTCTCAATCCGAACATTTCTATAGGAAAAGGAAAAAAAGCCCCCTTTATCCACTATCTGCTCAATTTGAGGGCTTGTTCCGACAAAACCATGAAATAAATATAATGGAATTTCATTATATTCTTTAAGTAAAACCAAGGTTTGATCCACTGAATGAACAGTATGTAGAATAATCGGACGTTTTTTATCGTTGGCCAAAGCCAATTGTTTTCGAAAAAAATCTTCCTGCCGGATCGTGTTTTTTTCACGCATGGCAAAATCAAGTCCTATTTCACCCACCCCGGAATAATAGGGACTTTTCCCGGATCGATCCTCAAGAAGACTCGCAAGCCAAACCTCCCAGTCACCACTGATTCCCGACTGATACCATGGATGAATTCCATAGGTAACCAATACATTTTCGTACTCTTCACCAATTTTTCGAACGGTAGTCCAATCCCCCGGTGTTGTGGCCGAACAAATAAAACGTTCGACCTTTCGTTGGTTCGCCCGATCAAATACAATTGTTAAATCGGAACCGAATCGCCGATCCTGTAAATGAACATGAACATCAGATAAAAAATCAGCGGAATTACTGGTCATAAAAGTAATCAAACCTCCCGATAACAGGACCATTCAGTCCATATTATTATAATATATTAATTGTCTTGTGACAAATCCGTTTTACCTGGACAGATCAATTGATAGACACGTTCAAATTCCTTGGAAGACGCAAATTGTATTACCAATTTGCCTTTACCTTTATCATTAGCACACAAAGAAACCTTCATACCAAGCGTCGTCCGGAACTGCTGCTCCAGTTCACGTATCTGTGGATCGTTTCCACTGCGTCGTAAAGAATGTTTAGAATCCGGTTGACCCGTTACCTGTGTATCGCCCGCTAAAATCTTTTTTACAAAATCCTCTGTTTGCCGAACAGACCAATCTTCCTTCATAATACGATTGGCACATTCAATCTGCTCCCCTTCCTCCAACGGCAGAAGAGTTCGCGCATGACTGTGGGACAAGACCCCCTGCCGAACCGCCTGCTGAAGTTCCTTGGGAAGGTCGAGAAGTCGCAATAGATTGGTAATCGTCGAACGATCAAGTCCTAATCGTTTAGCTAAATCTTCATGGGTACATTCGTAACAGTCGAGATAATTCTGGAAAGCGACCGCTTTTTCGATGGGATTGAGGTCTTTTCTCTGCATATTTTCAGTTAAGGCCAATTCGGCCATTTCCCGATCCTCAACCACCAGAATATGGGCAGGAACTTCCTCCCACCCGGCCTGTACGGCAGCACGCAAACGGCGTTCCCCGGCAATTAGTTCATAACGATCACCCTTTTGACGTGCAACAATCGGCTGTATCATACCATGTCGTGTCAGACTGTCAACCAATTCCTGCATCTCCTTCGGATCGAAATCAAGACGCGGCTGATAGGGATTCTGATCAATCAAGGCAATAGGAAGGGTATTCGTTGGTCGTCCGGTCATCATTTCCTGTAAAAGTTGATCCGTCTGTCCGTCATTATAATCGGAGACCACGGAAAAACCTTGTCGTTCAGGAGTGGAAGACGCTTGTGTCGTTGAAACCGTTGGCGTCTCAACCACCGGCTGCGCGGCAGCCACCGAACTGAGTAGTGCTTCCAGTCCTCGTCCCAATCTTCTCTCTTTAGACACGTTCCAATACCTCCATGCAAAGTTCCGTATATGCTCGCGCCCCTCGTGAACGAGGAGCATATTCAAAAATCGATTTTCCGTAACTGGGCGCTTCACTCAATGCAACGTCACGAGGTATGACTGTATTGAAGACAATCTCGCCAAAAAATTCACGGACTTCTTTATCCACTTCATGTGTTAATTCTAACGTCGGATCATACATCGTCAAGACGATTCCACCAAATTGTAGTCGCCCCTCCCTCTGATGAATGATGTCCCGAATTATCTCGATCATCTGGACAAGACCTTCCATCGCGTAATATTCACACTGTATCGGCATGAATACCTCCGTTGACCAGAGTAACGCCGTTTTCGTTAATTGACCTAAAGAAGGAGGACAGTCGATTAGAATATAATCGTATCCCTTCAGTTCCTGACTGAATTGACTCGTCATTCGATCTAACCGTGTTGTATCCGCCTGACTTAAGATTTCGACGTCATGAAAACTTCGACAGCCTGTTAATATTGACAGACCCGGAACCGCCGTCACTCGAACGGCCTCCTGTATCGGTTCCCCGGTTACTAAAGGGTGTCTGGCCGACGGAGAAAAACCTAATCCACTCGTCGCGTTACACTGCGGATCCAAATCGACTAATAATGTCGCTACTCCCGCCCGTGCCAAACCCGCCGATAATGATACAGCCGTCGTCGTCTTGCCAACCCCTCCCTTTTGATTCGCTATACAAAAAATTCTGGTCATATCTTTTCTATTATCGTTTGTTTTATAGCGATTAGTTAATCTTTTTTGAATTTTCAACATGCAATAACCCTTTTTTTCCAAAACACCCCTTCCCTAATCGCGCGGTTTTATGACTCCTCCCGTTAATATATAGTCAAGGTCGTTATAAACATCTATTTTTCAAAACAGGCGAGATACCTGTTTTGGAGGATACGGACGAGACATCCGCGCTCCCAGGAAATGCCGAATTTATAACGTCGTACAATATAGATGCCTTGATAGTAAATTTCATGCCTTGTTCGTATTGAAAATCCGGAAGTATAATCCCCATATTCTTTTTTATCTGTATCTTCCCTGATATTCCTATTTTAAAAAGATAATAACGTTTTATCAAAATATTAAATCGATACTGTCAAAAAGTTCGAAAAAAACGATAAATCTTGTTAATAAACTTTTTCTTGTTGCAAAAATTGGGAATTTGATTGACATTGTACAACCTTTTTGTATAATATTAAAAGAACAATGATAATCAGGGAAAATATCTCAATAGAAAAGGATCAGGATACAATCGATTTTATATCCATTTTATTATTGAAATTTTCATTATCAATTTATATTTAAAGATTAGAGTTATAACCGACAATTTCAATCGGAGGAAGGAAATGTTCATGCAAAGCAAAAACAGGCGAAGATTCTTGATTGCCGTTGGAATTCTGCCGTTTCTGATGTATGGTATCTCGTTCATTTCACCAGTCGTTTTTGGACAGAATGATAGTGATATTCCTAAAGGACCCCATCAGGCGGCAATAGAAGAATATCAGGAAAAATATCTGGGTGAATTGCAGAAGAATAGTCCTAATGGTAATTTTATACCATCAGGAATCGATAAAGAATACTGGAATTTTTTTGTCGAACCGGGCAATGAAACCAATGAAGCCCGAGTCGAACTAGGACGTAAACTTTATTTTGATACCCGTTTATCGATCGACGGAACGGTTTCCTGTGCGACCTGTCATGATGTAACCCGAGGTTTTGGCGATGCACTTCCGACATCGGAAGGAGTGGATAAAATCGTCAAGGGCAACGCAACCAAACAGTTTGGAACGCGTAACGCCCCAACAACCATGAATATCGCTGTATTACATGTAATGTTCTGGGATGGACGTTCTCCATCCATTGAGCATCAGGCAATGCAGCCGATCATCAATCCCGTCGAAATGGGAATGCCCGAAACAGAATCGAAGATTATCGCCGGAATAAAAGATGATCCTGCATATCAGGCAATGTTCCATAAAGCCTATAATCGCGAAGTCAATTATAAAGATATCGGAAACGCGCTCGCTGCATTTGAACGAACGCTTGTATTCATGGATAATTCCTTCTTCCGATACTTAAAGGGGGATGCAAATGCAATTTCCGAAGATGCTAAAGAGGGTTGGAAACTCTTTAATCGTGAAGGACGTTGTAATTCCTGTCATGCAATCAGTCCCTCCAATCCCCTGGGAACGGACAATAAATACCATAACATCGGAATTGCCGCCAGAAAACAGAATTTTCTTCAATTAGTCCATGATGCGGAAAAGGCTCTCGCCACGGATACATCAGAAGCTGCATTGGATAAATTGGCTCTATCGACCGATTTAAGTGAATTGGGACGCTTCCTAATCACGAAAAAACATTCTGATTTAGGCGCGTTTCGTACTCCCATGTTATTGAATGTCGGAATAACAGGCCCCTATATGCACGATGGTTCCATGAAATCGTTATGGGAGGTAATCGATCATTATAATCATGGTGGAGATGCTAATCTCTATCTGGATGGCGGTATCGAGCCCTTAAATCTGACGGAACAGCAAGTCAACCAGCTTGTGGCATTTTTATTCAGTTTAACAGATGTTCGTTTTGCAGACCAAAATACACAAAAAATAGCGGAACAAAAGAAATTGCCGCGAGACGACAAAAGAGAGACCGTTGTTACCAGAAAAGAATTGTTGTTCGAAAATTATGACGCCGCCCCACAAAAAACCACAGGAACGGAGAAAGGAACTTCGAAATGACCAGCAGATATCGTAAAGAGAATGTACAGACACGTTATGAAAACGAACGCACTGATTTCTTTAAAGGGCTCGTGAATCTTGATCGACGTTCTTTTTTAAAAGTGGCGTCCGCATCATTTGGCGCGGCAGCCACTGCAGGTATGCTCGGAACTGGTTTATACCAACCTATTCAGGTTACCGGCGCGGAGGAAGGTGCCAAGCCTTTTAAAATCGCCTATATTTCCGATTCCCATCTCTACGTAAAAGAAAAAAATGATCGGTTTGCCAATGCGTTAATGCGTGCCGTTCAGGATGTCAATGCCATGGAAGAAACTCCGGACTTCGTCTTTTATGGAGGTGATTTAGCCCAGTTGGGACAACCGGAAGAACTCCAATTAGGATACGATATTCTAAAGGAATTAAAGGCTCCGCTAAAAATTATGGTCGGTGAACATGACTGGTATTATGATATGGGCGAAAAATGGAAATCCCTGTTCGGATCCCCCAATTGGTCCTTCGATCATAAAGGCGTACATTTCGTCTCTGTTTTGAGTGTGGTTGAAGAAGATTTCTGGACATCGCGCGGTATGAACCCGTTACAACGAATGCAGACAGTGGCAGGCCTGGATAATCATGTTCAAAAACCATTTACCGTCGGAGAAGCAAACCGAAAATGGTTGACAGAGGATTTAGCGAAATATAAAGATGATCAACCGATCGTTTTGTTTTCACATTCGCCCCTGTATAAATTATATAAAAATTGGAACTTCTGGACGGATGATGCCGAGGATGTTCAGAATATTCTTGCGCGATTCAAAAAAGTTACGGTTATTCACGGTCACACGCATCAGATCTTGACGAATCGTATCGATAATATATCCTTCCATGGTTTGTTATCAACGGCATGGCCTTGGCCGTATGCTCCGCAAGGAATGCCGGAAATGACGATCACGATGAATCGGCCCGACCCCTTTAATTCGGCCGATGGTTGTGGTGACGGTGAAATTCATGTTTCTGCGGCAGGATTAGTTGACAAGGTTTACAATTTGTGGAACCGTCAGCCAATTCTGGTTCCTGCCGTCTATTTAACAAGCGAAGGAGAAACAGATCGTCCGAAGCGTCCCAATTTACCATCGTTTTAATTTTATACAAATCAATTCAGTCACATTTTCGTTTTTAAATGATTTTATTTTAAATAACAATTTGTTTTGTTTGAGTAACATTTATTAAAGGAGTACTTTATATGAAACAATTTCATGAAATTTTATTCATGAAGGGAAAGACCCTTTTAGGTCTTTTATTAGTGTTGGGGTTATGCCCCATTGTTTCGGTACAGGCACAGAATCCTCCTGCCAAGGAAGGAGTAAAAGTACCAGCAACCTTGACCTCACCTGCGGTATCGGTCGTTAAAACCGATACAAAAGCATCTGCTGTAAAAGAAGAACTTCCGGTTGATGATGGGTCAATGCATTTAACCAAAGAGGGAATTAAAAAATACACCCCCGCCACAATAACGACTAATAGTACGGTTCAAAATCGTGTGTTTCGTCTAGGAAGAAATGTGTGGATTATATCGCGCCGCGGTACAAAAACGGTCATTGGAACCAATCAGGTATCGAATGAAACATCCAAAAAACTGAAACCGATTGGTGCCTCCAATAATGATATTGGTGAAACAGGTAAACTACAGCGAATCGACACTCAAGCGGAGAAAGAACAATCTCAAGTAGTTCCTCAAGACCAAAAAAAGGAGACTCCCCCCGTTATAAAGAGTAATTCACAAAATAAACCGTTTATTGCGGTTCCGATTAAGCGCGCGGTACCAACCACACAAATTCCGACCAATTCGAACTTTATGATTGCATCGTACAGCGAAACAACGAATGGAGCGGTATCCGTAAACCCTTAACCCCTTTTCCAGGCGCTACTGACCAATGGAATAAAGGGTTTGATGATCGTTGGATTTCCGAAGAAAAAGGACGACATCAAATCAAGACGCCGGCAGACAACAAGGCTCTTGTCAATATAAAAGACAGCCAGAAGGAAGGACATACCTATGGTAATTATACCGAGGCCGATATTCTTCTCTGGGAAAAAGAGACCGAACGTCTTGTCGTGGAAGGTTCCTTAATCTTCCATAATGCGAATCTGTTGGGAAGTACCAACGCGACCTCCTGTGACATGTGTCACCCTGATGCGGAAGGAACCCATGCGGAAACCTATCCGAAATATCAGGTACAACTTGGTCGAGTGGCTTTATTGCGCGATATGGCAAACTGGTGCCTGGAAAATCCTTGTAGAGCAAAACCCATGAGCGGAGACGATCCACGTATGCGTGCCCTGGAAGCCTATATGGCCGCCCAGCGAAGTGGAAAACCCATGAAATATGGAAAACACTAATGAATTTATAATTTTCATTAGGAATATTGTTTCCAAGAAAAAAAAACCGGTTTGAAGTTAATTACTTTAAACCGGTTTTTTTATATATGGAAAACTACATTTGTCTTTACCAATTACTGGTTAAGAAGAAATGTTTTGAAATGGAAAGGGTTTTCTGAAAGGATAAAATCAGAAATAACCAATATTTGGCCGAAACAAAATTGTTCTTCCATATAGATGTTCTTCCATTTTTTCTGTAGCCGTAACCATTCACGAACGATTTTGGAACCACGGATATCATGGATAAACAGAGATAGTCTGCCGTAAAATACAATATTTTACAATAACAAAAAAACATTTTCATCTATGATAATAAATAATTTTATCATAAAAAAGTTTGTTTGCCAAAAAAATATCCGTGAAAATCAGTGTTATCCGTTGTTTCACTTTATATCCGTGAACGGTTACCTGTAACCGAACATTGAAACCTTGTGTTACCTCGGGTGTACCCGTTCGGATCAACTGGTGTATACTCAAGGCCGTTATAAATCTCTTCTTCTCAAAACAGACGAGACGCCCGTTTTGCGGAGATGCGGACGAGATATCCACATTCCCTGGAAATGCCGATTTTATAACGACACACAGTATATTTATACACAACAGTGTCAACAATCGAACCTTTTTAAGACAGACAACGTATCTGTTCGTCCGACTGCGGACAAAATGCCCACAGTCCAATTAACTCAATAATCGGCTTGTGACGTTCTGTTGTCTATCAAATAATCAGGTTATCCCGCCATGTGTACGATAGGGGGTCATGTGACTTGGCTGGTCTATCATCCAGACACGTTCCCAGGTATCCTGCATCTGACGAAGGTCTTCCGATGTATTGTACAGTTGGTTCGTTCGTCTTGCCGGATCTCCCGAATAGGCCGGTATGACGCATCCGGTCATTCCGATCAAAAAGGATCCTAAAATCATTATTAACAACAATTTACGCATTACATTCTCCTCCGTGATTCTTGCTGTATCACCAAATATGTTGGGTCATTACCAACGTTACTTTGGTCTTTATCGGTACAATCGATTTTACAGCTTTAGTAAATCATAAAAATTCCGTTATTTCCCTAAATAAAAATTGTATTTGCTCCCGGGTATTGAGATAATAGACAAATTGTGTAAAATAAACTATCAGGGAATTGTGTACAAATGGATTTTTTTGAAAGGATAATAAAAATGTTTGTAGCAAAAAAAACATTAGTGTGTTGGATGTTTGTCTTTTTTTTGAATTTTATTGTTTGTAGCATCTGTATTCAGGCGGAAGAAGGCCAGATTGTCAAAAAGGGACCACTTCGTATTCTTCTGATCGTAGGAGGACATAGTTATGACAAGGAAAACCTTCATAAAATGTTGGCGGCTATGCCGGATTCGACGTTTCGAGAAATTGAGCTTCCGAAGGATCAGGATTTACTGAAACCAGGACTTGAAAAAGATTTCGATATTCTTGTTTTTCATGATCAATCGCAATTTGAATTATCAGAGGGACAGATAGAAAATCTTAAGGCGTTATGGACACAGGGTATGCCGACAGTCATGTTACATCATGCGTTAATATCGCACAATAAAGTACCGTTATTCCGGGAAGTATACGGAACGGCCTATTTGATTAAGGAAATGGAGATAGACGGGAAAAAATATCCGGCATCCACCTACATGAAACCGGTCGAAGTTCATTTTCAAATAGTGGATAAAGAACATCCCATCACCAAGGGACTATCTGATTTTACCTTGTTAGACGAAGTTTTTGGCGATCTTTACATAAAATCGGATATTCATCTATTAATAAAGACAGACCATCCAAAATCTTCGTCGCCAATTGTATGGACGCGCCAGTATGCGAAGAGTCGTGTTTTTGTCATGATTCAGGGGCATGATGGAGTGGCCTTTAATAATCCTTCCTATCGGGAACTCTTTTATCGAGGAGTTCGTTGGGCCGCAGGACAATTAGGGGATAAATAGTTAGGAAAAAAGAATAATGGGGAAAAAAACATTAATAATTATATTGGTTTTATTTCTTTTGGAAACGAGCCATTCCATTCTATATTCCGAAGAAGTACCATTCTGCCTGATCACAAAAGAGGGTACGGCCATAACAGTAGCCGATTTTCCAACGATTAAGACCCCAAAAATGTATTGGGCGGAAAAGAATTATTCGAAGGATCCCTCGGTAATATGGTTTAAGGGACGATATTTACTCTATTTTTCATTACCGCAAAAGGATCAGGAAGGAAAAAGTCATTTTTATACAGGAATTGCGGAGAGTCCGGACCTGATGAAATGGAATTTTATTAAATGTCTGACTCCAATGCAGGAAGTGGACAAGAATGGATTATGTGCTCCGTGTGCGAAGGTTATACATAACAAGGTTTATTTATTTTATCAGTCCTATGGTACAGGTTCAAAAGACGCCATTTGTTGTGCCTGGTCGGAGAATGGTATCGATTTTACCCCCCATGCGGACAATCCGATATTTAGACCACACGGGAATTGGACGAATGGTCGGGCAATTGATGCTGATGTTCTTGAATATAAAGGAACGATGTATCTTTACGCCGCAACTCGAGATCCGGCAGGTAAAATTCAAAAATTAGTCGTTGCAACAGCCGATCCCAAATCTGATTTCGGACCGAAGGCATGGAAACAGGCCGCCGATTTTTCTATTTTAGAGCCGGGTTTGGATTGGGAGACGAAATGTATTGAAGCCCCTACTGTCTTGGAACATGATGGGCGACTCTATATGTTTTACGCCGGAGGATATAACTGCGATCCCCAGCAGATTGGTGTCGCTGTCAGTAACGATGGTATTCATTGGAAACGTGTCTGGAACGTTCCCTTTATTCCATTCGGACCTAAAGGACAATGGAACGAGTCGGAGTCCGGACATCCAGGTGTATTTCAGGATGAAAAAGGACAGACATGGCTCTTTTTCCAGGGAACGAAAACCAAGGGAAAGGACTGGTTCCTCTCCCGTGTTCGACTCGATTGGAAAAAAGACACTTCCGGTATTTCCGTTCCCTATGTTCTGGATGAAGTTCCATAGTACAACTTTTAAAGTACAAAAAAGGCGGATGTTTCTTAAAGTACCAGGAATAATAGTCGGGAATGCCCTGGCTGGTATGAACACAACTCGTGACTGTTATTCCCCCTTTGACAACCAAACTGGTGCCTTTAGAACTATTTGTCTTCCTGGGCAATTACTATTTCAGATGAATGCGCTCCCAATATTATTTCTTGATATAATCAAGGTCGTTATAAATCTCTTTTTTCAAAACAGGCGAGACGCCTGTTGTACGGAGAGGTGGACGAGACGTCCATGTTCCCGGAAAATGCCGATTTTATAACGACCCACAGTATCGTATTATTTCTGTTATATTGCTCCTAAAAGGATAATAAATGTTAATGCAATGGTTGGATATATTCCAATCCTTTTAATAACTGACAATTACAAAAAGCCGAAATGATGTTAGTATATTTTTAACCAATTCCCTGCAAGGAGGTCAAAATATTACGAACAGTATATCCAATCAAGACGACAGAGGATGTTTTGAAGACGATCTTCTATAAAATGTAGTCAATACCTGTTCACAGAAACCGAGATTCCGGCTGCGCCTTCATCCTCGGCTTGACGATAGAAGGTGTTTTGAAGTCAATTCTATAATAGAGAAGCAGATATTTCAAACGATAAAAAATTGTCATCCTGGATAACACTGATTTTCACCGACCGTTTTTTGGCAAACAACATCTATTACGATATAAATATTGTAACCATTCACGGATATAAAGTGAAACCATGGATAACACTGATTTTCACGGATAGTTTTTTGGCAAACAAACTTTTTTATGATAAAATTATTTATTATAATAGATAAAAATATTTAGTTTGTTATTGTAAAATATTGTATTTTACGGCAGACTATCTCTGTTTATCCGTGATTTCCGTGGTTCTAAAATCGTTCGTGAATGGTTACTAAATATTTATCACAATATATTTTCATTTTATTATTACAGATTATTACAGATTATTACAGATTATTACAGATTATTACAGATTATGATTACAGAATATCCCATTTTCTGTAAACAATCTGAATTACCTGAAATTCCCTGTATTCCCGATATATCTTGTTTGCGCTTTAGTATCATAATACAACTACTTCTGATAAATGGCGTTTTCCGCCGTTGTTTTTTTTATGGTCTCGGCCAGCTTGGAAGGGGAAATGGTGATTCGTTCTGTAATCAGTTCAGGGACATTATAGGAACGCATGAATTCCATATTATATTTTGGATCCTTTTGAGGTAAAATAAAAGGTTTACAGAATCGTCCGGAAGGATCGAAACAGGAAATATAGAGACGAGTATAAAGGCTATCGTCCCTCCTTGAACTAAAGACTATCCATCGTCCGGAAGAACTCCAGGAATGATAACTCTCCGACTCGTCGCTATTAATTTCATCGACAACCCGATTGGAACCGGTTTGAAGATCGAGCAGCCATAGATCGCTGTCCCGATGCCAGATCGGAAACGTTCCATAACAGGATAAAGTATAGAGAAGATATCGACCATCGGGCGATAGACGCGGGAAAACAGCACTTTTATCCATAGCCTTCGCGTCCAGAACCATTTCCGGCTCGCCAAATGTTCGACGTTCCGGATCGAAGGAAACCTTCATAATATTATATTTGAAATTTTTATAGAGATCTATCTCCTGTCGGCGAAGATCCATTTCCCGGCGCGAATGCTTCATTTTTAATTTTGCACAACTGTAATACAATGTTTTACCGTCTGGGGCCCAATGGGGAAACGTTTCAAACGATTCGTCCGAGGAGGGCCGAATCGGAGAAATAGTATGCTTCTCCACATCATATAAAACCAGATCGGAGAAAAAATCGAATACTTCAATTCGATTTTTGAGAGCAGAATGAAAAATCTGTCTCGTATTATTTACCGAAAACGCAACTAAAGGAAGAGTCGGATGCCAACTGGGATAGGTACACGTATTATCGGTTTCATTTGTTTTGGTATTGACTTTTGTTACCTTTCCATCACGGACAAAAACAGTTCCGTCGGAAATTACACGGCTGTGAAACAGAAAATTATTCGTTTTCCCGTTTTGAAAGGAATGACAGTTTGCACAATTTTTTTCGTCGACTAAAGTCGCTCTATAAAAAGTCTCCTCCCGAAACGATTCCAGATGGCGCTGTCGCAGTGTGATATCGCAATAATGTTCGTAACCGGGCGGCACAATTCGATAGGCAAGCCAAGGATCTATCGACGTTTCCGCAATGTGATTCGTAATGGATTGAAACTGATACCATTTACCTTCCCGTTGGATACGGATGTCGATTGTAAAGGATTTCCCTTTATTCTCCTCCAACAGCTTTTTCCAGGATGCCTGTGGTATTTGAACCAATGAACCTGTTATCCGAACAGGAGAACCATTTTCGGCAGAAATGGAAGTGATAAAATCATCCCCTTCTTCCAGAATTCGAAAATTTAAAGGCGCAATATTGAACGGAATTGTAATATTCGTATAATCCGGATTCAATTTCGGTGGTTGGTCCATAAAAACAGAATTGTTCGGCAGTTGGGTCGAACATCCGATTACAAGAATCATGGGAAAAATCAGGAGTAAAATTCTTTTATATTTCATGGACTATACCTTTATTTTCGATCAATAGATTTCGATTTTTCTTGCAAAAGAAAGATGATACCAAACGGTATCGGAATAATCACGGTCTAACAGAGATAATTGTTGCGGCGTTGGTTTCGGTCCTATTTCCTTTAATACGGAACGGAATGTATTAAATCGTTCCAGAATCTCCGGAGAAAATTGCCATTGTGTTTGATCGATTTCCTTCTTTTTGATGAAACAGGAATCAAAGAGAATGGCCTCCTGAATATATCGTGGAATCGGCTGGGAACCATTCTTTATCAAAAACACCTTTACTTTTTCCATAAAAGAATCCAGATCAGTTACCAGAAGTCGTATCATTAGAATAGTAATCATACGGTCCCGGGAGGAATTATCGAAATCATAGTTGTAGTAATGTTCCATAATGGAGTAATCAATGGCTTTCGCTTTACTGAAATAGTCGTTCCTTCCGATTTTTTCGCGAATCTCCCGAATTTGTTCGTCAATTGCACGTAGGGAATCTTCCATATTACATTTATTCGAAGTATCAAGCCAGGAACGATATTGCCGAGACCAGTTTTTGTAGAACATGGTATTATCCAACAGATTCAAATAACGTCGGGCCACAATATCATCCCCTGAAGTCATGGCACACAAAGCGAGTGTTTTTATGGACCAAACAGTATGACCGTTTTGATCAACGAAATTATTCATGGCACATCTCGTGGCCAAATTGACGGCACCATGCTCGTATAAAATACGGTCTCCAATCATTTTTTGCGACGTTTGAGTCGCTAATTGGATCGATTGTTTCGGATCCTGGGGTCGTTCAAAGAGTCGGTCACCCAAAACACCCGTCTTGACCAAGGCGAGAAAACGCGCCGAAATTAAAGGATTAACCGGATAATTGGGAACTGTCTTTTCTTCTTCAATAATTTCGTTCCATCGTCGTTCGTCCAAAAGACGAGCTGTCTTCAACAGAGCACGAAAATTATTGGGGAAAAAAGAATATCGAACGGTTCCGAAAAGGAAAAGGCCGAAACAGAAAAACAACAATAATTCCCGATAGTGACATTTAAAATCGGAACGACATACAATGACATTCTCCTTGTTTTCGCGTTTACGAAGTCGATAGAACATTACGGATAACGACGTCAAAAACAGGAAGACAAACGTACTCCAGAAGGAAAGATAAAAGAAGACACGAGTCGCCTCGTCTTTATCAATGACATTCTCTTCCACAATACCGATATAAAACAACGTTGAAAACGCATTTTGATTTTTGTAAAAGAACCCCCAGAAGAGAGGTGTTATCAGGAATACTAAAAATGATATTTCCAGGCGCAAATATTTCCGATCATCATCGGCACAGGCCACGTCAAAAAGAAGAGCCAGAAGAGCCGCAAACAGGGTATAAAATCCTGTTAGTGGATAGAAGACAACAATTACGGCAAGGTAAAGAAGGAATCGTTTATTTGGCGATACCATTCGTCGATAAAGACCTCCGAAGAGGAACACGAAAAGACAGCCTGGTATAATGGCGAACAGGAACCCCATATTGAACGCATTGAATATGTAATAGTTGATCTGGGTAATGGCCACTGATATCAATAGAGGAGGAATAAAAGATAAAAGAACATTCCAACTACGAAACCGATAAAATCGGGCAATCAAAATCTCCAGAAACGAAAGAGCCAGGGCGATCAGAAATCCGCCCAATAACGGATAGTAAAAGAATTGGATACCAAACGAAGTCAGATAGAAGAGAGGTCCGGCTATCCGACTTGAATATTCCTTCCAATACAATCCGTTCCATAAAAACAGATCGTGATATTGAACCATATAGAGAAAATCGTACAAACGTAGAGCCCAAAACCAATAGAGAAAAAGAAAAAAAATCAGACGTGCCCCGATGGAAAAGATCGGTGAATTATCGCGGAACGGTTTTCGTTCTTCCTGTTGTGGTATCGGAACGGATCCTGTTTCGGTCTTCTCGATTTTACGTTCTGATTCCGGACGAGGAGTCCGTTCCTTCCGTTTGTTTTTTTTGGCCATAGATCGAATAAATTTAAAGGGCGTGTATTGTTTCCGATAATGAAGATACTATTTTTTTAACGGGGTATAATGGTAGATGGGCGCGTTGGGCATTTCCTCCGGATGTTTCATTCCTTGACGAAATTCAATTGTTTTGGAAGAAGCAATACAATTATACAGAACCGCCAGACCTGCCGGAGGACAGACAAAATCACCGAGTCCGGCGACAATCAGAACATTACCGCGAATACGTTTGGCATGATTGGCCGCGTCTATATAACGAAGCGCGTCGGTATATTCCGGAATAAAAGACGATGGTAATCGTTTTTGCAGGTCATGACCACCGATATTGCACAGCCAGGGAATAAAAGCATAACATTCCGAGACATCCGAATCCAGTCCGGCCAGGGCTAATGCCTGAAATCCCCCCTGGGATCCTCCCGCTACGACAATGGTCTTTCCATCCCATTCCGGTTCCGTTTTCAACCACTGAAGTAAACGTATGGCCCGACGAATCATACCTGTAAAATAGATCTTTTCCCGATCTCTATTTTCTTCTTTTATAAAGCCGTAGTTTTTTCCTTCCGTTTGCGCGAAATGATCGTAATATTCCTGCGACCGACCATTTTCATAACCATGGGCGTTGATATTAAATATCAGGGCATTTTTCAATCGGTCCGAATTGGGGGCCCAGGAAAGGGGAAGATGGGGATCGACGGCAAGATAGTCATTGGCCCAGGTCGGAAGAAACGCCGAATGATAATTATAGCCGATAAATGCGATTCGTATGGGAAGTGACTTCGGTTTGGCATTTTTCGGTTTGCGATAATATCCGGAAACCGGTTTTCCGAGACAATCGATTTTAACGTCATAATATAAATTGTCTTTATCCTCGGGAACATTGACCGGTGTCAGGGTCGCCTTCATGGGAACTGCATCCAGACGTTTTCGCTGTTCCTTCCAGAAGGCATCAAAATCGTTTGGTTCCGAAATATTTTTTAGGGATTGCCATTCGGCCCCAGCACTCCCCTGAAACGGTCGGATGGGAAGGACCTTCCCTTGGGAATCCAATGCCTGTACGGTTAAATGAACAAAACCGGGCTGGGAAATGGATGTTTTGATCTTTAAAGGCACTGCTTGGTATTGTTCCATTCCTTCCGAAACCTGTCCGTCATCTCCCTGAATTTTCCATTTCAGTTTGATTTCGGAAGGTGATTGTACTTCTCGAACGGATAGGGAAAAGATCATTTCTTCGCCTAATTGATAGGAAAGTGGATCTTTATCCGTTATTCCATAAATATAGGGTTCCACCGCCGACAGGGAGATAGTCCCGAAAAATAAAGCCGATAAAAGGAATAATGGAATCGAAAATAATCTATTAAAACAAATATTTTTCAAAATCATCGACATTTTCCTGTTCTTTATATAATATACGATCACCATATAATATACTATTGCCTAGTGGTAGACAACACTTTCATTCAGGGGTATAAAACAGGCGAGACGCCTGTTTTCCCGGCGGTGCGGACGAGACGTCCGCGTTCCAGTCTACTCCATTTTTTGGGTATAAAACAGGCGAGACACCTGTTTTCCCGGCTGTGCGGACGAGACGTCCGCGTTCCAGTCTACTCCATTTTTTGGGTATAAAACAGG
>CAYUAP010000049.1:0-34494 GCA_964442735.1 uncultured Planctomycetaceae bacterium | reverse complement strand
GTTGAATTTAAGTTAATGCGTATGGACGAGACGTCCGCGTTCCAGTCTTGTTTTTGGAGGATACGGACGAGACGTCGACCTTCCCGGGATATTCCGAGGAAATGCCGATTTTATAGCGACACACCGTATAATTAATTTAAAATTCCCGACATAATCTTGCGTCGGGAGAATAAAGATCAAGATGAATAACTAAAGAGTAACGGTTTCACCACCATCAATTGAACCCAAGGCTCCCCAAACACCGTAATAGGATTTACCTGTATTGAAACCGGAACTTCCGAAGGCTCCTGTATCATATTTTGTGAAATCCCCTGTATTGACAGTTTCCGAAATAAAATGAACGGAACCATCAACATAGACGCCATTAACACCTCCACTATGATTACTGGATGCGGCACAAGTTCCATAACCATGACCAGGATGGTTATTGGAAGTACCACGACAGCTCGGACTATTCGGAGGCAAAATCGTGGAAAAGGCATTGATACCAGGTCGGCCATCGGTAAAGGACTGGCCGCGAGCATACCCGGCTATCGTACTACCAGCGACGAAGTTTCTTGCATCGTTCGTATTCACAACCCCCTTGCATTCGTTCGGTAATACAGGGGAAGCGGAACTTTTATCGTAGATATTACCTTTAATCCGTAACGCACCAGCCCCGGTCGTAGCTCCGGTTACGTGTTCAGAAACGGCCAATGTATTGGAAGTACCATCGGTAACCGCCGCCATTTTACGAGCCCCTTGCCAACGATTCGGCCATCCTCCTGTCCCAAAAAATCCACGCGTTTGACCACTTTCATCATTACCATAGATAGAATCACCCCAACAGCCGGGATAACTACAACGCATATTATTGCCGGCAAACGTACATGGTTCGGTGGCATTTGCATCGGAAGGACATGCCAAATAGGTTATATTGCCTCGATACGCCTCTATATTAGAACCGACTCCCGGCCAATACGCTCCATTATTAGCCGCTGTAATGGTATCGTAACGAGCCTGTTGTTCACAAAACGGAAGCATTGTAATATGAAAACACATAATATGCCAGTTATACCAGTTACCATTGGCTTGTACCAAGTCTGTCCCACCTAATGCCGGAGGAAACGCATGATGCGCGTCATGATAGTTTTGCAAACCAATACCAATCTGTTTAAGATTATTAGTACACTGCATTCGACGTGCTGCTTCTCGAGCCGCCTGTACTGCGGGCAATAACAATGCGATCAAAATACCAATAATCGCAATAACCACTAACAATTCAACAAGGGTAAATGCGTTATCTCTTTTACCTACCCTCCCCATTTTAATACAAAACTGCTTCATTTGTTCTCCAGTTTTAAATATAGAAAAATTTTTAAATATGAGCTACGGTCAACACCTTGTTAACAGTATCTTTTAATAGAAAAATCAAAACATGTTAAATAATTGATGTTAAATAATTATTGATGTTCTTCCATCAATTCCCCAACTAACGAAAATTCAATAAATAGCCCCTTCAATAATTTGACCCCCTTAACTTGTTTTCTTAATTCTATTATAATCAAGAAAAAGTACAAGTCAAACTTTATTTTGTTAGATCGTTGATTTTCAAAATAATATTTATAAAAACAATAATAAAATGACCTTAAAATTTCAACCAACGGCGTCATTAGTACGTTTATACCGACGAGCAGAGATAATTCGTCGTATTCGATCCTATTTTGACAACCTGGGTTTTCTGGAAGTTCAGACGCCTGTATTATCCCACGATACTGTAATTGACCATTACGTGGAACCGATTCCGGTCGAAGTCGATTGGGGACAGGGAAACGAGACGCTCTATCTTCAAACGTCTCCCGAATTTGGAATGAAACGACTCGTCACTGCCGGCCTGGAACAGATCTATCAGATAATACCGGTTTTTCGTCGGGGAGATCGTGGCCAACATCATAATTTAGAATTTACCATGCTTGAATGGTATCGGACACACGACACCTATCGTGAAGGAAGGGATTTTCTCGCCCAACTGATCATCTCAATATTAGGCTGTAAAACAGTTCAACAGATTCCTTTTGGCGAGATATTCGAATTGAAAACAGGTCTTAATCCCCATCAATGCGGTTCATCCGATTATCGTCGATATGCGGATCAAAACTCAATATCCTGGCCGAACTCGTTTTTAGATCCAAAAGATCCCGCCTCCTCGGACGATTGGATGGATCTGATTTTTTCTGAAAAAGTCCAGCCCTCTTTGGGAAAGGAGGAACCGATCATTCTTTATGATTATCCTGGATCGCAGTCTCAATTAGCACAATCGCGAATAGAAACACTAGTCGATGGTTCGAAGGTTGAAATAGCGGAGCGATTCGAATTGTTTATTAATGGTCTCGAACTTGCTAACGGTTATCACGAACTGTGTGATCCCAATGTTTTACGTCGGCGAAATGAAATAACATTTGAGGCTCGGATACGTTCCGGAAAACCACAACTGCCGATGGAGTCGCGGCTTCTGGCTGCCATGGAAAATGGATTCCCTCCCTGTTGTGGTTGTGCGCTCGGTATTGACCGCCTTTTAATGGTGATTTTAAAAACAGATACTATCGACGATGTTATTGCCTTTCCTGTGGAAATCGCATAATAAAACAGAATATTCCTTCATCCAAAATTATTTTTTATTTGTTCGAAAAAATCACTGGATTTTTTAATTGCTTCGAATATAATTCTAAAAAGGCGTCAGATTTTTGACGTTATCATTAATTAGACGTTATTATTAATTAATTGAGGATTGTAGAGTTTGTAGAGTACGTTATCGTTTTTTATTATTTTTATTAAATTGGGGGATGTAAAATGCTTGGAGTACTTGTACCTGTTAGAGGAGGAGATGATATTCCTTTAAGCAAAAAGGAAATGATTCTCGGACGACATGAATCGTGTGATGTTATTTTACGATTTAGCAATGTATCGGGAAAGCATTGTAAATTGGCCATGATGAATGGTTACTGGTATGTTGTTGATCTGAAAAGTTCCAATGGAACACGTATTAATGGTGTCCGTGTACAGGATCGTCGAATCGATCCTGGTGCGCGAATCGCATTTGCGGACCATGAATATTTTTTAAGATACGATCCGGTTGCCAACGGAACGGATGGTTATAATCCGCCTGACTTTTATGAAACGGATGTCTTTAGTCATTCTTTATTGGAAAATGCCGGTTTAAGTAGTGGTACGCCTCTTGGCCAGGTAAAGATGGGGGGCAAAAAAATCATTACGCGAAAAGAAGCGGAAGAAGGCAGTTTAAAGGCTGACTATTCGAATTTAACCCTGGACGATCTTAAATTTGACCGATAACAATCATGATATTCTGTATTCCATGATGATTCCATGATATTCTGTATTATCTGGCATGTAAAGTGTCAGGATCTTTATTCGTTCCCATTTTCCGGAAGTTGTCTGTAACAATTCCAGTCCTGTTTTTATCATCAAATAAAGGGAGCGAATAAATTTCCGTGTGATTGTTCTCTTTATTTGATTTAATTCTTGACAAAGGTACAGATTTAGGGTAGAGTATAGTAAATAAAAGGGTATTGATTTATTCTAAAACACACTTGAGGAGAACGATGTGAACGAACCTTGGAATACAACGCATCCAAATGTAAAAGTATTGGACTGTACCATTCGAGATGGTGGTTTAGTCAATAATCATCATTTTACGGACAGTTTTGTCAGAGCGATTTACGATACCAGCATAGCTGCCGGAGTCGATACGATGGAAATCGGATATAAAAATTCGCAGAAGGTATTTTCCGTTGAAGAGATGGGCGCTTGGCGCTTTTGTCAGGAAGACGATATTCGAAGGGTTATCGGAGATAATCCTTCGAAATTAAAGATATCGTGTATGATGGATGCTGGCAAGAGTGATTGGCATAAAGACGTTTTACCATCGGAAAAGAGTGTTATCGACATTATTCGGGTTGCGTTTTATGCGCATCAAGTAGAAGAAGCCGTCGAAATGATACAAGGTATTTATGATCGCGGATATATGGTTTCTGCAAATCTAATGGCGGTAACGGCAGTCGATGAATTGGAATTGGATAAATGTTTGGAAAAAGTGGTCCAGACTAATGCGGAAGTAATCGTTGTCGTCGATAGTTATGGAACGATGTTTCCAGACCAGACCCAATATCTAACTGAAAAATATTTTCGATTTGCATCTCCGGTGGGGAAGGCTGTGGGAATGCACGCGCATAATAACCAACAACTGGCATTTGCCAATACGATTGAGGCCATTCGTCATGGTGCCACCCATGTTGATGCTACGGTCGGAGGTTTGGGCCGTGGAGCAGGAAACTGTCCCATGGAACTCCTGCTCGGTTTTTTAAAGGATTTGCCCCGATATAAAGTACGTCCAATTTACGAATGTCTGGAAAAGGAATTTGTCAAACTTGGCAAACAGATAGAATGGGGGCCTTTCCCGGAATACATGATTACCGGACAATTCAACCAGCATCCGCGTTCGGCCATTAAAGCCCGCGAAACAGAACAAAAAGACCATTATATCGCTTTTTACGATATGGTGTCCGAAATGAAGTAAAACCATACGGTTTAGACTCTACGGTGTTGGTGATTAAAACCTCGTATTATACAAGGTGTTTTAGAATTAGTCCTCTATGAAAAAACCCTGTATGGAAATGGAATGAACTTCGAAGCCGGACGAGATCGTTCGGCTTTTTTAATTATATATTGAATATTTGAATAGAGTATGAATACAGAAAAAAAGAGTCTCATCGAGCCGCGAACCCTCAAGGGGTTTCGTGATTTTTTACCGGAAGCAATGATTCCCCGGGAAATTTTAATCGAACGGGTGACCAAGGTCTATCGGAGTTACGGTTTTTGTCCTATTGATACCCCTGTCCTTGAATATCTGGAGATATTATCGGGGAAGGGAAGTGATGAAACGGACAAGCAGCTTTATAAATTTGTCGATAATGGAGGTCGGGAAGTTGGTCTTCGATTCGATTTAACGGTCCCGTTCGCGCGGTTTTCTGCGCAACATTATTCGGAGCTTCCCCTTCCTTTTAAGCGGTATCATTTGGCAAAAGTCTGGCGAGGTGAAAATACGCAGGCGGGACGATATCGTGAATTCATGCAATGTGATTTCGATACGATTGGAACAACTTCCATTGTCTCCGATATGGAAACTGTTTTGGTCATTAACGACATTATGGAGAGAATCGATTTACGAAACGATTCTACCTTTACCCGTTTTAAAATTCATTTGAACAGCCGGAAAATTCTGGGGGGTCTTCTGGAAAAATTGAATCTTTCGGATAAAACGGTTCCAATTTTGCGGTCCATAGACAAACTCGGAAAAACAGGTCGGGAAAAAGTCGCGGAAGAAATGATCGAAGTGGCGGGAATCAATCAGGATCAGGCTACCAGTATTTTGGATATTATTGGAGGAGGCCGATCAGACAATCAAGATCTGTTGAATCATTTGGAAAAAGAACTTCAGGGAAATAACCTTGGTCTTGACGGTGTTTCATCACTTCGACAGATTCTGGCGGCGGCCAGGGAAGTTGGTATTCCCGAGGATCGGTTCGTTCTTGATACATCAATAGCTCGTGGTTTAGACTATTATACAGGAACGATTTTCGAAACATTTTTAGACGATTTACCACAGTTGGGAAGTGTCTGTAGTGGTGGACGTTACGATAATTTAGCTGGTCTTTACACGAAGCAGTCGTTGCCGGGAATCGGAGCATCGCTGGGAATGGACCGTTTATTTGCCGGTTTGGAAGAGCTTGGTATGGTGGAAAAACACGCGGCTCCGGTACGTGTTATGGTGGCTTTTTTTGATTCGGCACTCGCCCAGGTCTATTTAAAGATTGCGGCAGATTTACGTCAGGCGGGAATCGGAGTGGAGGTCTATCCGGAGGCTAAAAAATTGGGTGTTCAGCTCAAATATGCGGATAAAAAAGGATTGGCCCTGGTAGTGGTTATCGGATCGAGTGAATGGGAACGGAAGGTCGCACAAATAAAGAATCTGCAATCGGGAACGCAAACCGAGGTTTCTTTACAGAAATTGGCAAATACATTGAATTCATTATAGAAATTCCAGACAGGAAAAAAACATGAAAATTGGATTAATTGGTTATAAAGGGAGCGGCAAGAGTTCTTTATTTGAATGGTTATCGGGAATTCCGGCCGATATTTCGAAGGCACATTCATCGCAATCGGCCATGGCCCCGATTCCGGAGCCACGTTTAGATGATTTATGTGCGATCTATCATCCGAAAAAGGTTATTTACGCATCCATGGAGATTGTGGACACCCCGGGTCTTAATCGGGATCAAATAGGGAATCCCGCTATTTTAGGGCATTTACGGGAAACAGACTATTTAGTCTGTATTGTACCCGTTTTTGACGGTTCCGATCCCGCGAAAGAGGCCGATTCCTTTTTGGAGGAAATGATTCTGGCCGATTTGGAAATTATCGATAATCGAATCGAACGGATTATCGAGCAAACGAATCGTCCGTTGAGCAAGGAGCTTCGGGAGAAATTAGCTGTCGAACTGGAAACACTCAAATTTCTCAAGGGCCGTTTGGAAGAGGGTCATCCGGTCAAGGCATCGGAAATGGACGAAGAGCAGTATAAAGTAACACGTTCCTTCCAACTTTTAACGGAAAAAGGGCGAATGATCCTGTTCAACACTTCGGACGACGAGCAGAATCTGGAGAAATATGCGCAATACGCGAAGCCGGACCAGCCGGTGGTTGCCGTTTCACTTCTTCTGGAAATGGAACTTCAGAAGATGGAGCCGGAGGAACGTAATTCATTTTTAAAGGAGATGGAACTAACCTCGACGGATCGCGACAAGATCGTTCGACAGATCATGGACAATTCCGGTCAAATGGTCTTTTTAACGGCAGGCGAAAAGGAGGTCCGTTCCTGGCTCATGCGCAAAAACGGAACCGCCCTGGAAGCTGCCGGATGTATTCACACCGATTTTATCAAGAAGTTTATTCGAGCGGAAGTAACGCCTTGTGACGATCTCGTTCGGCTGGGAAGCGAACGGGAAGTTAAAGCAGCCGGTTTGAATCGAAGAGAATCGAAGGATTACATTATTAAGGAAGGCGATGTCCTTTTATTCCATATCAGTTAATCGTTAGACGTTGTTAATACAAGAAAGGCATTTTAATGCAGTACATTCCTCTTTATCTTGCAATTTTGATTCTGGCACTTCTTTCTTTTTACGGATTTCGATTGTTTTTGATTCCGTTGTGGTACCGTCATTGTGCTTTCCTTCTATTAAAGAGAGATGATAAAGAGGGAGCGTTGGAGATGTTTACCCGACTGATCAACATTCAGCCGCAAAATGGAAATGCCCTGTATTGTCGTGGTTTGCTCTATCGTGAATTCAATCAAACGGAAGCGGCCTTAACCGATTTTGCAAATGCTATTGAAGGTACTCCGAATCGTTCCGAACCCTATTTCGAACGGGCCCGTCTCTTAATGGATCTGGAACGGTACGATGCGGCCCTAAACGATTTGAATCAGGCGTTTTCACGACATCCCTATCCGGTAGAGATTGCATTAACGCGAAGTGCCGTACAAATACAACGTGGTCTGTATGCTCAAGCGGAGGAAGATTGCAATTGGGTTTTGCATCATGATCCGGAAAAGGCGGGAGCGGTTTACAACCGCGGAATGGCTCGTCTAAAAATGAATCGTCGAGAAGAGGCGCAGGCCGATTTTGAATTGACATTACTAATGGATCCTTCATTAACCGTTGCGGCCATACAGTTGGCCATTTGTTATCTTGAAAAGGAAGAATACGAAAAAACGATAAAAATATGCAATCGAATTCTGTTAAGAGAACCGGAAGAACCGGACGTCTATTATTATAGGGCTCAAGCCTATCGGAAATTGGGGAAGAATACCGCTGCGGAAGAGGACGAACACAAGGCGAAAGAGCTGGGATGTTCTCTTTAAAAGATATTGGGGGTTTTGTGGGAGATATCGTTAACAGGACTTCACACGGAAAAATAATAATGTATAATTACCTAATGGGGAAGTATATTTCGTTTGGAAATACGGACACCTCGCCCGCATTCCCATTTTTACAGGACTTGACAAGTCGAATACATGTAAAACCGGAGTTCGATACCCCTTTTTAATATCTTAAACGAACATATCTGGTACATGAACCACCAGTATTTTTTTGAAATTGATAATACGGCACGAAAAGAGAAAGAGCATGTTGAATTTGGGCGATCTATTCGATAGACAGAGTATCTGGTTGCAGGGTACAGGAGCGGATTCGGATATAGTGATATCCAGTCGGATTCGATTGGCGCGTAATATAAATGGATTTTCATTTGTCAATCGAGCTTCGAAGAACGAATTGGAGGCCATTCTGAATAAAGTTCACGAAATGGCGGACAAATATCTGGAGCCGAATTCCATCTACTTTATCGAGTTGGACAAGATTGGTGTTCTGGATCGATATTGTCTTGTGGAGCGTCAGTTAATTAGTAATGAATTGGCGGAGGCGGATCGTCCACGTGCGGTTTTGGTCGATAAAAAAGAGAATTTCAGTGTTATGGTCAACGAGGAAGATCATTTACGTATTCAGGTTATGGACAGTGGATTTGAATTCCGTAATCTGTGGAAGCGAATTGATCATTTGGACGATGTTTTGGGAAAGGGTTATTCCGTAGCTTTTGACGAACGCTGGGGGTATTTAACGGCCTGTCCATCGAATGTTGGAACGGGAATTCGTGTCAGTGTTATGATACATATACCAGGTCTTGTGGAGACCGAAGAGGCGGAACGTGTCTTTTGCGGTTTACAAAAGATAGGATTAGCGGTTCGGGGTATGTATGGTGAAGGATCCAATGCGCTAGGCGATTTTTTTCAGATCAGTAATCAAACGACCTTGGGGCATTGTGAAGAAGAGATCATAGAGCAGATGTACGAGGTAATTCCACGGGTCCTGGAGTACGAACGCAAGGCACGGGAATGGCTCCTTTTAAATTGTCGTGAACGCCTTCTGGACAAATGTTTTCGGGCCATGGCCCTTTTAAAAACGGCACATACTATTTCACTGGAAGAGGCTATGGAGCATTTATCCAGTGTCCGGTTGGGAATTCACCTGAATTTGATTGAAAATGTCTCTTGTTCCGGAATAAACGACATTTTATTACATGCGCAACCGGCGCATATTACGCATTATGCTGGAAAAAATTTAAATTCGGAAGAGGAAAACATCGCTCGTGCCGACTATTTTCGTAATTATTTTGTAAAAAAAGAGAAAAAGGATTGACGGACGATTATCGTGAAGGTTACAGCAGAAAAAGGCTTCATATAAAAGGGGAATCTAATGGCAGGTACGGAAAATTCATCAAGCGGACAGGAACTTCCACGATTAAGTCCGGTTATGCGGTCTCGTTTACAGAAATGCTTTGAATATGGTAACAAGAAAATGCAACAGGGGGAACATGATTACGCAACGGAGATGTTCATTCAATGTGTTCAGGGGGACCCTGCTAATATTATTTATATTCAATCCTATCTTGCCAATTTACGGGTAAAATATGAGAACAACAAGAAGGGGGCATCATTTGGATTTCTCAAGGGGAGTGGATCCAAGGGGGCACTCAAGACGGCGGAGGTTCGCAAAAACTGGGCGGGAGTTTACAAGTCCGGTCTTGAGATACTCAAAACCAATCCTTGGGATGATAGTGCTTTAATGGCCATTGGCCGTGCCTGTCTGGAACAAGGATTCGAGGATGCCGCTCTGGCCTGGTTTAAGCATGGAGTCGAATCCAATCCGGATAACATCGAAAACAATCGTTTTGTTGCCCATGAACTGGAGATACGGGGAATGTTTGATCAGGCACTAGCTTGTTGGAATCGGGTTTTGAAAGTTAAGCCGGACGATGTGGAGGCGGGTCGTATGATCAGTGACATACTCCTAAAGAAAACTATCGAGCGGGTTCAGGAAAACTCGAAAAAAGAAGAGGAAGAACAGTTTGAAGATACGGGACCCGTCGATGTTTTAGGAAAAAAATTGTCAATCGAAGACACCTTCGAAATTCGTCTCAAGAAAAATCCGGAGGATCGGACCGTTTTTCAGGAAATGATCGATTACTATACCAAAAAAATGAGCTGGGGCAAAGCGGAAGATGCCTGTCGAAGGGCGTTAAAAACGTTTCCGGACGATGCCGAATTTCTACCGCTCCATTTGGATATTATGCGAACCAGGGCAAAAATTGAAATGGAACGTATTGCCGAACTCTATAAAAAAGATCCTTCCGAGGAAATGAAGGCGCGATATCTGAAAGTGCGTAAAGTTTATGAAGACAAAAAAATTGCTCTTTTAAAATATAAATTAGAGATTAATCCGCAAAATGGTGCCGCGCATTATGAATATGGACAATATTATTTGCAGCATAACGAAATGAAAGAGGCCATTATGGAATTTCAGGCGGCCAAGGCAGACAATTCCATTAAAGCCGATTGTTTAATTGCATTGGGGTGGTGTTTTCAGCAGATCAAACAATATCGTTTATCCATGATGCATTATGATCAAGCGCTGGAAATTCTGGAAGGTGAAGGGGATCAAGTTAAGAAAACTCTATATTGTGCCGCGCGTCTGGCTTTTGCCTTGGGGGAAATTGACAAGGCGGATAACTATGCCAATCGTTTGGCCGCTATCGATTTTTCCTATAAAGATCTGGGGGACCTACTGGACAAAATCGAAAAAAAGAGGCATAATTAATACTTTAAAGTGTATTGGCGTCTACTATATCAAATATGGGGGGGCCATTAGAGAAAATAATGTTTTTAGGGGAGGTGACTCCCAGGGATTTTGGTTTTTAGATCATGCCGAATATAGCTAGTGCAAAAAAAAGACTTCGACAAAATGTAACTCGCAACGATCACAATCGTGCTGCTCGTTCTTTTGTTCGCAACAGAGTTAAAGCTTTGATTAAAACATTGAAAGATGCTAATTTCACCTTGGCGGACGAACAGTATCGTCAAGTTTGTAGTGCCTTGGACAAGGCGGCATCCAAGGGATTATGCCACCGTAACACTGCTGCGAGAACAAAATCAAGATTAAACAGTATGATTTCTCGTGCCAAGGGCGAAAATAAACCGAGTTTGTCTCGCTGGCAGATTAGAATGAATCGTTTGGCACCGACGAGTGTTGCCGAAAATACTGCAGAAGTTCAGGCTCAATAACAATAGTAATCTTTAACAATAGTAATCTTTATTGTCGATTCAGAACGGCTATCACTAATATGTTTCGCTCTATTTAGGATGTATTCTTGTAATCGGGGCGATTCTATTTCGAATTGATATTATTGGTTAATTTTATTGATTAATACTATCGATTGACCATGGTTAATTTATTTCCGATCTTCTGGTAGAGGTCTGTAGGGTTAATAGTTCAATTTCAAGCTCTTCAATGGAATGATTACTGCGTCGGGGGTATCTATGGATCAAGTTACACTTCGGGTTATAGACGGACCAGACGTCGGGTCTGTTTTTGACGATCTGTCTTTACCGATCACGATTGGTCGGGAAAAAGGAAATACAATTAAATTACATGATGCGCGAATCAGTCGTTTTCATGTAAAAATTCTGAAAGACAAGGAGTCGATTCTTCTCGTCGATATGGGAAGTACTAATGGAACTTGGGTTAATGGTAATATTATCCAATTCTGGCCTTTACGTCCTGGGGATCTGATTGCGATTGGCTGTACTCGTTTTCTATTTGGTTCCCGGTTGGAAATTGCTGCCCGGATTAACGCGATTCGAAAAAATTTTTCCACGGGAGAAAATTTCTATCCTGATTCTTCCGATTTAGTAAAAAGCAAGAAGGAATCCGGTTCAAAACATAATATACAAGTCTGGGAGCAAACTCTCTATTCCGCATTGAATTCCGAGTTATTTGCTGATGGAGATGTTGAACTACTGAAAGGATCGTTCCCTCCTGTTCTACCGACTAATTTTTCTCCGAATCAAATTGCTTCCATGACTCAATTCTTCACCTATTTTGAAGCCAGATTTCGTAATCTCCTCGACGAAATCAAGGTTATCGAGACAAATAAATCGAAACCGGAAGAATCGGCAAACAGTCTCAAGCCCAAAAAGCGGAAGAGTTTTTTTTCTCGCAAAAAAGAAAAACAAGAGCCGCAAAACAATTTACCCGATGAAAGTATCATTCTTAATTTCCGACAATATCAAAATATATTGGATATCGTATCTCTTTTCGCTAATTATTTAGGGGAACTGACGAAAGATCCAACTTGGTTGTCTCCATCTCAAGGGAAAAAATCGGACGATACTAACGATTTGGAAGATTTAAAAGATTCGGAAGGTTCGGAAGATTCAGAAGATTCAGCAATTTCGAAAAGTCATACGGACAGTGCATGGTCCCCCTGATAATGTTTTCTTGACCCATGGAGGCAGGAATAACCTGAATACGGGAGTTCCACCTTCCAACAAAGAGTGATTAAAGTGTGTTTGATTGTTGAAATAAAATATAGTTTCAGTAGTAAAAAAGAAGTTGATGGAAAAATCAAAGGTTAATGGAGGCCACAAATTGCCGAAGACATCAAAAAAGGCGGAATTACCCCGGAAGGGCGATCCACAAAATATTCGGATGATGACGGGGGCTGATATTGTCATTCAGACATTAATTAATAATGGAATAACGACAATATTTGCCTATCCGGGCGGTTATAGTATGCCGTTACATCAGGCAATGACGAGGTTTCGGGACAAGATACGGGTTGTTCTGCCGCGGCAGGAGCAGGGCGGGGGTTTTGCCGCGCAGGGATATTCACGGGCAACCGGTAAAGTCGGTGTCTGTATGGTTACAAGTGGACCGGGAGCAACGAATTTAATTACCAGTATTGCCGATGCGAAATTGGACAGTATTCCCCTCGTTGCCATTTCCGGACAGGTTTCCACAAGTATTATTGGTACCGACGGGTTTCAGGAGACGCCTATTACTGAAGTCTGCCGAAGTATTACAAAACACCACTATCTGGTTAAAGATATTACAGAGTTGGTTCGTGTCATTAATGAAGCGGTTTATGTTGCCACGACGGGGAGGCCCGGACCCGTGTTAATCGACCTGCCAAAGGATATTCAAACTTCTCAATGTTATCCAAATTTTGACGTTCAAATGAATTTGCCCGGTTATTCCGGAGAATTATTGGAGCCGTCCGACGAAAATTTGGACTATGTTTTGGATGCTATTGAACGCTCAAAACGTCCAATCTGTTTGGTTGGTGGAGGGGTTATTGCCTCGAATGCGGCAAAAGAGTTTTTGGATTTTATCGAAAAAACAGGAATTCCGACGGCTACGACCATGACCGCTTTGTCCATTTTACCCTATAATCATCCGCGTGCCTTGGGTATGTCTGGTATGCACGGAACCGTCTATTCCAATAAAGCGATTCGTGATTGCGATTTATTTCTCGCTTTAGGAATTCGATTCAGTGATCGTGTTACGGGCAAAGTCAACGAATACGCGAAGAGAGCGCGTATTATTCAGGTTGACATAGACAAATCGGAGTTGAACAAGGTCAAAAGTACTAACTACTGTTTTACTTCCGATCTCAAGATCTTTTTGACGCGAATAAACAAACGTCTGAAGAAACATCAAGACCAGAATTATTCAGCCTGGTATGAAACAATCGATCAATGGAAGAAGGAATTTCCATTATCCTATAATCATGAATCCCCGTACATTCTCCCGGAGCATGCCATTGATGAATTATGGTGTCAGACGAAGGATCTTGATACCATTATCACAACCGGAGTTGGTCAGCATCAGATGTGGACAACTCAGTACTATCATTTTACGAAACCGCGAACCTGGTTGTCGAGTTGTGGTCTGGGAACGATGGGATTTGGTTTGCCTGCGGCCATTGGTGCAAAAGTTGCACGGCCGGAAGCCCTGGTTATCGATATCGACGGCGATGGCAGTTTTCAGATGAACATTCAGGAGATGGCCACCTGTCATACCGAGAAGATTCCGGTTAAGGTTATGTTGATAAACAATCAACATTTGGGAATGGTAATGCAATGGGAAGATCGTTTTTATCAGAAGAATAGAGCAAATACCTATTTGGGGAGTATAGACGATCCGGAAGCAATTGGTGAAGGGGACGGAGTCAGTCCGAAGGTACGTTATCCCGACTATCCCTTAATTGCACGTGGATACGGCTGGGATACATTAAGTGTAACACGGAAGGAAGAGTTGAGTGCGGCGATTAAAACGATGATCAATAGTCCCACTCCCTTCCTGTTAGAAGTAAATGTGCCCTATTTCGAGCATGTACTGCCTATGACACCACCGGGTGGAACGATTGACGATGTTATTTTGGAATAATTGTAGACAAGGAGAAAAAGCATGATCACGAGCGATCAGTTAGCCCAGGCGGGCGTTGTGGGAGCCGGGGGCGCAGGATTTCCTACCCATATTAAATTATCGGCACAAGCCGATACGGTAGTGATCAATGCGGCGGAATGCGAGCCACTTTTACACAAGGATAAAGAGTTAATTCTGCATTATGGCGACCGACTTGTGGAAGGGCTTCGTCGCGGTATGATATTAACCGGAGCCTCGCACGGTGTCGTCGGAATTAAACGCAAATACGATTCCATTATTTCGGCATTACGTCCGAAGCTCCTCTCCGGAATGGAGATACATCCACTGGAGGACGTCTATCCGGCCGGTGACGAATTCATTTTAATATGGCAGACATTGGGGCGGGTTATTGCGCCGGGGGCGATCCCCATTTCCGTGGGTGCGGTCGTTATGAACGTGGAAACGGCGTGTAATGTAGCCATGGCCGATCAGACTCCTGTCGTCGAAAAATATGTTTCCATTGCGGGCGCTGTTACTAACCCCTGTTCCGTCTGTGTACCGATTGGAACGCCGCTTGCCGTCTGTTTGGATATGGCTGGTGGATCGACGATTCCCAATCCTGCATTTGTTGTCGGTGGGGCTATGATGGGGTTTTTAACGGATAATCTGGCCTTGCCTGTTACAAAAACGACCGGCGGATTGATTGTCCTGCCTTCCGACCATTTTATTGTTCAGCGAAAAAGTTGGGATTGGGAGAAAACACTTCGAGTGGGTAGGTCCGCTTGCGATCAATGCTCAAAATGTACAGAATTATGTCCTCGTTATCTGTTGGGACATCCCATTGAACCGGCAAAATCAATGCGAAGTTTAGGTTTTAATATATCGGCGGAGGCCAATGTCGCTGGTGCGCAATTCTGTAGTGAATGTAATCTGTGCAGCTATTGTTCTTGTCCGGAAGGTCTTGATCCTCGTGGTGTCAATGCGCAGAATAAACGGAGAATACTCTCCGAAGGCAAACGCTGGACGAATCCGCCGTTTATTCCGGAACGGGCCGAACGTTTAATGTCGTTTCGGGCTACACCTACAGATCGGTTAATGCAGCGAATCGGATTAACCTCTTTTGTCAATAAAGGCCCATTACTACAACAGATACCGGATATTTCCGAAGTTGTCATTATGTTAAAGCAGCATGTCGGTGCCCCTGCCATTCCTGTCGTTACCATCAATGATCAGGTCAAAAAAGGTCAAACGATAGCCGTTCGACCTGTTAAAGACGGAAAACCGGCGTTAGGCGTTGATCAACATGCGTCTATTTCAGGGACTGTTGTTGAAATTACTGAAAAATCAATTCGAATTAAGCGATAGAATTATGGATGTATTACAGATAACGTCCGAATTTGCGATTCCATTAAATGAAATTGAAATTACATATGCGCGAAGTTCCGGACCCGGTGGTCAAAACGTCAACAAGGTTTCAAGCAAGGCGATTTTACGTTGGAATTTATTCCAGAATCCCGGTATAACAGAAGAAGTACGAATACGTTTTATGCGCTTTTTTCCTTCCTATCTAACGAAGGAAGGAGATGTCGTTTTAATGTGTCAACAGCATCGAGACGCTCCTAAAAATCGCTTAACCTGTCTTGAAAAACTCAGTTTTATGCTATGTAAAGCATTTTACAAACCCAAAAAAAGAATTCCCACCAAAAGAACCAAGAGTTCCATTCGACGGCGACTGGAGAATAAAGCGCATAATGCCCGGAAAAAAGAACGTCGTAAAAATTTCGACGAATAGGAGGGAGTCTCTCTAAAACGGGCTCGATCTCGATTTTCAATCCATGATTCATGGCCGTTCCGGTTTTCCAGTTTCCTGAATTTATTACCGATATCCATCTGCTACAATGATTTGATCTTGGAAAACAGGTCAAATAGGACTTGTTTTACATTTATTTTTTTATATATTTTGGCGGTACTTTAAGGTCGAACAAACCAAAAATATCTTCCTGACTCAATCCAACGGAGTAATTAAGACCTTGAGCACTTGACAATATTGATTCGGAGAGGAGTCTTTTTTCGGTCAGAATCCGATCTATTTTTTCTTCAATTGTTCCGAGACAGACAAAACGCGTTACGGTAACAGGACCAACCGCCCCGATTCGATGGGCTCGATTGATCGCTTGATCTTCAACTGCCGGATTCCACCATCGGTCGTAGAGGAAGACATATTCCGAAAACTGTAAATTGAGACCGACACTTCCGGCCCCATAGCTCATTAAGATAACATGACAGTCTTTATCTTCCCGAAACTTTGTAATAACCGCATCGCGATCTTTTGATGGAATTCTTCCATGATATTCCACTGGGTTGTAATCCTTAAGAACTGACTTGAGTCGAAGAAGTGTTTCCACCCATTGACTGAAGACGATGGCTTTACGACCACTCTGCGAGACTTCCTCCAGGTCTGCGACGAGACGTTCGTCTTTGGCGCTTTCTCCAGAGGCCGGATCATAATTGCAAATCTGTTTTAGACGGAGTATTAATTCAAACGCATGGCGCAACGTTACGGAATCTCCCATTTCATTGAGTCGTATTTCGCCTTCTTCACGGGCCATTCGATATGTTTCCCATTGTTCTCCCTGAAGTTCAATATGGGCATCACGTATCAATTTCGGAGGAAGGTCTGTCAAGACTTTATCCTTGGTTCGCCGAAGAATATGTTCGCCGACCAGTTCCCGAATTCGGGACGGCTTGAGGCCGGAGGCCAAATAGCCCGGGGATAGAAATTCAAATATACCGACTAAATCCTCCGAAGAATTCTCGACAGGGGTCCCGGTCAGTGCCCAATTCCTTCGGCGCGGAATGGACCGTGCCGCCTCCGAGGTAACACCCAAACGATTTTTAATTCGTTGCGACTCGTCCAGAACAACAAGATCAAATCGTACCGGGTGCATTTCCGGGGAAAGATCGAAAAATTCACGATCCCGATGAAGGAGTTCGTAATTGGCGATACGAACAGGAACTCCTTGTAATTGCCAGAGCCATTTACGTTTTTCACCTTTCCCTTCAATAATCTGAACACTAACTTCCGGTGCCCATAATTCGAATTCACGTTTCCAATTGGTCACCAACGGTTTCGGGCATACCAACAGAATCTGGCGACATTCTCCGGAACGAAGTAACAGACGTATCGTCGTTATAGCCTGCATGGTTTTCCCCAATCCCATTTCGTCGGCAAGAACAGCAAAATGGGCACTATATAAAAAAGCAATGCCCTGTTTCTGATAACTAAAAGGAGGAAAAGGCATTTCCAGACAATGACGTCCGAGGAGAAGTTCCAACGGCGGCTGTAATATGTAATTCAGTCGATCTTCCACTTTTATAACATCCGTGGGAACCTTGAAACGGGTTAATGGTTCGGATATTTCAATTTGCGGAGACCAATTTTTCAAAATGTTTTCCGACGAACCTGTCGTCGTTACCATAACGGAAGTTCCTGATATTGTTGGCAGTTCCTCCTGTGGAAAATCTCCTTCGGCCCCCTCTATTGCGCCTTCAGGCATATCGTCAGATACGACTTCCGGTAACACCTCTGCTACGGATACAATATCTTCTGCCACAGGCAATACGACTTCCGGCGAGGTATCTTCAACGACTGATTCACTATCGACCACAGGAATGTCTTCATTCACCAACGTGGCAACTATATGATTGTTTTCATCTCGTGTTATTAGATGACGAAGTTTTTTTTCCTTTTTCTTCTCCGGAAGTACTGGTGGTTCTGCCATGGGAGAAAAACTAAAACTCTTAATCCTGATTTTTTCCCTCCCTTTTCCGATTGGTATCGAAAATACTTTAATTCCGGAGGTATTTTTCGCATTGAAGAAAAGGGAATGTATATTGATAGATTTACGAAAAACCGTATGAACTTCTGGTGGAGATATTTGTTCCATCCAGGTATTGATTAAGAGATCATTATTCTGATTTTCTTCCAGAAGGTCTTCCATTTAAATCACCATCATATCTAAAATATCTAACGTAGTTGGGGGGATTGGGGAGATTGAAGATTGGCCAAACGAATTTCTTCAATTTTACGATATAATTCATTGGAGGTTGCGTCATTGGGGGAACATTCCACGGCATTGGCAGCGGCTAGAAAAGCGTTTTGAATATTACCTTTTTCCAGCCATACTTTTGAAAGGAGTTGATAATACATTTTTTCCTTGGGGGCAAGATGAATGGCCAGTTCAAGATTTTCGACGGAGTCCTGATAACGTTTGAGTTGATAATAGGATTCCGCTTTACCATAGAGAACTTCCGGTGGTTCTGTATTGACCTGATAGAGACGTCCCAAGTGCTGCCAGGTGGCGAGCGCTCGTTCATGTTCACCCAATACATTTTGCAGATGGGCCAACTGCCAGAGAATATCCCGATTATCCGGCGAAAAGTTCAGGGCCTTCTGATAATCGGTCAGTGCCTCTTCTTTTCGATCCATCTGCCAACTGGCATTTGCGCGAATCGACCATCCTTCATATTTCTTGGGGGCAAGACTGATCATCCTCTCCGCACACTGATAGGCTTCTGTTGATCGATGAAAGATTAACAGTTTTTCGCCTAGTGATTGATTAAGAAGAAATTCACTATCGGGAGTCCCCTTCTTTTGACTAGCCTGAAATAAAATATCAAACGCCTCCTGATATTTCTGTCGAGCCCATAATGTTTCGGCATAATAACGTTGTACTTCGATATCGGTTTCATCCAACTCAACTGCATTTTTGAGTTTTTCTTCCGCGCTATCGTACTCTTTATGTTCAAAAGCGGTAATTCCTTCCCGACTTAAAACAAGACTCTGGGTTGCCTTCGCATGTCTTTTGTAGAAGGGAATGGCTCGACATCCGGACGCTGTCTCCAAAACAAGAACGAGAAAAAGTCCATAAACAAGAAAATAAAGAAACCGCAAGTCATTCTTCCCTGCTTTTGCGGAAGAGACCTGTTTACTCTTGTCCTTCTTAATATCGAAATATAATTGTTTCAAATTAACCCAAATTATATCATTTATCAAATTATTATCAGAAAGCATGAACACCTCGTCCGCTCTCCTTGTTCATTCCTCAAAATACCAATATCATATGAATCGTAATCATATGAATCGTATGAAAGGGTACCACGTGAAATAGTATCGTATTTTACTGTTTCATTCCAGAGAAGTTTTACCACTTTTTAGAAAAAAGAATAAACTTTCATTTTATTTCGTCAATCCACACTTCTTGTGTGAATCTTCTATATTACGCACCTTGTCTGTATTTCTCAATATTTCATGACACAGATTAATAAAAAACGATTTTTTAAATGTATTTTTTACTGGACTTGTTGATAAAAGCAAAAATAACGTTTATAATAAAGAAAATTTTTCTGTAGTTAAATCTTTCTGTTAAACGAAAGGTTAGAGACGGTATCTTGAGTTTAGAAAACAAGTAAAAGATCATAGCGATGAATAAAAAAATTAAAGGTCAGATAGACAAAATTCGATCACTAATGCGCACAAAGGATTGGAAAAAAGCATATAAAGAATCTCTTTTTCGATTTAATAATTCCCATGATCCAGACTTGAAGGAGATACTGATTGAGTCCCATTGGGAATGGATAAAGTCACTGATATCCAACAAGGATTTCGAGCAGGGCAAAAATGAAATTCGTGCTTTTTTAACGTTTACACCTCTTCCGGAGAAGTATTATGAAGAAGCAACGTCCCTTTTTATACGTCTCGGAATATCCGATTTGCTTCCGGAATCATGTCGTAACACACTTCAGGAGGATGATATTCAACTACAGTTAGTGGACAACGCAATATGTGATCAATCGAAAAACGAAGATCTGTCCCCGGAATTGCAACTGGAAATCAAATTGATTTTGGATACTTTGGAGAAAATAGCCTCGAAAGAAGACACCGAGGTACTTCTGCCATTAAAAAAAATTTCATTCCAATCTCCCTGTTCGGAATGGGTCCTTTTTATTCGAGGCCTTTTGGAATGGTATCAGCAGGATCAAAAGATTGTTCCTCAATCCTGGGATCGTTTGAAAAAAAATCGTATTCCCTATAAAATCGTCCAAAATCTGTTATCCTCCTTCCAAAAAACGGATAATGAATCCGGCGAAAACCATAATATGGTACAGGACTGGCGTTATTATCCGGGCAAGCAAGACCAAAAAAATAACAAGTGGAAACGATATCAATTGCAAATGTTTCTTTATTCCGGATTGGTGAATTTAGAAAAATTGCTTCAACAAGAGTCCTATTCAAAAGCAATTTATTGCTTTAACACTTTAAAAAACGAACTAAAATCATATAATCCCTATTATTTTGATCGTGTATTCTCCTATGTTTTAAAAACACTTGCAAAAACCGCTTTGGCAGAAACAATAAAATCTTTTATCAAGCAATGTTTGCCATTACCATATGATCCCTATGGAAACAGGGCCATTGGCCTTTCGATCTGCCTGATCCCCGGAAATGATAATTACGAGAATATTGATAACATCTATGAAATTAAAAATCGGGAGATACCACAGGCTTTTAATAAATCTATTGAATCATTGGAAAATTATATTGAAGATATTAATTCTATAACAGAAATTCCTTCCGAATATAAAGCGCGTATACAAGCAATTATATTTGACAAACTGGCCCTTTATCATAAAATAATGTTGGACACCCTGGTTTGTGAGATAAAATGCGGGGAGGATATAGATGGGGAGGATACACATAATGAAGATACGATGGACAATAAAAAATATTTGCTTTTAAAACCAAAAATCCAGGCGACGATGGAATATTATTTTAAAAGGGCTTTGGAATGTGACAAGGAATATTTAAAAACATATCAATTTTACTATGAATATCTCAAAGATTACGATGTAGAACATTCCATATCTTTTTTAACGGAAGCGGTTCAGGTTTTTCCCAGGGAGATCTTTTTTACTCTCATTTTAATCCGTATATACTATCAAAAGAATAATTATGCAAAATTGGATTTGTTACTCAAGCAGTCTCTGGAATACTTCCCTAATAATAAAGATATCTTGTACATGGCAAGATTAAGGTCTATTGCTCATATTCATCAATGTTTACAAAATTCAAAACCGAAGGAAGCTCTATTATTGCTGGATAATTTCGATAAAATTGCAGATACTTTTTTCGATTTTTCGTCGCTTCTCTGTGCCTTGGCGTATCGCTATATCGCTTTCTGTATGGATGGACAGGAGAAAATGGCCGAATCTCTACTGAATAATCTGAAAAAATATACCAATAATATCAATAAAAAAATGCCTGTCTGTATTGCCATATTATCGCTGGCTATGACATTGAATTATGAATCTCGTATACCGAAAATCGTTGAACAATTTGTCCATGATGAATTAAATGGAAATGCAAATGCCCAGTCTGCTGCCTGTTTAGCCGCTTGGGATCTGTATTGCAGAAAAACACCGAAATTAAAGATGGTTTTTAAAAAATCATTTGAAAAAGACGTTCGGAATTTTATCCTCCGATCTATTAACATTAAATGGACTTCGGAACGTTATGCGGAAAATATGTGTGTCTTTCTTGTGTATATGTATTATATTTTCGATTCGTCGTTTTATGACATTGATAAATGCAAAAAAATATATCAGAGAATAGCTAAAGCATATCCGGATATGTTTTTTGTCAAAGTGATTAATGTTATGGAATACGGTCATTCTGCGCGTTTACCTTTCTATTTGGACGCTAATTTCAGTTCATTTGTATCGTACAATGATGGTCTGAAAAAGTGTATAGAAGAGTCCGAGTCATATCCCACTTTCTATATTATGAAAATAAAGGATTTTCTGGAAAAAAAGAGTAAATACTATCATAATAAATATTTTAATTTAGCTAACAATGAATTCGATGACGATTACGATTCCTACGACGATGACGACTACTATGATGATTACGAGGATGATTACGACGACGAGATTTAATAATTATTGTGATAAATAACAATTACGATAAATAACAATAAAATAGAAATAATGATACCAATTACAAATATCTCTATCATTAAAAACTTCAAAAAGGAGATATTAATTCCTTTTTTGAAGTCCTAATATAGAAGTTCTAACATACTTGACTGCTATGTTTTCCGGAGTTGGGAATTGTTTCTCCCTTTAGATGATTTAATCGTATGATAGTATATTGTTTCATATTTGTTTTATAAAGGTTTAGACTATGTTTTTTGAAAAAGAATGTCAAGTATTGGATTTACCGTTATTTAGTTCACAGGAACTCGTACGTAAACGGTATTTGGAACTGGTACGTCAGTATCCTCCGGAACAATATCCTGAAAAATCCGCCATTATTCGTGACGCATATGAAAAATTATATAATATTAAGGATCATTTGGAACTTGTAGCCGAAACGTCGACCTCGGATGATGATATCAGTCAAATTATTCAGGAATTGGAACAAGATGTCGAATCCCCGCGAATTCCTGTTGAAACACTGTTATCGTTTCGATAAAACAAAATTCTGTTTATAGAAATTTATCAAATATAGGAGCGATATGAATAGCGACAAAAATTATGACGAACATTATACCGTCAATAATGCAATTGAGAATAATGCGATTGAGAATAATACAATTGAGAATAATACAATTGAGAATAATGTTTCACAAGAAATTGAAGTGTGTAATCTATCCGGATTAAACGGAATTTCCATAACACTGAAACCAGTGGAACAAGATTCCGTTCAAGAAGAAATTGACGAAACGACATATATAATGGAGAATGACGAGTCGAATTCAGTTCAAGAAGAAATTGACGAAACGGCATATGTAATGGAGAATGACGAGTCGGATTCTGTTCAAGAAGAAATTGACGAAACGGCATATGTAATGGAGAATGACGAGTCGGATTCCGTTCGAGAAGAAATTGACGAAACGGCATATGTAATGGAGAATGACGAGTCGGAATCTGTTCAAGAAGAAATTGACGAAACGGCATATGTAATGGAGAATGACGAGTCGGATTTTGTTCAAGAAGAAATTGACGAAACGACATATGTAATGGAGAATGACGAGTCGGATTCCGTTAAAGAAGATAAAACGCAGTTACTCGCCCAAAAATTTCAACGCTGGTTGGAAACGCATACGGAATTATCTTCCGGAATCGAACAAAATGATTTTGAGGAGGAAGATTATGAAGAAGATTCGGAAGATGATGATGAAAATTCCATTTCATCATCATTTTATCAGATATTCGAAGTATTGACCTCGCAGCGTCAGGAATTCAAAAACCTGACGAAAAGTTGTCGTCGTTTAATGGAGGAAACTTCGGCGAATACTGCATCTCTTGTTACACGGTTTGACGATTGGAATCAATTTCAGACGACCGCTCTTGCCGATGCGCGTCATGAATCCGACAAATCATTCGAATCAATTTTAGATTTGGATGAAGCAATTTTACGTCTGTATAAAGTGGGTGAATCAGTAATTGAAGGTTTTTTACAGCGAGGTCAATTGATATCGGACGGAACGGGTAATCCTGTCGAAATCGGAAGTATTTCCTGTGATGCCAACGAATTCAAAACGAAAGATGTTCTATGGAACAGAGAGATGGAAAAGGAATTAAGGGAAATCATTCAAAAAGAGAATGCACTTCAAGAGGAGGAAGATGATCCTGGCCTCGAAATACCTTCGAACATGCCAACTTCGGAAGTGATAAACACTTTCCTGCAAAAACGGGATAAAGGTGCCGAATCATTTCGTCTTGATTTTCCGAAACCAACATTCTGGCAGAGGTTATGGTGTGGATCTTTTATAAAAAAAGCGTTTGAAGACGCTCAAAAACAGATAGAGCAAAAATTCTCCCTTCTGAACGAAGAACGTCACAGAGATTTTACTTCGTTATTGAACGAAATGATTAGGACCTTGGAAAATACGCCAGTATCTGATTATGGTGTACAGCCTTCGGTGGAACAAAATACATATTTAATGGCATTGTATAAACAAAAAATGAATATCATGGAGCAAAAAATTAAATTATTGGATCGTAAAATTGAGCTCCTCGATTGCAAATACAGGTATTATTGTCTTTACGGCAGTCAAACGGGAATGGATAAAAAAGGAAATTCCCAATATTTACAGTTTTTGGAAAATCAGAAATTACAGATGATTAAGGCTCGCGAATCCGACGAAAACGCGTTATCGTCCTTTTTTGACGGACTTAAAATATTGAAAAACCGTTTGGACAAAATTCTGGAAAAACATGAGATTACCCGTATCGATCAGATAAACGTACCTTTTGAAATAATGTCGATGACGGTTATGGAATTGGGAAAAGATACGAATATTCCTTCCGATTATGTTTTATCGGTATTACGGCCTGGATATCGAATGGGGGATCGCGTCCTTCGTTTCGCGGAAGTGTGTGTAAATAAAATAACAGATTAACCTTGGAGTTTAAATCAGTATGGAATATATACTCGGCATTGATTTAGGAACTACGAATAGTGAAGTTGCTATTTATCGTGATGGAAAAGCTGTCATTCTTGAACAGGAAGGAAAGAAAATGGTTCCTTCCGTTGTTGGTATTGACAAAAATGGCAAATTATTGGTTGGAGAATTGGCTCGAAATCAGGCACTCTTGGAGCCGGAACGAACAATTCGCTCGATAAAGCGTCGTATGGGGGAAGCCTGTCAAATTACGCTGGGGAATCATCACTATTCGCCGCAAGAGATTTCTGCCATGATATTGCGAACACTCAAGAAGATTGCCGATGACGCACTCGGAACTTCGGTAACAAAAGCCGTTATTACGGTTCCGGCTTTCTTTAACGACCGGCAACGTGAAGCTACTCGCGAGGCCGGAACTCTGGCTGGATTGGAGGTCGTTCGTATTATTAACGAGCCGACTGCCGCGACTTTAACATATGAAAATCAGAGTAACATTTCAGAAAAAATCCTAATCTACGACCTTGGAGGTGGAACGTTCGACGTTTCTGTCGTTAAAATAGAAGATGGTGTTGTAGAAGTACTGGCAAGTTCGGGCGATACCCATTTAGGTGGTGACGATTTCGATCAGCTTCTCTTCGACCATGTTTGTGCCAAATTTAAAAGGAAACATAAAGTCGATCTCAAAACGATTCCGATTGCCCGAAACCGTATCTATCGTGCCGTGGAAGAGGCCAAAAAAACTCTCTCCTCCCAGCCTTTTGCCAATATTGAGGAAGAGTTCATCTGCGAAAAAGAGGGCACTCCCTTGAATTTAACCATGGAAATTTCTCGTCTCGACTACGAAACAATGATTCATCCCTTGCTCGAACGGACGATCTCCTGCTTAAAAACCGCTTTAGCCGATGCACTGATTGACCCCTCTGACTTGAACAAAATTATTCTCGTGGGTGGCTCCAGTCGAACTCCCCTGGTTACGAAAATGATTGAAGAACATTTAAACCAGTCGATTCACTCCGAAATTGACCCTGATTTATGTGTCGCGTTAGGAGCCGCCGTTCAAGGGGCACTGATTGCTGGTATTGATGCCGGTCCTTTATTGGTCGATATTACTCCACATACCTTGGGGGTAAAATGCCTTTCCGAGTATAATGATGGAGGGTTGGACAGATATCATTTTGCTCCTTTAATTAAACGTAATTCGGCTATTCCATGCCGTAGTTCCGATGTATTTTACACCTTCGCCGACAATCAGACCAAGGTGGAAATATGTGTCTATCAAGGTGAATCATCCGATGTTCGAAACAATACACTGATTGGAAATTTTCATCTGTCCGATCTTTCACTTGTTGATGCCGGAAATGCCATTCTCTGTCTGTTTGAACTTGACAATAATGGAATTCTAAAGGTCACTGCCACCGAAAAATGTACCGGAAAAAAAGCTAATGTAATCCTCGAAAACGCCTTGGAAGTCAAACCGGAAAAGACGAAAAAATTTCAGAAGGAAATTCAGCAATGGTTTAACGACTACCTGGAAGATGCGGATACTGAAGAAAACAATGTTTTGGATATTGAGGCGAATGCTGTCAGTGCGGACAACGAACAAGAGGAATCCATTGAGGAATTCTGGCAAAGTAGTCAATATAAAGAGAAATATCCGGAAGTGGTACAGCTTCTCAATAAAGCGGGTACTATGCGGGAAGAGGCGTCTTCACAAAATTTATCTGACCTGAACGACCTGACGGAAGCATTAATTAAAGCGTTGAAAAAGGGCAAAAAGAAGGAGATCGAGAAGCAACGGGAACTTTTGGAAGATCTTTTATATTATATGGAAGGTTGAGATGGATAATATATCAGTTCATGAAAATCTGTTTTCGGGAACCGATTCTTTCACACGGGAAATGGTTCGCTGTCCAACGTGCGGTTTAATTCAAAATTGGGACGTCCAATGTCGTCGTTGTGGAAGTGATTTAACCCTCTTGAAACGTTGTGCCGACAATTGGTTTGCACTGCTGCAAGAGCTTTGTTCGGATCTGAATAAAGAAGATTTCCAAAGTGCCCATTCCGTTGCGTTAAAAGCCTGTTGTCTGGTCGAAACTCCTGTTCTTAAACAAATATTGGACTTTATCGAAGAATCCTGTATTTGCAATAATTACTGAAAACAAAACGCTTTTAAAAAAACCATCATAAATAATTTATGATGGTTTTTCTTTTATCATAATAGGAGTTATTTGCAAAAAGCAAAAAACCAATCGTAAAAATTAATCCTGTTCAAGATTACAATTACTTCCTTGTGCCATTTGCAAAAATTTTACAAAATGTAAATTTTACAAACTGTAAATTTTATAAACTGTAAAATTTACAAGCTATAAAAAATTACAAGCGGATATCAATACCGAAATCCTTCTTTAACGAAGCAAGAAAGCCTTTTTCGATCTCTTCTATTTCGGATAATTCCATGGTCCTTGTAACGGCATTGTATTTAACGGTAACGAGAACTGCTGCTGTTCCATCGGCAACTCCCTGGCCCTGATAAACGTCGAGAACATCGACATTCACGATAAACGGATGTGATTTTTTTATTGCCGCTACGTAATCGACCGCATGAAGTTTGCAGGGAACGACAAAATTGTATTCACGTTGAACTCCAGGAAAATTCGACTCGAACGTAATAGTTTTGCGCCGTGGTTCGAAGCCGTCGAAATCGAATTCAATATAAAGAACGTCGCTCTTGGCCAGTTTACCATTTTCGAAATTATCGAGAACTTTTTTTGCGATACGTCCGACACACCCAATTACTTTTCCATTGACTATAATTTCCGCTCCGGCTGTCGGGTCAAGAAAACCAATCGCCTTCGTATTACGTATCTGATAGTTAAAACCGTAATCGTCGAGAATTCCGGAGACTGCGGCGACTGCATCGTAAACGTTGTATTTTTGATCTTTTGTCAAACCAAACCCTTTTGGATGTTTGGTTCCGGTCATTAGTACTGCAAGAACGTTTCTCTCATTATAACCCGTTTCGGTTGAATCGTCACGATAATAGGTCTTTCCTATTTCAAAAATCCGTACTTCCGCGGTTCCAAGAGCTAAATTCGCGATTGCGGAATAGATCATACTATAGGCCATGGTCGGACGCATCAGGGCATAAAACTTCGACAGGGGATTCTGAATAATGATATCACCGTAATAGCGACTCCCTTTATCGGTCAGAAGTAATTTCTCCATCGTATCATCCGGAATGAATCCGAACGTTAAAAATTCGATAAAACTGTAGCCGACCATTATATTGCGAAGACGGTTGGAATTGGCATGAATCGGATTTTCACGATAGGGCGCGTAAAGTTTAATCGGCTGTGGTTCAATATTATGATAGCCATACATCCGACCTATTTCCTCAATCAGATCTATCTGTTCTTCAATATCGAGACGAAAACTTGGAACGGTAACATCAAGTGCGTCATTGCCGACCTGTATTGATGTAAAGAAGCATCGGGCCAAATACTTCGCCATTTCCGAACATTCGAAATTCGTTCCCAAAACGAGATTGGTCCGTTCCTTTGTCAGGCGAATAACCTTTAGTCCGGATGGGACGGGATAATGCTCAAAGGCTTGAGGGGCAAGTGTTCCTCCGCAGATATCAAGAGTCATTTCGGCCATTAGTCGTGCTCCGAGATCGGATGTCTGAATATCGACTCCACGTTCGAATCGATACGATGCTGCCGTCGATACATGGGTCGCCTTCGATGTCGTTCGTTCGACAATATGATCAAAATTGGCGGATTCTATAATAATATTTTTCGTTGTGTGATCGACTTCGGCTTTTCGGGCTCCTATTATTCCGGCAAGACATAACGGCGCTTCCTCGTCACTAATAACAAGAGCTCCCTTTGGAACGTCGATCTCTTTATTTGCCAATGTTGTAAATTTAAAGGGATCTGGTGAATTTGCTACTGAAATGGCCCCTTTAACCTTGTCTATATCGAAAACGTGAATCGGCTGCCCTATCTTTAGAAGAACATAATTACTAATATCGACGACAGGAGAAATGATTGAGACTCCCATTGCCGACAAACGTTCTTTTATAAAATCTGGTGATTCGCCTGTATTATCGATACCATCGATTTCCACGGCACAATATCGATGAACATCCTCAGACAATATTTTCAATTCGCGTGAAAGTACTTTTGGATCACTCGAAAAATCGAGTTTCATCTTCGATTCCGGCTCCTTGGCCTTCGACTGATTTTGACTGGCGTAAAATTCGCGCAGTACTCCATAAATTGAGAGCATATCCGGACGATTCGCCTTGACTTCGATCTCGATTAGTTGGTCGTTTCCGATATCCTCGACCGACTCTATTTCGAATCCTTGTTCGTCGAGCCATTGCATCAGTTCGCTATAGGTGATCTTGATTCCGCTTTCCGCACAGAGCCAATTAAAGGAAAATTTAAACACGGTTGCCTCCTGTTATAACTGCTTCCAAAGAGATATTTCGTTTTCAAAAAGCTTTCTCATTTCCGCGATTTCGAAATAAAGCATCGGGAGACGATTGAGTCCCCAACCGAAAGCAAAACCCACGAGATCGCGCGGATAGCCCACCGCTTCGAAAACATTTGGATGAACCATACCGCAGCCGGCAACTCTCATCCAGCCGGTTCCTTTACATGTTCGGCATCCTTTTCCTCCACATATTATACAGCTCATATCTACTGCCGCACTCGGTTCCGTATACGGATAATAACAAGGGGAAAACTTGCACCGAACTGTATCGCCGAATATACGTTGCGCACTCTCCGTTACTGCCCATTTCAAATTCGCCAGATTGATTCCTTCACCGACGACAAGTCCTTCTACCTGATAAAAACAGGGCGAATGTTGCGGATCTATCTCGTCTACTCGATAAACAACTCCCGGTGAAATAATCATGAATGGTGGTTTATGTTCCAGCATATAACGAACCTGGACACAGGAGGTATGGGAACGGAGAAGAATTCGCGGATAATTCAGATAAAAAGTATCCTGCATATCTCGCGCCGGATGATAATAGGGCATATTCAGCATTTCGTAATTATGCTTGTCGTTTTCGATCTCCGGACCATAGGCAATGGAAAAACCCATTTCTTTATAGACGTCTTCCATCATCTGTCCGACCCGAATCAGTGGATGAACGCGCCCTCGAAGAAATTCTCCACTCTTTATCGTCAGATCCTGAACGGCTTTATCCTCGACTGCCTGTGCAAGACGTTCTTTCGTTTGCGCTATTTCCGCCTCTATATACGATTTCAATTCGTTGATCTTCGCTCCAAGCGCCTTCTTCTCGTCCACGGAAAAACCTTTCATCTCCCCGTAAAGGACTTTGATCTCCTTCTTGAATTTACTTTCGATCTCTTTAAGTCCGTCAACTGCTGTAGCATTGGATAATGCTCCTAGCATATTCTGTTTCAGGGACCCTATACGAACATCCATAATGTTCTCCTTCATTCAACTGGATATTTCGGCAGTGTATAAATCTAAAGGTATTCTATTGCGCAACTGGCAAAATACCCGTCTTAAAAACATCATCAAAATGATTCATTTCCGACCTGAAAAAATACAAACTACTGAAATTACAAAAACGTTTTTTATGTCCTGTCCTATTCGCACGATAAACGTGGTAATATTCTATATTTTTATAGCGCTATAAAGAATATTTTATATACTGTTGGTCATTATAAAATCGGCATTTCCAGGGAACGCGGACGTCTCGTCTGCATCACCGCAAAACAGGCGCCTCGTCTTTTGGAAAAAAGAGATTTATAACGGCCTTGAGTATATCATTCCGCAACTACACTTCATGAAAAATCGCTGCTTTTTCATAATATAACCTCTTCCCCTAATATACATCGTTATTCGTTTTTGACAAGAGTTTTTAAAATAATTGAGTATATTTTTCATCTCCGATTTTTTCTCCTGCTCTTTTCGTATAAAGATTTCTGTACATTTAATGTGCGATTATTATTGTATAACTCCTTTATTATTGCATGACTCCTTCAAAAGACTTCTTTTTCAAAAGGATACGGATGAAAGTCCACTGTTCCATCGAATGAACCGGAAACGTCTCGACTGTTTTGAAAAATAGACTTTTATAACGACCTTGAGTATACATCCCATAGAATTGCAAGCCTGACTAATAAAATGAGACGCTTGACTAATCACCTAATTCCGGTTATACTGAATTTTAAATGGAATAACCTCTATTTTCACGGTGGTTATACTATCATTTCCCCTGCCCGTTTAAATCCCGTTTAAATATTGAATCGGCGAAACTTCGTCGAACGAGAAAACCGCGCGTTTGGCTCCTGACGAATAACGTGTGTTTTAAAACTACGAATAAAATAAATAAAACGAATAAAATAAACAAAATAAATGGGATAAATAAAATAATGGACTGTTCCCTTTATTTTTCCAATAATCATAATTTTGAGGATTCACAATGAAACAAGTAAAAAACAATTATGTATCATGTTCTATCATTGTATGTTCTATTGTTGTCGCTCTGTCATTTTTTATAATGGAGACTTGTTCGGCACAGACGATGGAGAAAACATATGAATCGACAAAAACATCGTTGCCCGCAAGAGGCCCAAAAAATTTCGTTGGATTCGAACACGGTATGGGAATCGGCGGCTGGCTGACCAACTATAAAAGATTCAATGTCTTGCCCGAAAATTGGCGTCGGCCTTTATCCATCGGAGACTTCGAGCATTTTGATTCCTACATAACGGAAGCGGATGTTCGAAACATTGCGTCCTTTAAATGTGATCATATTCGCGTCTGTTTCGACCAGATTGTTCTGGAGGAAAAGCCCGGCGTCTATCGTGAACGCATTTTCATACTTCTGGATAATTTTATCGCCTGGTGTGAAAAATACAAACTCAACGTTGTCTTGAATTTACATAAAGCGATTGGGAACTATTGTGATATCAAGGAAGACGTTTCACTTCTGGACAGTCAGGAATTACAGGATAATTTTGTTGAATTCTGGATTACATTCGAAAAACGGTATCATAACAAACCGGCGGTTGCGTTCGAACTTTTAAATGAAGTGCGTGACGTCGATTCAAAACGCTGGAATATTTTGGTTGATAAAACGGTAAAAGCGATTCGATCTCTTAATCCAACTCGAAAAATCGTTATTGGGAGTAGTCAATGGAACAGTCCGGACAAACTGAAAGACCTCCATTTATATGAAGACGATAATATAATCTACACCTTTCATTTTTACGGTCCCTTCGAATTTACCCATCAACGTGGAGTTCTTCAGGCAGCGCCTCTCTATTATAACCGTAATATGGCCTATCCTTCCGATATTGAGCCCTATCGTGATTTTCAGCGGTTCGTTTACGGCTCAAAAAACCCCTATCCGAATATAAACCGAATAGATAAAGAATGGATTCGCAAACAGTTACAGCCCGCATTCGATTTCGCGAAGGACCATCCGGACAAAATTCTCTGGTGTGGCGAATTTGGAACGATTCGTCACTGCCGCTTGGAATTTCGGGAAAACTGGATGCAGGATGTTATCTCCCTCTTAAAGGAAAACAAAATACCCTATAGTGTTTGGAACTATCTCAGTACCCCCAACGATGGCAACAGATTTAGTCTTGTAGATGACGACTCGCGTAAAATACTCTCTCCGCGCCTCTTGAGTATTATTCAGGGCAAGGAAAATTGAGAAAAATTGAGAAAAAAGGAATAAAGACCGTTTCGTGTCATTAGCGGAAAATCGCTGTGAATGGTTGTCCTCGGACAGGACATTGGACAGGACATCGGACGCCACGACGACGGCAGACAATACGAAACACTGTGTTCTATTTACCAAAGAGGTACAATCATATTACCAAAGAGGTACAATCACAAATGAAAATATCAAGACTCGTTCTCGTTCTAATCATTCTATTTATGCCGGGAATATTTCAAGGTCAGGAATCGGTATTTCCCGACATTACGCCGGAACTTGCAAAAAAGTACAAATTCCCTCCGACTATTCCGCATAGGGAGACAACGGTCGATTTAAATGCGGGCGAAACGGTAACGGCCAGGCTCAATAACGGTGAAACTGCAACAATAACTCTAATCGGTGTTGAGGAAAAAATTGATCCGATAGTAGGAGCAATTCGTTCGGCGTTTATCCGACTGATTGTCAATGGCGAATCAATCGGCGTTGGTTGTGGTCTTTACAACCGTCCGATCACTGTTAGCAACATAGATCTTGACTGTCCGGCAATTGGATCATTGGATCGGGTCAATGCGATCAATATGGGCGCGTACTCGCGCGCGTTGGAGAAGGATGCCCGTATTAGACTCTGGCCGAAGGGAACGCCGAAAACCGTTCCCGGCACCTTTGTCTGGCCTGTTCGCCAAAAAATGATGTGTACTGCCAATCAAATGCTCAACGAGATTTGCATCTATGGGACAGGCGACCTGCCCGGGCGCAAAATCGCCTATCATTCGAGCCTTGACATCGGTGGTTCGGAAGGGCTTGTGGATGTCGTTGCGGCAGCGGAAGGGCTTGTTCTCTCTGCTGAAGGAAATGTACTTCCGGAATTTGAATCTTTGGTCGGTACTTTCAAACGTTATGATGTTATCTATATTCTTGACGGACGGGGATGGTTATATCGCTATTCACATCTCAAGAAAATTTACGTCAAGCCTGGTGACTACGTTAATATCGGTGATCGTATTGGCATTCTCGGAAAAGAAGGGGCGAGTGGAGGCTGGTCCCATCTCCATTTCGAAATTGATGCCATTCAGCCTTCGGGTAAACTGGGGGAAATTATTCCATGGCCACACGTTTGGGAAGCCTATTTGAATGAATACCATCCCAAGTTAATTGCCAATGCACGGCCGCGTCAGGTTACTGTCATTGGCAAGCCTGTTGTTCTGGATGGAACACTTTCATGGTCTGCGGAAGGGGAAGTTGCTTCCTGGCAATGGATTCTATCCAATGGGAAAACATCCAATGGGAAAACGGTTGAAGTATGTTACGACCGGCCCGGGTTCTACAGTGAAATCTTGAAAATATCTGATTCCAAAGGGAACATCGAATATGATGAAGCCACTGTTCTTGTTTTCGATCCGAAAGCTCCACGGCCCCAAAAAAATCTCTGGGACTATCCTGCGGTGATGCATCTGAATTACGCACCTTCATTTAATATTAAGACGGGAACTTCCGTCACGTTTTTTGTTCGGTGTTTTCGTTCTAAAACGGGAAAAGTGTCTATTGACTTCGGAGACGGAACTCCTGTTGTTCAAACCATCTCGACCGATCCGGCGGAAGAACTACAAATAAAAACGGCAAACTCCCCTTCCGGAACGAAGGGAATGGATATTTATCGATTGAATAAAGCGAACCCAATCGGTTATGGAACAGTCGTACATTCCTTTTCGAAGCCCGGCCATTATATCGTTCGTGCCAGTCATACCGACCAGAACAACTGTCCTGTTTCTTCACATGTTTTTGTCAAAGTTGAAAAAGGAGAATAGTTTCCGATTAATCCACCTGTACTTTCCCAGCGGGACTTTCACCGATTGTAACTGTAACAGCGAATAAATTTGTAACCGTTCACGGATATAAAGTGAAACAACGGATAAATATGTAACCGTTCACA
>CAYUAP010000048.1:0-34544 GCA_964442735.1 uncultured Planctomycetaceae bacterium | reverse complement strand
TTTTACGGCAAACTATCTCTGTTTATCCGTGATATCCGTGGTTCCAAAATCGTTCGTGAATGGTTACAAATGTTTTTTTGTTATTGTAAAATCTTGTATTTTACGGCAAACTATCTCTGTTTATCCGTGATATCCGTGGTTCCAAAATCGTTCGTGAATGGTTACAAACAAATATTCTCCGACAAAATCAGGTACTGACTGTTTTTCTCTACAAAATGCAGATCTATAAATATTAGATGTCTTTTGAAACATCTTTTAGATATTGGGGATGATTGTCAAACCGCTATTCGTTCGATGGAATCCTCGGGCCCGATCCTGTTCCTGGTCCACTCCAATTGTCCAATTATCAGGAATATGAACATTTTTCTCAATAATGGCCCGGCGAATACAAACTTTTTTCCCCACAGAGACTCCGGAAAATAAAATGGAATCTTCCACACTGGTAAAGCAGTCGATTCGGACGTCATGTCCCAATATGGAATGTCGAACACTTCCCCCGGAAATAATGGAACCATTACAGACAATACTATCCATTGCCAGACCACTTCGATCATTCTCCGATAAAATGAATTTCGGAGGGGGTAAATGTGGCTGATTTGTGAAGATTGGCCAATTTTGATCATATATATTCAATTGTGGTTCGATACTAACAAGGTCCATATTAGCTTCATAATAGGCATCAAGTGTACCGACATCGCGCCAATAGGCTGCCTGTTGGCTCTTTTTGTCATAAAATGGAAAAGCATAAACACGATTTGTTTTAATTACGCGCGGTATGATATCGTTTCCGAAATCATGACGACTTCCAAAAAGGGTTGCGTCGCGGCATAATTCTTCGAAAAGAAAAGACGCACTAAAAATATAGATACCCATGGATGCAAGGCACTGTTCCGGATTATTGGGAACAGGTTTCGGGCATTCCGGTTTTTCTTCGAAACCAATGACTTTTCCATCTGACTCGACTTCCATAACTCCAAATTGACGGCTTGCCCGATGGCAGGGCAGTGGGAGTGTGGATATTGTCAAGTCGGCTGAATGTTCCAGATGAAATTCCAGCATTTTATCATAGTTCATTTTATAGATATGATCTCCGGCCAATATTATAATGTATTCCGGTTCTTCTTTTTCTATCGAGTAAATATTTTGATAGACAGCATCGGCGGTACCATGATACCAACGATCATCAATACGTTGCTGTGGAGGCAATAAATCAAGATGTTCACCCAATTCCTGGCAAAAGAAACGGGACCATCCTTTTGAGAGATGACAGGCCAAACTAAAAGATTTATATTGTGTCAATAATAAAATTTTTCGAATACCGCTATTAAGACAGTTTGACAGGGTAAAGTCGATAATACGATATTGACCGCCAAAAGGAACGGCGGGTTTTGCCCTATCCCGGGTTAAAGGTTCAAGACGTTCTCCTTTTCCTCCCGCCAATACGACTGCCAATATATTCCGATTTATCATGATAATTCCTTATAATTTCTTTTTATGTTATATATGTTACTATTGTACGTATTTATTACTTCTGTATTTAATCTATTTAAAATTATACCTCCGCACAAAAAGGAGGAAACAAACAATAGATCTCTTTAATGGAATAGGTCTTTTCCTTGTGAATTCGGAAAAAATATAAAAATTGCTCCGCTTATTTCTGGAAAAAGGCTTTTTTCCATGTTAAGGAGTTGCAAAAACAACTATTTACGGTTATACTGTAATATGATAAAGTGTTCTTTGTTAGCAAACAAGGATCGGACAAGATTGTAAAAAGACAAATAAAGAGAGTAATACATGTCACTTTTAGTATTGGGCTCTGCGGCCTACGATTCAATCGAAACACCATTTGACAAACGGGAACGAGTGTTAGGGGGGTCTGGGGTATATGCTGCCGTAGCCGCATCATTCTTTACGGAAGTTAAATTGCTTGGCGTTGTCGGCGACGACTGGCGCGATTCGGATAGTGCCATTCTTCGTGAAAAAAACATCGATCTTAATGGTCTGGAAGTACGTAAAGGCGCGAAGACACTTTATTGGTCCGGACGTTATTTTGATAATATGAACGAACGCGAAACGCGGGATATTCAGTTGAATGTCATGGGGGAAGCTTGGGAGCCTTTAGTTCCCGAATCCTATAGAGACGCGCAATATGTGTTTTTGGCCAATGGTGGACCATGGAGTCATTTGGATTTACTATCCAAACTAAATCAACGGCCTAAACTGGTTATTGCGGATACCATGGACTTTTATATCAATAATACCAAGCCGGATCTTTTAAAACTAATGAAACAGATTGATGGGATGATATTAAATGACGGAGAAGTCAAACTATTAACCGGAGAATCAAATTGTATTACGGCGGGAAAAGCGGTTTTGAAAATGGGACCAAAATTCGTCATTGTTAAAAAGGGGGAGCATGGCGCTCTTTATATTAACGAAAACGATATGGCCATTGTACCAGCCTATCCACTAGAGCATCTGACCGATCCGACAGGTGCGGGTGACTCTTTTGCAGGTGCCTTAATGGGGTGCCTCGCCCGTATGGACCTTGAAGGTAAAATTGATATGAAAAAGGCTCTTGCAAATGCTGCTGTTACGGCCGCGTTTTGTGTCGAAGGGTTTTCTTTGGAGCGTTTATGCGATATCTCTTTTGATCAAATTCAAAAGAGATTCGATGCTCTCCAAAAAATGGCGGTCTTCTAATGATGTCTTAATGACAAAATACGGACATACTGTCCATATTCGGGGAATGCAGGTATAGCGCCTGCTGATATTTCCCGACCATACATTAAGGAATCGGTTATCAGACCAATATTCCATAGAGACAAGAGCCTCGAAAAAGAAAAGAATTGAGAACGAGTATTGTCAGACGATTTTAAAGGAAAAAAATCCGCGCGACGCGGAAAATCCGGGAAAAAAAATGGTCGTGATTTCGCTCCAAAGTTTAATTGGGACGAGGTTGACGACGAAGTACAACCGGAAGCTATTATTCCTTCCAGGAATAAAAAAAGAAAAAGTGGAAAAACGACAAGGGAGCCACATCTCCCTTCCACGTTATCTGCCGTTAACGACACTTCCTCGAATGACTATTATGCCGCTGATCGATTTAATCATCGAAACGTAAAAACGGATAATGTCAACCATTCGTCGTTCAGTGGCGTTCAGGAGGACGATTTAACTCTTCCGAGTTATGGACGGCCTTTACAAGATAATGAAGAAGATGATTTTATTCGCGCTTTATTGGCAAAAGCCGATGAACCGGATTATGAAGATCAAAATAAATCTTCAAAAACACAACCAAAAAAGAAGAACAAAAAAAAGAGTCACAACGATAATGCTGTAATTTCCACCGATGTTAAAAGTTCGGAAAAGGAATCAGATAAAACAACCACTTCCGTCCCAAAAGGAAAGAAAGTCGTTCACAAAAAGATTCCGCCCGCATCAAAAATCGTTATTGAGTCGGATTCGGAAGGTTCCGATACGGCTCCGTCGAAAACACAAACGCACGACATATCGAAGCAGACGTCGAAAAACGATCCGTTTAAAATGCAATATTTGCGTTCGCGACTGCGGAAGTTTTTGCGCCATCGCGGTGATTCTCCGAAAAAAATCGACTTGGTTTTTCGAACGAAAACCTTGTCCACGGAAGATATTTTATGGCAATTTTTGGAAGCTGTTTTGGACACTCCCATAACGGGTTCCGGGGAACAAGCGGTAGACAGGGAACAGACGGTTGTTAAGGAACAGGCGGTCGGCGAAAAACCAATTGTGGCCGGAAAACAGGCTGGTTCGAAAAAAGAGGAGTATGATCAACGTAAAAAGACTGTGATTCCAGAACGTAGGGACAACACAGTTGTGGAATCCGATTCTGAATCTGACATTTACAAGTCGGAATATAACGATTCGGAGCATAACGATTCGGAAGTAGCAGGGGCGTCGCGATACAAGAGTAATGGTCAAGCGAAGATATCGAAGTCGATAGAAAAAAATACAAAAAAATCGGGCTTTGACGAACTCAACCTATCGTCCATCATGCGGGCATCCCTGGAGGATGCTGGCTATGAAGAGCCGACGCCGGTTCAGAAAGGCACAATTGCACGGGTTATGGCCGGAGTGGACCTAATAGGTCAAGCAAAGACGGGAACCGGAAAAACTGCCGCTTTTTTGATTCCGATTATCGAGCAAGTGGAAAAATGTGGTCCGGGTAACAATCCTGTTGCTTTGATTATTGTACCGACTCGGGAATTAGCGGTTCAGGTTCGTGACGAAGCTGTGAAATTACTCAATGGACGTGATTATAATTCCGTTGCCGTCTATGGCGGGAAACCCATTGCCAGTCAGATTCAAAAATTACATGAAGGTGTGGATATTGTTATTGGAACTCCAGGACGAATTATCGACTTGGTGAATCGACACGCTTTGATTTTTTCGGAACTCCATTGGGTGGTTCTCGACGAAGCCGATCGTATGTTGGATATTGGATTCCGTCCGGATATCGAAAAAATATTGAAACAGACACCGAAGTCGCGGCAGACTTTATTATTCAGTGCAACGTTACCGGAACCGGTGGTACATCTGGCGTTCCGTTATATGCACAATCCGGAGCAGTACGATTTTAGTGAAAAAGAGATTTCGGCGGATACGATAGAACAGTATTATATTTCGGTAGACAAGGAGCGTAAATTCGATGCTTTAATTCGTTTATTGGAGAAGGAGCAACCGCGTCAGGCCATTGTTTTCTGCCGAACGAAAAGAGCCGTTGATCGTATTGGAAGTCATTTAAAGCGTTTATTGCCGGATACGGGAATGATTCATGGTGATATGACCCAGGAAGCACGTGACGATATCATGCAGAAATTCCGTAAAGGTCGTGTTCGTATTTTAGTAGCGACAGATGTTATTGGCCGTGGTATTGATATTTCGGGAATTTCCCATATTATCAATTATGATATACCACAGTTTTGTGACGATTACGTTCATCGGGTCGGTCGAACCGGACGTATGGGACGCGAAGGAGTGGCAATTACCTTGGTCTCTTCCGAAGAAGGGATCGAATTGACGCGAATAGAGAAGCGGATCAATCGTTTGTTAAAGCGAATTGAACTGGAAAATTTTGAAGCCTATACGCGTCCGGACGATAACGAGGAATCCAAGAAGCAGGAAATACACAAACCTGTTTATGGGGCATCGCGCCGTATTATCCGGCGGGCGTTGTAATAATTACAAGGTGTAAACGAAGTTAAATTTAAAACCACAAACGGAATCAACAGATAATTAGAAAACAGGACTATGGCAGAGAAAACAAAAGAAGCATGGTATGACGAATGTATCGACATACAACGTGCGGGTAATTTGGACAAGTCGATTACGGAACTCAAACGTTTAACGGAGCAGTTCCCGGACTATGGTTTGGCCCATTTGGCCTTGGCGGTCTTTTATGATCGACAGGGCATGACGGAAGAGGTCATGTCGGAAATGCATCGTGCCTGTGAATTGGAAGAAAACGATCCTTTTTATTATACGGCTTTTAGTGTCCTGGCCATTCGTACCGGGCGTCGCGAGGAAGCGGAAGAGGCTCTCATGAAGGCGCAACAGGCACGTTTTGCCGAAGAGATCAAAAAATATCAGTCGGAAGACGAGAAAAAAGATCAATAATCGAGGGGTAAAATGGTCATGGTAAATGGCAAAAAGAGTGAAGACCGAAAAAGTCGTATATTAATTGCCGATGATAATAATGTCAATCAGGAGTTACTGGATGCGTATTTATCCGGTCTTGATTATGAAATTGAATTTGCCAGGGATGGCATGGAAACCCTGGAGAAGGTATCGTCGTTCAAACCGGACTTAATTCTGTTGGATGTAATGATGCCGCGTTTGAGTGGTTTTGAAGTATGTGAAATGTTAAAGAAAACACCCGGTAAACAGAGAACCATGATCTTAATGGTTACGGCTTTGAGTGAATTGGGTGATATAGAACGAGCTATAGCGGCGGGTTGTGACGATTATTTGAGTAAACCGGTCAATAAAACGGAGCTTCTGAAACGGGTCGAAAATATGTTGAAATACAAGGATATTGACGATGAAAATGAACGTCTGCGTCAATATATCGATTCCATGGAAGAAGCTATGCGTCCTGGTGTAAAATAAAATTGGAGACTTGATAATGAAAACCAGAATTGGAAGATTGAAGAACGTTTTTTCGATTTTACATCCTTTTCTTTACGGCATTCTGCCGTTCCTGGCAATTCTCGTAATTCTCCTGGCGGCGGAAGCGGCTCGGGCACAGACAGAGAAACCAAATTCCAAAGAGAAGGAACCGGAACCGGTCCCGGCTTTATTTGATATTTTCAAAAAAGCATTGACCGAACAGGCGGAAAAAGAAACTAAATTAGAGACAAATACAAGTACAGAAGAAGCAGAAGAGCCTGCCCAGTATTTTGGCGTCCTCCCCTTTTTACAATCGGATCCTCGAAAAATGATGGTCTTTCCTCCCTATATTGAAAAAAATCAGGGGGGAACGGCCGGAAAATATGACAAACATTTCGATGCCATTACATCTCTGGCCGTATCTCCTGATGGAAAGTATGTCGTTTCCGGAAGTATGGACAAGACGGCACACGTCTGGAATCTGTCAGATAAAAAGACTGTTCGTATTTTACAGGACGATGCACGGCATAAACAGGGCGTGACCGATACCTTTATCTTCCCGGATAATAAATTGGCCATGACTTCCAGTTATGATAGTGTCATCTGCCTCTGGAATATTCAATCCGGTAAAAATACGAAGGTCTATCACGGTGCGAAGGATCGTATGTGGTCTTTGGCCGTTGATCCCACTGGAACCTATGTCGCGGGCGGTTGTAACGATGGAAAAATCTATTTCTGGAATTTATCCACAGTAAAGCGGTTAAATATTTTTTCCGGTCATGCTGCTCCTGTTTATGATGTGAATTTCACAACCGATGGTCAATATCTGGTTTCTGCCGGTGGTGATCTGGTCGCACGGGTTTGGAGTATGATAACTGGTGAAGAAGTTTTAGCCTGTTCCGGACATACCGATCGTATTTTTTCCGCTACGTTTGACTATAGTGGTCAATATATACTGACCGCTAGTCGAGATAAAACGGCCCGACTCTGGGCACTGTCAGGAGCGGCGGCCAACTCCGGCAGGAATACAGGAATGCCTTCCGATGGAATGGGACCTGAAATGTCTTCCTCTGGTATGTCTGGTATGTCTGGAATGGCGGGAATGTCTGGTATGGCGTCCCCTGCCATGACGGCCAAGACGCCTGCGGCTTCTCCCGCGGACGAAGCCGCAAAAAAAGCTGCCGAAACTGCAGGTTTTGAACTATGTCGGTTTATCGGACATACAGGTTCTGTACGCAAGGCTATTTTCCTGGGATCGATTGTCATTACATGTGCCGATGACGGAACCATTCGTTTCTGGTTGCCTTCACAGGACTCCGGAACGGGTCAAATGGGAGCCGGGAGTATGGCTGGAAACAAAGGAATGGGCATGGGAGCCGATATGGGTATGTCACGTTCCGAAGCCGATTACAGTATGGGAATGCAGGAACCTATGATGGGATCACCCGCCCCTGGTATGTCAGATATGTCGGGAATGTCTGGAAGTGATGGACAAATGGGACCAAATGCTCAAATGGATCAAAAGAAGAAAAAATCCGTCCCTCTAAAACGCCCGAAAAGCAAGGCAAAAGGAATTGAAATTGCGCGTTTCGAAGTTACCAATCCTGTTGTTGGTGTCAATACTATTGCCCTTTCTCCCGATGGAAAAACATTGATTGCCGGTTATGCGGATGGTATTGTCCGTCTATGGAATATTCCCTATGAAAAAATACCGGCTCTTCAATCCATGATGGGTGGTTTCAACCAGAATAATAATGGTATGGGACCTGCCGGTATGTCACCCAGGGGAAATATGGGACCTGCCGGGATGTCGCCCAGGGGAAATATGGGACCTGCCGGGATGTCGCCCGGCGGAAGTGTTGTGCCACGAAACATGTTTAATGCTCCAAAATCTGTCTTTTAATATGTTCAATGAATAAAAGAATGATTCGTAACTACAGATTGTTTTTAGAAAATGATATCTGTAGTTACATGTTTTTAAACGATAGACTTCTGAATTTATTTGCAGTTTCAAAAACGAATCTTGTATACAGTGTGTATACTGTACGACGTTATAAATTCGGCATTTCCCGGGAGCGCGGCCGTCTCGTCCGCATACTCCCAAGGCGTCTCGCCTGTTTTGAAAATTTGACTTTTATAACGACCTTGAGTATAACATATTTATTGCGTAGCATATTTTAAGGCTAACCTTTTAATTTCTGATAAAACGATCCCAATTGGATTTACATTATGCCTGATCAAAAAGAAAAAACGTTTACCATCCGAAAATTATTTTTTACCTGGTTAACCATCTGTGTTGTTTTTACTTTTATCATAAAGTTTTTCGTTTCTTTTAATATGCAGACCCGGCAGGCGAATAAAAATGCGGAACGAATGATAGTCACAAAAATACAGGATGCCAAAAAGCAATTACAGGTCAATGATAAAAACTATCGTTTGGTCGAGCAAATGGTTGCGGATGACGCAATCGCGAAGTTGCGTTCATTTGCTTTAATGATTAAATATAGTCCGGAACTTTTGGAATCGGCATCACAAATGGAGGAGATTGCCAAAAAACTGGGTGTGGATGAACTGCACGTTTCGGACGAAAAAGGTATATTAATTGCAACATATCCGGCAAGTTATACCGGCTACAATATGAAATCGAGTCCGCAATCGGCAGCTTTTATGCAGGCGATAAACGATCCTTTATTCGTCCTGGTTCAGCCGGTCCAATATAACGGTTCGAAAAGGAAATTATTCCAATATACAGGAATGGGTCGTTTGGACAAGCCGGGAATCCTTCAAATCGGATATCAACCGAGTCGTTTGGAGGAAACCAAACAGATCACAGGCATCAATAATATAGCGGCCGGACTGCGTATCGGTCACGATGGTAAAATTGTAATTTGTGATCTTAAAGGGAAGATTCTCAGTTCGATTGATACAGGTCGAATTAACAACCCCATTGAGACGTATGGAATTTCTCTATTGGATATTAAGGGCAACCAGGGACAATTCTTTACGAAAATGGAAGGAATAAAGTACCTCTGTTGTTATGAAAAATATGGCCCCTATTTTATTTTGGGACTACTCCCCAATCATGAATTGTATTTTGACCGTAATGAAATGTTATTGGAACTGTCTTTACTGTATATAATTCTATTTTGTATAGTATTTGCGTTGGTTTCGTTATTGGTTCAGAAAATTGTTATTGTTGGAATTCACCAGGTCAATCGTTCGCTCAAAAAGATAACGGAAGGGGATCTGGAGGAAAAGGTTCAAGTAACAACGAGTCAGGAGTTCAAACAGTTATCGGAAGGTATCAATAAAACGGTAATGGCTTTAAAGGTCTCCATTGCGGCAACGGCCGCTCGAATCGACAAGGAATTGGAGGCGGCACGATCGATTCAGATCTCCGCACTCCCCAACGTTTTTCCTCCATTTCCCTGGCGTAAAGAATTCAATATCTATGCGCGTATGGAGACTGCGAAGGAGGTTGGCGGCGATTTTTATGATTTCTTCCTGATGGATTCCACCCACTTGGTTGTCGTTATCGCCGATGTTTCTGGAAAAGGAATTCCGGCTGCTCTGTTCATGATGACTGCCAAAACATTAATAAATAATCAGGTCAAGCCCGGAATCGTGTTAAAAACCGCTATTACACAGGTCAATGCCCATCTCTGTGAAAACAACAAGGAAGGAATGTTTGTCACTGCGTTTATCGGTATTTTGGATACAAAAACCGGTATCTTTACCTGTGTTAGTGCCGGCCATAATCCCCCTCTTTTCCGGAAGAAAAATAAAAAATACGAATGGCTTCAGTCAGAAGGGGGGTTCATGCTCGCTAGTTTCGAAGAAGCAAGTTATGAACAATCGGAGATTCAATTAGAACCTGGGGAACGTCTCTTCTTCTATACGGATGGTGTGACCGAAGCCATGAACGAGGATGGTAATCAATTTGGTGAAAAACAGTTGGAAGATACACTCAATATCAATGCGGAGAAAAAAATGATTCAGAGTGTTTTGGTAGACAACGTTTATCAAGCGTTAAAAAACTGGCGCGGTAAAGCTCCCCAATCTGATGATATTACAACATTGGTCCTCGATTTTAACTATTGTACGGAAGAAGAATAATTTATTCTATACTATGTAACCGTTCACGAATAGTTTTTGGCAAACAAACTTTTTTATGATAAAATTGTTTATTATAATATACAGTACGACGTTATAATTCGGCATTTCCTGGGAGCGCGGACGTCTCGTCCACCTCCTCCAAAACAGGCGTCTCGCCTGTTTTGAAAAATCGACTTTTATAACGATCTTGAGTATAGATAAAAATGTTTAGTTTGTTATTATAAAATATTGTATTTTACGGCAGACTATCTCCGTTTATCCGTGATATCCATGGTTCCAAAATCGTTCATGAATGGTTACTAAACTATTTATTCTGTGATTCCTCCAGAGAGCGTAAATCCTCTGGAGAAGGAATACGCCATTTGGACCATTGATCTGTAAATATTGGTGTATCGAAAATACAAACATCGTCTGTCATTCGAGGGTCCCGAGTCTGTTTGAGGATCGTTGTCAATCGATTTCCATATTCTATACGAATTTTATCCCGATTGGATTCAAGGGCAAGATTGTTCAAACAATCCGGATCGTTTTTGAGATCATACAGTTCTTCGGCTGGTCGATAACCAAACGCCATATTTATTTCGTTCTGCCATTGAGGATCAAAATAATGATTTAAGAGCCAGGTTTTTGTGGGACCGCCATCCATATCAGCATAGGGACTGCCATAGAGATCCGTATCTCCTTTATTCGGTTTGATGTTTTCCTTTTTGAGAGGTATAGGGTCTCCTTCCGGAGCAAGTTCCGGACGGAAATTGCGGATATAAAGATAATCATCCGTCTGAAGTGCACGAGACGGATAGGAAAAATTACCGGGTCGGGCTGTCATAAAATGACGTTCGCGTCCTGTAACAACGTAATCGCGAGCCGGATCGATTCGACCATCTTGATCCGATTTCAAAAGGGGAAGAATACTATTTCCGGTCATACAATTGGGAACCGGAAGTCCGGCTATTTCCAAAAAGGTCGGCGCAAGATCCATTAAACTGACGAAATCGGTAATTTCACGATTTCTCTTGATATTTTTTCCCCAGCGAACAAGAAGAGCCACCTTGGTCCCTATATCATAGAGATTCGATTTGGCACGTGGAAAACCGGGAATGCCATGATCGCCACTAACGACAATTACGGTATTATCCAATTCACCCATCGCTTTAAGTTTTTTGACAAAAAGGGCTAAAACGGCGTCCATGGCAGCGACTTCTCCCAAATAATCGGCAATATCTTCCCGAATTTCAGGAACATCAGGAATGAATGCGGGTAATCTCCCCTGAAGTGTATCCGGATTTATATTCCATAATGTTTTACCGGAACCTTTTATCCAATCGCGATGGGTATTGGTCGGACCAAAATAATAGCAGAACGGCTGATCTTGTTTTCGTTTGGCCAAAAAGTCGTCGAAGTTTCCGAGGACCTCGTCATAAAGGATCTGCCGGGCTTCCTCAATTGATTTCCCCTCCTCAACCATTTTTGTTACGTTTTGAGAAAATTGATTGAACCGCGCTCCACATTTTTGATATTGATTACGTTTTCCACCCAAGGGTTGATTGGCCGGAGAGCCGGGTCCCCAGCCTTTATTGGAAAAACCAAAATGGTATCCTGATTTTTCCAGGAGGAGAGGAAAAGTCGGTATGGAATCATCCCATTGTTTGGCATAGAGGAAGGCACCAAAACCGGTTCGATAAAAATACTGGCCGGAAAAAAGGGAACTGCGCGAAGCGGTACAAGTAGGAGCATTTACATGGGCATTGGTGAATCGAACACCTTCTTGAGCCAAACTATCGAAGGCTGGCGTTTTAAAACAATCATTGATTTTATTTTCACGATGAATACTGGCATATTTCCCCCAATCGTCCGCGAAGAAGAAAAATATATTGGGACGTTTGACCTTGGATTGGTTCTTTTTTTGCTGATTGGTTTGAGTGGCTTGTGGAACGGTAAAGTTCCAATGTTCATTGGGCGTATGTTCCGACTGAAACAGTTTTTTGGCCTTCTCCACAAGTTCCGGGTATTGAGATGCCAAATCTTTTTCTTCACCGGGATCGTGGTCGATATCGAAGAGAAGGACGGGGCCATTCGGTTGTTTGTTTACATTCAATTGAATAGCCTTCCAGTGATCGAAACGAACGGCTCGTTTTCCTCCCTGTTCATGGAATTCCCAATAGAGGAATTTGTGTTGTTCTTGAATTTTATCTTTACCAAGGAGTGTGGGAACAAAACTGATACCATCGAGACCCTGTGGTGTTTTTCCTATAGTCAGTTCCATAAAGGTTGGTAGAATATCCCAGAAAGCGGCGACATGATTGGTAATCGATCCGGGCTTAATTCCTTGGGGCCAGCGAACGAGAAATGGTTCACGAATACCTCCTTCATATAAATCACGTTTATATCCGGAAAAAGGACCATTGGAATTAAAGTAATCGCTCCTGTGTCCCCCTTCATGATGGGGACCATTATCGCTGGAGAACATGACAATGGTTTTTTCGTCTATCTTCAACTCGTTCAAAAGAGACAGTATTCTTCCAACATCGGAATCAAGTTTCGTAACCATAGCCGGAAAAGCCGCTACGGGATTACGTACTTCCGTATTAAAGGAATAACGTCCGATTACGGATTCAAACTGCGGAAACTTTTGACGCCACTGAATCATGTCCTGTTCTGGAACCTGCATGGCCGCATGTGGGATTGTTACCGTAAAGAAACAGCAGAATTGTGTTTTACTATTATCCCGAATAAACTGAAGACCTTTATCCATAATTAAGGAATGGGAATAGGTTTTACCCTTCAGATCTATTTTTTGACCGTTATCGTGAAGATAGTATGGATAATAATTATGGGCATCACGTTGAGAATAATAGCCGAAGAAATGATCGACTCCTTGCAGATTGGGATCCCCGGAATTCCCAACGCAACCGAGCCCCCATTTCCCGAAAACTCCCACTTTATAACCCGCCTGCCTTAATAACTTCGGCAGGGTAACCGTCGATTCGGGAATAGGGGTATCACCAAATGGCTGCCCCATACCATTGCCCCGAATATAGGTATGTCCTGTATGATACCCTGTCATTAAGGAACATCGGGAAGGTGCACATACGGTACAGCCCGCATACATTTGGGTAAATTTCATACCTTCTCGGGCCAGACGATCAATATTAGGGGTCTGAAATCGGGTTTGTCCATAGGTACTCAAATCGCCATAACCAAGATCATCCGCCAATATAAAAATAATATTTGGTTTTTCAAAATATTTTTTTTGACCTTCTTCTCCCGCCAGAATTCCTGGTATCAATATCAATACAAAAAACAGAATTTGCCGAAACATCATCTCTCCTTAAAAAATTTTTTAAAATAACGTATCTTGTGTTATTTGTTTAATCTCTTTTAGTGTATACCAATTGTATTATACCTAAAATATACCACCTTTCCGAATGTTCTTCTAAAACCTGTCTTGATTTAAATTTACGATCATAACAATACTCCGTTATCTGATTATATCGTTTCGATATTTCAATTGATCGATAACATGTTTTATCCATATTTTATCCGATGGATAGTTGTGATTCAAGTTCTTTTCCTGTAAAAAGACCGTTTTTTAGAAAATACATTGTCCCTGTTAAGGGCACAACTTTACAAGTATGTTACAAGTATGAAGGAGCCTGTTTCCCCGGAGACACGAACATTCGGTCCATCTCTTTATGAAAAACAAGCCTGTTATTGAAGAAAACAATGTTAAAAGCAGGTGACAAAACGACCTGGAGTGAAGGTCACCCTCTATATAAATTGAACTCTAATGAACTCTAAAGACGGTTCATTCCATAAAACCATAAAACAATCGTCGATTATTTGTCGATTATTTATTGCCATGTGCAGTTTAAACAATATCCAGTTTTCCCTTGAAGTCAAATTAATTTTCGACCGGTTAATTTTTCGAAGGCTTCAACATATTTATCTCGTGTTTTTACAATAATATCATCAGGCAATTGCGGGGGCGTGGAATTCCGATCCCAAGTAGAAGCCAGAAGCCAATCACGAACGAACTGTTTATCGAACGAAGGTTGTCCCTGACCAGGTTTATAGGCGCTTAAAGGCCAAAATCGGGAACTATCCGGCGTCATAACCTCGTCGATCAAGATAATTTCATTATTGAACAGACCGAATTCAAATTTTGTATCAGCAATAATAATTCCTTTTTTCAAGGCGCGTTCCGCTCCACGTCGATAGATATCCAACGATAAAGAACGAAGTGTTTCCGCTTCCTGACTTCCGATCTGATTAGCCATTTCGGAGAAGGAGATATTCATATCGTGCCCTGTTTCAGCTTTTGTCGTCGGTGTAAAAACAGGTTCGGGCAGACGGTCACTTTCAACCAGACCTGCCGGGAGTTTTATTCCACAGACTTCGCCATTTTGTTGATACCCCTTCCAGCCCGATCCGGAGAGATATCCACGAACAATACATTCGATAGGAAATACTTTTGTTTTATGACTATAGGTGGAACGACCGGCAAATTGCGATTTATCCGTTCCTGCGGGAAAAGGAATTTTATCGACATCAATCGTTATCAGATGGTTTTTAACTCCAAGTGTTTCAAACCACCAGGCCGCCGTTTGTGTCAAAACTTTCCCTTTATCCGGAATACAACTAGGAAGAATCCAGTCGAAGGCACTGATTCTATCCGAACTGACCAATAGAACCGTATCACCAAAATCGTATACATCACGAACTTTTCCACGTTTGGGGGTCATCCCGGGAATATTCGTTTCCCGAACTACTTGTAAAGACATTTGTTCATCCTTTCCAGGGGATCATTGGTTTTTGATACACTCGATCGGAAACACCGGTTTCCCGACCAACTTAAAATATAGTGTACCTCTTTTGAAAGGAAGAGCAAGAGGCTCTATTTCTCTTTCCATAACAGTTCCCTTTTACCATAAAGCAGGAGACAATATCAGTTCGCGTTACTATGAAAATCTACTGGTTCATCTTCGATTGGAATCATATAATGTTCACTATGCTGACTTTCATCAAGTCCGATATCTTCACTTGCACTGGAGACTCGCAGGGGAATCATTTTATTGGTCAGGTAATAAAGGAACCAGGATCCGATAAAAGAGAAGATGCAGACCCCTGTTACGGCAACGATATGCTTCAGAAAAACATCCAGATTCCCGATAATCAGCCCCTCAACAAAAACACCGGTGAAAATCGTACCGATAACACCACCAAATCCATGGGTCGGAAAAACATCCAGCGCATCATCTATTGATGATTGATCCTTCCAGTGAACAGCAATATTACATAAAATAGCGGTACAACATCCGATAAACAGGCTTTGTCCCGTGGTAACCCAGCCGGCAGAAGGGGTAATGGCAACCAATCCGACAACGGCTCCGACACTAGCTCCCATTGCGGACGGTTTGCGGCCACGAACACAGTCGAAGAAGACCCAGGCAAGCATGGCAATTCCAGAAGCAACTCCGGTCATCATAAAAGCACGAACCGCTATGGCATCGGCCCGGAGCGAAGAACCTGCATTAAATCCGAACCATCCAAACCAGAGCAGTCCGGCCCCAAGAAGAACAAACGGAATATTGGCCGGCTGATGTTTTTTACTTTTTCGTCGACCGAAAAAAAGAGCCCCGGCTAGTGCGGCGGCTCCGGAAGAGGCATGAACAACGAGTCCTCCCGCAAAATCCTTAATCCCCCAGGCATTCAGAAGACCATCCGGATGCCATGTCATATGTGCCAGAGGCGCGTAGATAAAAAGGGAAAAAAAGGCCATAAAGAGCATATATCCGGAAAAATGAACCCGTTCCGCAAAAGAACCGGTGATTAATGCCGGTGTTAAAATAGCAAATTTCAACTGAAAGAGTGCGAACAAGGCAAACGGAATGGTTGCACCCAATCGAGGATTTGGTGCCGAACCTACCCCTTGAAACATAAAATATGTTCGTGGATCTCCAATAATACCGCCAAGAGAGTCTCCGAAACAGAGACTAAATCCGATAACATACCATATAACAGTAACGACACCAAGAGCAATAAAGCTCTGTAACATGGTTGAAATTACATTTTTGGCCCGAACCATACCACCATAGAAGAAGGAAAGACCGGGTGTCATTAACATAACAAGCCCACTAGCCGAGATCATCCAGGCAACGTCTGCCGCATTAATTCCGGACACCTCTCCCCATTGATCCGATTTTTCCGGGAAAAAAAGTCCCATAATGGAAATGATTATCACACAAGAGAAAAAAAAGATCCAACGTCGATGATGTGGTAATGTATCCATAACTTCTCCTTTCATAAATTCCTTTTCATACCTGAAATTTTTTGTATTCTATAAACAAACACCGTAACAAATTGCAAGGGGCGTGCCAAATTAGTAAATATTTTGTTTAACGGTTTCCTGACTGTCATTCCAGACCCTCAACATGCCTTAAGGAAATGTCTTAAGGAACCGACTACTGACATCTTCGAAAAATTGTTCCTGTTATTGCACTCGAACAAAATTGTAAAAACGCTCTTTTTCAAGGAGACAAATTTGTAATGACAATAAATTTGAATGTTCCTCCTTGTCGCTTCCCGTAAATTTGGGATAATAAAGGATCGTATTTTTCTCCATACGTAGTTGGAGTGTTTGTATTTGGAAGTTTTTTCTGTAAAGGAGTATAATCGTGTACGATTCCGTAGCTGTTGTCGGTGCGACTGGTGCCGTTGGAACGTTAATTATTCGTCTGCTGGAAGAGCGGAAATTCCCCTATAAAAGTATGAAGTTTCTTGCCTCGCACCGCAGCGCGGGCAAACAAATACCTTTTAATGGAACGTCGATTACAGTGGAAGAACTCAAGCCGCAATCGTTCGACAATGTTCAGTTAGTGATCGGCAGTACTCCGGATGAACTTGCTCGTGACTTTGTTCCGGAAGCTCGTAAACGTGGCTGTATTGTTGTTGACGAAAGTGGTTACTGGCGAATGGATCCGACCGTTCCACTGGTCATTCCGGAAGTGAACGCCGAGGATATTCGAAAACATCAGGGACTGATTTCCAGTCCGAATTGTTCGACAACGCAAATGGTCGTTGCCCTCAAACCCCTTCATGATTTCGGAAAGGTCAAAAGGGTTATCGTCAGTACCTATCAGGCGACCAGCGGAGCCGGAATGGCCGGAATTCGGGATTTAACCAATGGAACAAAAGCAGCTCTAGCCAACGAAGAGTACAAGATGGAAACATTCCCCTATCCCATCGCGTTCAATTGTATTCCGCAAATTGGAAGTGAAAAAGAGAAGGGTTATACCTCCGAAGAATTAAAGCTCCTGTACGAGACGCGTAAAATTCTTGGCGACGATTCCATTCGTGTCTGTCCAACTGCCGTTCGTGTTCCGGTCTCCAATTGCCATAGTGAAAGTATAACCGTCGAAACAGAGAAGAAAATCACCGTCGAGAAAGCACGTGAACTCTTCGCCTCCATGCCCGGTGTTATTGTAATGGACAATCTGAAGGCTAGAGAGTATCCTATGCCGTTCAATTGCCATGATACAGATGAAGTGTATGTCGGTCGTATTCGGGAAGATTTTTCCGCTCCCAATAGTTTGACCTTCTGGTGTGTCAGTGATAATCTTCGTAAAGGCGCGGCTACAAACGCCGTTCAAATTGCCGAATGGATTCAAAAGAATTTATAATCTATCGTACAAAGTCGAGATGGCATCTGATCATTCCACTCGTCTTTTTCCTTTTTTATTTCCTGTTGGAATCGTCCTGCTCGTATGCCGATTGGGATCCGGACCAACAGGAAGATTCCACACGTCAAGCCATTCTCAAAAAGGCGAAACAACGTCGTATGAAATGGCAGCTTTTTCCGCCCGTTGATTCGGAAAAAGCGGCTCAATATGGAATTCAATCTTTTAAAGGAAATCATTTCACCCTCTATACCGATTTGCCAAAAACGGTTGAATGTTCCGATATCCCACAAATTCTGGATGCGGCGCTCCCGGAAATATGCCACTATTTTCGACTGGAATTGTCCGATCTGGAAAAAGTTAATATTGACGCCTTTATTATCCGAAACCGAAAATCGTTCGAAGCTCTCAACGTTCTGCGCGATGCTCCTGATTTCGATAATGGATATTCTCTAAAAAATCGTATCTTTATTATCGATCAGAACAATTTTTATTACAATCGTTTTCTGCTGGTTCACGAACTGATTCATTCGATTATGTACGAGGCTTTCGGTGAATTGGCCCCGCGCTGGTTCTCCGAAGGAATTGCCGAATATCTGGGTCTCTATCGCTGGCAGGATCATACATTACAACTTCATTCCCTCCCTTCCGCCGAACTGGTAACTCCAGGATTCGAACGTCTGACTCTTCTGCGCGGTATTTTACGTACAAAGGAGCCGCCAACCATTGCCCAAATAATGAATATCGTTCCGGAAGATTATCGAAGTGTAAAAACATACGCCTGGAGTTGGGCGTTCGTTCTCTTTTTGAGTAATCATCCGGAATACAAGACGGCGTTTCGTAAAATGCCCTGGTTCATGATGAACAACCACCCCAATCATGACTTCTACAAACTCTATGCCGATAGATGGAAGGAACTTCAATCGGACTGGTACGATTTCATTCATTATTTTGAGGTCGATTATCAATTCGATCAAATGGTTATCGATCATAAAAAAGGGATGAAGCTTGTTGGTATAAAAAATGATCGGGATATTGTTGCGACTCGAGGCTGGCAGAATACCGGTTTTCATCTGGAACAGGGAAAACAGTATCGAATACGGGCCATAGGTCTCTGTAATCTCTACGATCCGCGTCAGATGCTCCCATGTCCTCCAGACGGTATAACCCTTCGTTATTTCGATGGAAGGCCCTTGGGCCAACTACTAGGAATGATCGATTCCACTCAAGAGGAAAACGAGTCTGCCCATGGGGATACAATTGATAATCATGCAATTGATAATCATACAATTGATAATCAATGGACAGTCGATAATGTTTTCACTATTGGCAAGGCCCTTATTTTCACCCCAAAACGGAGCGGGACACTCCAGTTACGATTAAATTTACCCGGTACACTCCCTCTACGGAATCAGGGCTCGTTTAAAATTCGGATCGATGAATATCCCTCTCAAAAGGAAAAATAATGGAAAAACAAATGAAAATTCTTGTTTGGCGTCTTCTCGACGCTGCGATTAATCGTGCCCGGGAAGCCGTTCGTGTGATTGAAGATGTTGTTCGCTTCGTTTATGACAACAAAGAGTCCACTGCGGAACTCAAATCATTTCGCCATGATTTTTCCATTCTGACACAGCAGTTTTCCTGGTCGGAACGACTTGCTGCCCGCGAAACGGAGCATGACGTCGGAACTTCACTTCAAGGAAAAGGCGAGTCAGATCGTCAGTCGCTGGAGGCTGTTTTAAACGCCAATTTCTGCCGACTTCAAGAGGCACTTCGTTCCCTGGAGGAAATAACAAAACTTGAAAACCCGGAACTATCTTCCCAGTATAAAGCCCTCCGATATCGCGCCTATATCCTCCATAAAAAAATTGGGGATCATTGTCATTCCGCATAAATTGATGTTGCAAGGCCTGTATGCTGTTCGAATCTGAACTCCTGCTATTTGCTGTAAATGGCATTATCTACAGTTCTCCATGTCTACAGTTCTCCATGTCTATAGTTCTCCATGTCTATAAACCTCAAGTCTATATACTCAAGGTCGTTATAAAAGTCTATTTTTCAAAACAGGCGAGACGCCGGTTTTGGAGGATGCGGACGAGACCTGCCTGCCGTCAGGCATGGCATCCGTGCTCCCGGGATATGCTAAATTTATAACGTCATACAGTATAAACCTCAAGTCTGTAATCCTCCATAATTTACCACACCCAACTGAATATCCACGAGGAATTTGTGGAGAATGAAAAACCAACAATGTTCAATACATTCGTTGGGACAAGATGTAACACAGCTATTTACATTGTTAAATCACGCGAATGTATCTTGTTGATATTTTTAGTAACATCTTTTATTAGAATCCCATAACATCCATCCAGTCGTAAACGCGTTCTTCCCAATTATGGACATTTTTACCATCACCGAGTCCATGGGTGGCCTTCGAAAAGATTAATAATTGAGCGGGTATTTTGCGCCGATGAAGTTCGGAATAAAGGGCGACGGATCCTAATGATGAATAGTAGTCGTCATCGCCATGAACGAGACACATGGGCGGTGTTCGATCATCGAAGCGAAAATCGGGCAGAATGACGGCATCTGTTCCCCGATTCGTATTTCTTGCAGTGGCTCCATCGGATAAAATATAGGCCGGATAGACCGCAATCACAAAATTTAAATGACAGGGGACTTTATCCAGTTCGTCCACAGGTGAATAGACAGAGGTCTGACTATTTGTTCCGCTAATTACGGCAAGATGGGCGCCTGCGGAGAATCCGATACAACCGATTTTTTCCGGGTTAATTTCATATTTCTTCGCGTTACTTCGAGCATATCGGATTGCTCGTTGCGCATCCTGAAGTGGGGCATAATAAATAGGCTGTCCTTTTCTACGGGGAACACGATATGTTAAAACGGCCGCGGTTATTCCTTTTCCATTAAAGAACCGGACCAGACACATAACCGTTGAAAGGCTGTGACTATTATATCCCCCGCCGGGAAATACGAGCATTAAGATTTCCGAGGTCTTCTTCTCGGGTACATAAAAAGTCAGTTGCGGACAACTGACTTTATTCATATGGAGACTGGTTTCGTTTTGTTGGAGGGTCCCGGTTTCTAATGTTGTTTCATTCGGGGCCTTGCCCGGCCATATTTTATGTACTTCTTCCGAAAAAGATATTCCACAAACCATCAATAAAAACGCGCAAATTGTTATTTGTATTCTTTTCATTTTTAATATTACCTGTTTTTGATAATGTATGACCATAACGATCTTTACCAATCAATAATTAAACGATAAAAAATATTGTACTAAATTAATTCAATATTTTCAAGTCAAATTATATATTTATGATGGGCGCGCCTTTAATTACAATTGCATTTTATACCAAATAGCAAAAGAACCCCTGAATTGAGGAAGGAGCGGGAGCTCCCACTAAAAGTTTTGGAGGGGAGTTTGAGGGGAACTTTTTTCAAAAAGTACCCCTCAATAGACCTGGTTATGGCCATAAAATCGAGTATCTTAAATAGCATATCCGCTAAAATAGAGCCCATCTATTAGTTTTTTCTTCTTGTAAAATATTTTGCGAATATTCCCAAAAGGAAACAGCGAAGTGTTTCCCTTCAGTGGGGAAGGTACGATCAGCAGGAGGATTTATGACTACTTGGCATGGACATTTATTTCCAGAGCTTTTAGTTTGGAGTAGACAATATTTTGACTGACGAAGAGTCCATAATAACCGGAGAGCATATAACTAACGCCACAGGCAAGGGCAAACAGGGCAATACTATTGGAACCGAAGAGTTCGATACTTAAAATGAGCGAAGCAATCGGGCAATTTACGGACGCACAGAAGAAGGTAACCAGACCGATAGCCGCGCCAAAACCCGGATTGATTCCAATCCAGGCGGCCGTAACGCCGCCGAGGGCGGCTCCGATAAAGAAGGCCGGAATAATTGCCCCTCCTTTATAGCCCGCATTTAAAGTAATGACGGTAAATAAAAACTTCAAGATAAAATCATGAAATCGCGCATGGCCGTTTAATGCGGCCTCGATAACAGGAGATCCGGTCCCATTATAATTTTGGTTACCGATACAGAACGTCAAAAAAGCCAGAAGGCATCCTCCGATAAAGATACGAAGATAGTTATTGGGACATAATCGGGCTAGATATTTCGGTGGATGGGTCAACAGAACACAAAAAAGAATACTAGCCAGGGCACAAATGAGAGCAATAATCATAACCTGAAAAAAAGTACCTGGTCCTGGGACAGGCTCCAGTTGGATTATATAATGGGGAGGAACCAGTCCGAATCGAACAGAAACATAACAGGCGATCAACGAAGAAATCAGACAGGGCAAAAAACAGGGATAACAGAGTAAACCGACACTTAAAATCTCCATGGCAAAAAAAGTGGCGGTTAAAGGCGTTCCGAAAAGTGCGGCGAAAACACCGCTCATACCACACAAAATTGCAAGGCTCATATCGCTTTTATCCAACTTGAAAAAGCGTCCAATCGGAATTCCAAGACATCCCCCCAACTGCAAGGCGGCTCCTTCCCGTCCGGCCGATCCTCCTAACAGATGGGTCAGTACGGTCCCTAAAAAAATAACCGGCGCCAGGGCGATAGGTACTTTTTTATCTGAATGAATGGAGTTAAGAACATCGTTCGTCCCCATCGTAAAAGGGACATGAAATAAATGATACAATGCAACGGTTAAAAGTCCTCCCAACGGCAGGAGTCCAATGATGAAATCATGTTCCATCCGATATTGCGCCGCCATTCGAATGGAAGTCTGAAATAATGCCCCAACCAATCCTGTGAATAGACCAATCACAACGGACAATAAAAACCATTTTATAAAAGTATACACATATCGCGCCGCCGAATATATCTTTCGATGGACTTTAAATTCCAGCCATAACAAAAGATATCGAATAAATTTCGAACGATACCCCTTTTTCATAACCGTTAATTCGCCTGCTTTCCATAGAAACCTGTTACTTGAACTATTTGGTTTCCGGATATACGACCGCAATAACCGGTAACAAATTTCTTTCTCTCTTTCTCCAAATTTTCCGTTCCCTCTGTTGTCGAAGCTCCAACCCATTCGGAATGACATTCTCCTTCGTCACTTTTAGGGTCAATAGGAAGAAACGACAGACGAATCTTCTTAATATTGTTTCCAGCATAAATACCATCTATTCCAGAAACGGTAAAGCCCTTTTTAGCGATAATCTTTTGGGGTTCGCCAATTTCCTTTCCATAGACTTTACCTTTGACATATTCCCCTTTTACATCAATATAGGTGGCCTGAATGGAAGAAATACCCTTTTCGTTCGATGAAATTTGTATGCCTGCAAAATAATTTCCCTTCTGGCAGTTTTCACGAAACATGGTTGACTGGTCTGCCTGATTTTCGACAAAACCTTCCGGATTGGGGGCCAATCGTGGTTTTGAATTAAATAACAGAATGTTGCCGACTAGAAAAATCGTACTGACAAAAACACTAACCAATCCCACCTGAACCGCTTTTTCTATTTCCGCTTTTGCAATGTAATAGGCCAGAAGAGACATGGTACCAAAAACCATAGGAGTTGCCAGTACAAATAAAACAACCTTGGAGTTGGTCCGTTGTCCCATAAAATCGGTAAAAAACAGGATAACGAAAAAACCGAACAAATACCCTAAAAACGAAGGAAAAAAAGAGGTCTCCTTCTGGGTGATCATTGGTGTCACTATACTGACAATTACGGCGGCGGCAAACGCCATTACAGCCAACGGCAGAATCGTCGTTTGAAAGTTTATTGACTGCAAAATCGTTAATAACTGCATCAACCTCCCTCTCTTTCTTAACACTATTTTCGTTAAAACAAAAATACGAACATACTATCCCTATAAAATTACTCTATTAAAGATACACGACCTTGACCACCTTGTCAATCATTCCTGGAAAACATAAAATATATACAAAACTTCCTATTGCTCTTCTGCATATGGTTTAAAACTATTGATGCCGTCTTTTTTGTTCTTTATTTCTGTTTTAGACTAAATCTCGCTTGAATCGTTGAATTTCTTCTATATAATACATTGTATCATATTTATTATCACTGTTTGCAAATTGCAGATTGTTCGGGATGAAGTGATTAATTCGTCCAATATTGACAAAATCCATCTCCTTAATTGAAATAATTACAATATTTGAAAGAATTACAATGAAAACCAATTTATTATTATATATTCTTCTATTCCCAATGTTCCTATTGAATTTTATCTTTTTCCCGATAACGACTCCGGTCATTACAGCAGAAATATCAACAGTGGAAACTTCGCCGGTGAAAACTTCCTTGGCGAAAAAAACGTTAGTAGAAACATTGGCGGCAAAAACATCAACAGCAGAAACATCAAGTACAGAAAAAACGACTGCGAAAACATCAACAGTGAAAACTTCACCGGTGAAAACTTCACCGGTGAAAACATCCGTGGCGGAAAAAACGTTCGCAAAAACATTGGCGGCAAAAACATCAACAGCAGAAACATCAAGTACAGAAAAAACAACTGCGGAAACATCAACAGTGGAAACTTCACCGGTGAAAACATCCGTGGCGGAAAAAACGTTCGCAAAAACATCAACAGCAGAAACATCAACAGCAGAAATATCAACAGCAGAAACATCAAGTGCGGAAAAAACGTTCGCAGAAACATTGGCGGCAAAAATATCGGTGGCAAAAACATCGACAGTAGCCTGTGAAAAAAATATATTAATGCTCTATTCCTATAGTATAAATTTTGCTCCTGACGCACAGATACTTCACGCTTTTTCATCGGTGGTGAATACGTCTCATATTCCACTACGGGTCAAACATATCGAAATGAATACCTTTTTACCAAAAGATGCCGTTGCTGACGTACTCGATCATAAATATGCGGCAATGCTAGAGGAAATCAACTCCAATCGATATGATATAATAGTCGTGTTTGGTCAGCCCGCTATAGATTTTTTAACCAGAAATGTAGATTTTATTCCGGAACAAACAGGGATCACCTACTGTGGACTTCGTATTGACGGCAGGGAATTACAGAAAAAACATTCACGAACAGCAGGTATTGTCGGTGATATTCCAGTTATACATACCCTAAATCTGGCAATACAATTATTTCCCCATACGAAGAATGTCGTTGTTCTTTCCAATTGGAGTCCGGCGGGACAACGAGTCTGTAACGATGCCCGACAATTGATGGCAAGGCATCCGGAACTCAATATCGTAATTCCGGCAAACACGGACTTTTCCCTGACCGAATTATTCAGCTTGATTAGTGGGCTCGGTGATAATACCGTCGTTCTTTTTTATTCCTGGTTTAACCTGGATACAACCAATCTTATCAGTCTGGATTACATCTTTAAACAATTGGAATATCGGCAGATAACTGTATTTGCCATGCAGATGCCAATGATGGAGGAATCAAAGGTGGTTGGTGGTGTTTATTCCCCTGTTTCGGAAATGGGAAAACGACTGGGGGAACAGACACTGGATTTTTTAAAAGAAAAAACAGACATACCATCAACTTCGGTCCCGCTTGAAACAGGAATTAATTACGATGCCATTAAAAGCAGAAAAATTTCCCGTCGACTGATTCCACGTGACGCTGTTATCCTCGGACAGCCATTAATACGGTATACCATCGTTCATCATTGGCTTTTCCCTTGGTTTGTGCTCTTTTTTTTCCTGTTATTTTTATCTTTACTGATGGCTTTTTTGGGGAAAAAATGGAAACTCGATAAAACTAATCAACTCAATCGTCAATTAACCGAACTGAAAACCGAATATGAACTGATGCTCAATACACTTCCACTCTATATTTATATAAAAGATGCGAATAATGGTTTTCAACATATACGAGCCAATAACAAATGTGGTGAACTCTGGAAAAGATCGATTGATGATATCTTGGGAAAATCAGATGAAGACCTGTTTGATAATCCCAATGAAGTACGTCTCTTTCATGAAACCGATCTTGCAACGATGGAAACCGATTCGATTCGTGAAGATATACTCCCCTTTACCGGAAATGAGGGTACACCGAGAATCGGAAAATTTTATCGAAAACGTCTTTGTTTTGAAGACGGACGCCGTTGGCTCGTTGGAATTGTTTTGGATATAACAGAGGATGAACAACACAAAACACAACTTCAAACTACACAAGCACTATGTGAACAGGTCATCAATGCAATTCCGTCCTACTTCTTTACGAAGGATGCGGATAATTCATTTCGTTATAAACTATGTAATCAGGAGTTCGCAAATTTCGTCGGAAAAACAGTGGAGGAGATTATTGGGAAAACCGACTCCGAACTATTCAGTCAACCGGAAGAAGCACAACACTATCTTGAAGATGATATAAAGGCCATGGCATCTCCGGACAGTATTTCCATTCAAGAAATTTCAACCGATTGCAAGGGAATTAATCATCATATCAGTATGGTTAAAAAAGCCTTTATTGATTTACATAAAAAACGTTTCCTTATAGGCTGCGGAAGTGATATCACTGAACTGACCGATATGATTCGAAACGAACAGATTAATAGCGAGGTTTTGGCCCATATCATTACGGAACCTCTATTTTCCCGGACTGTGGATAAAATATTCGAAATCACTTCTGGAACTTTATGTTACGACCGTATTCAATTATGCCTGATTAATGCCGAGGGACAACTGAAACTCTATCGGGATAAATTCTCCTGCAAACAAAATTCCATTACAGAAGAAGAACTCCGATATCATGAAGATTTATGGCAATTCCTTTTAAATGAATTTAAAGCCAATCATATCGTACTCCGTGATAATGTATCCCTCCATTCGGATTTTCAGGATTTCATACGGAAAATACCAAACGACCCTACGATTTCGTTTTCCGGAACTCCAATTTTTATCGGTCAGGAATTTTTTGGCGTCCTGATTATTTCTTTTGCCCGAAATTATCATTTCCGTTCTACCGACGAACAATTATTACGCTTTATGTCCAATACAATTGCACTCGCAGAAATGCGACGCCGGAATCGCGATGCTTTAAAACATACTGAAAAAATGAATCAGCTCATTCTCGATCATGTCGGTATTCCTCTCCTGCTTTACACGCCCAATGGAAAAATCATTCAAGTCAATCAAGAAGCTTTTGATTTTTTCAGGATTAAAAAACTCGTTTCACAACCATATACATGTGCCGATTTTACAAACTGCCTGAAAACCAATAACGAGTGTCTTGTCCAATTGGCATTTAACGATGGTCAGGATCATCATGAAATTATTACCGATGGATTCGGACGGGATCTGTTCGTTGACGCTCGCCCTGTCTCCGACGAAAACGGACATATTATTAATGTCGTAAAAAGTGTTATGGATGTTACTAAAATCAATCGAATGAGTCAAAACCGACAGATTATCAATGAATGTCTTTACGAGGTCAGTCGCGAAAACGATATGAATCGTGCCATTGAACTGACTCTTGGAAGAATACGTCAACATTTGAAGACAAGCCGATGTTATATATTCTCTTTCGATACAACCAAAAAAACTTTCTCCTGTCTGTTTGAATCGGTGGAAGAAGGTTCTCCATTCTGGTTTCAGAGAATTGTGGATCAACCCTGTCCAATGACTCTCAATGAAATCGAATTATGCCAGAATAAAACATTACGTGAAATTCCCGACTTTCAACTGTTCTTCAGTAAAAATGAACATAACGAATGGGCCGAACTCTTCCAGGAAAAACATATTCGCTCTCTTTATTCCCTGCGGATCATGCTGGATGATCAATGTTGGGGGTGTATGGGATTTATTTACGAGAAGGAACCACATCTGCTCCTGGACGACGAACGTGATTTCCTGATAGAGAGTGTTCGTTGTATTGAATTAATGCTGATTCGTAAACGATATCAGAACCAAATCATTGCATCAATGGAACAAGCCAGGGCCGCCGACAATGCTAAAAGTATGTTTCTTGCCTCCATGAGCCATGAAATACGAACGCCTCTTAATTCGATTATCGGATTTTCCGAATTGCTTAAAGACAATGCTTTACCGGAAAAGGTCCGAAACGAATACCTTGACGGTATTTGTATTTCTGGAAATGCTCTCCTCGCTCTCATAAACGACGTTCTGGATCTCTCAAGATTGGAAGCAAATCGAATGGAATTTACACTTGTAAAAACTTCATTTCGATCCCTATTAGAAGAAACAGTCAACGTTTTCAGTTTAAAATGTGACGCAAAAGGTGTCCTGTTGATTACCGAAATTGCCGATGATTTTCCTCTTCTTTATGTGGATACACTGCGTATTCGGCAACTACTCTTTAATCTGGTGGGAAATGCCGCAAAATTTACCCAACAGGGGAGCATAACGATTCGTATCTGTTTTCATCCCGAGACGAAGGAGGATGGAACATTAACCATGGATGTCATTGATACCGGTATTGGAATCAGTCCGGAGGACCAGAAGATTCTCTTCCAAATGTTTGTTCAGTCATCTGCAATGCGCGGTACCAAGGTTGCCAATAGCGGAACAGGACTTGGTTTGGCTATTTGTCGGCGCATGGTGGAAAAAATGAACGGGAAGATCTCTTTAACCAGTGAAAAAGGAAAGGGTTCCGATTTCAAGGTCGTTTTACAAAAGGTCCAATTCCTGAAAAATACGGAAAACGGCGAACAAAGGACTCCTGCTGCAGAAAAAAAAGATCATGAAGAAATTCCTGTTCTCCTGACTTCTTTATCCGTTTTAATTGTCGATGACGTCGAAATGAATCTAAAAATCGGCGAAGCCATGTTAAATAAACTTGGTGCTAAAACAACCGTTGCAAAAAATGTACACGAAGCATGGACACTTCTTGAAACGAAACATTTCGACGTTCTCTTTACGGACCTATGGATGCCCGACATGAAAGGAAATGATTTTGCTGCTAAAATTCGTGATTCAAAACGCTGGCCCAAACTGAAAATTGCCGCCTTAACCGCCGATACGGAAAATAATAAAAGCGGCGATATGTCGATCTTCGACATTGTTTTAATCAAGCCGATTACAAGCAATATGTTATATCAATTTTTGAGTCAATTTTGCGACAAGAGCGAATTGTAAATCATAAATTGTAAATTTTTTAGTAATCGTTCACAGATATAAAGTGAAAACACAGATAACACTAATTTTCACGGATAGTTTTTTGGCAAACAAACTTTTTTATGATAAAATTATTTATTATAATATTTAAAATGTTTAGCTTGTTATTGTAAAATTTGTATTTTACGGCAGACTATCTGTGTTTATCCGTGATATCCGTTGTTCCAAAATCGTTCGTGAATAGTTACAAATTATTAATTATAATAGATAAAAATGTCTGGTGGTAGACAACACTTTAATTTAGGAGTTCATTCAGGGGAATAAAACAGGCGTCTCGCCTGTTTTGAAAAATAGACTTTTATAACAACCTTGAGTATATCTTTAAAGATTTTCTTCAGGCGATATACCTGAAGAAAAGAAAATGCGGACGAGACATCCGTTCCGGTCCTGTCTGTCAAAATAGTAATAATCTATTACACCATCCTTTGAAAGACAGGAAAACTACTGAATTATTTACCGGATTATTTAAAAGATTCTTCAACAGCAACAGCCACAGCAACTGTAGCGCCAACCATGGGGTTATTACCCATACCAATCAACCCCATCATTTCGACATGGGCGGGAACGGAAGAAGAGCCCGCAAACTGGGCGTCTGAATGCATACGACCCATAGTATCGGTCATACCATAGGAGGCGGGACCTGCCCCCATATTATCCGGGTGCAGAGTACGACCGGTTCCTCCTCCAGACGCAACAGAGAAATACTTCTTCCCATTATCTACGGACCATTTTTTATAGGTTCCGGCAACAGGATGCTGGAATCGGGTTGGATTGGTCGAATTTCCGGTTATGGAGACATCGACGTCCTCGAAACGCATAATCGCCACACCTTCGGAAACATCGTCCGCGCCATAACAACGAACTTTTGATTTATCGCCCGTGGAATAGGCCTTCTCTTGAACGATATTGAGTTTACCTGTGATGTAATCGTATTTCGTTTGGACATAGGTAAAACCATTGATTCGGCTAATAATCATTGCCGCATCTTTACCGAGTCCGTTCAGAATAACCTTGAGCGACTTGGTTCGTACTTTATTGGCGGTTCGCGCGATTCCGATTGCACCTTCCGCGGCCGCAAACGATTCATGGCCTGCCAGGAAGCAGAAACATTTCGTCTCTTCCCGAAGGAGCATTGCGCCAAGATTACCATGTCCCAGACCAACCTGGCGCTGATCCGCTACGGATCCGGGAATACAAAACGACTGAAGTCCCAAACCAATAGCCTCGGCGGCATTGGCCGCTTTTTCACATCCCTTTTTCAGGGCTATTGCGGCCCCAAGGGTATAGGCCCAAACTGCATTGTCGAAGGCAATCGGCTGAATCGATCGAACGATTGCTCCGGCATCCACTCCCTTGGAGAGACAAAAATCCCGGGCCGCTTCCAGATCGGCAAATCCATACTGTTTCAGAACCGGCTCGATTTGGCCGATTCGGCGTGCATAACTTTCAAATTGTACCATTGATATCACCTTATCTTGTTCTATTGCTTCGCTTGCGCGTCTGCTTTTTATTCTCTAATTACTCGCGACGTGGATCAATCGTCTTGACCGCGTCCGCGAATCGTCCATACGTTCCAACATTCTTTTCAAACGCTTCTTTAGGATCTGTTCCTTTTTTAATCGCGTCCATCATTTTACCGAGATTAACGAATTTATATCCGATAACTTCGTTATCCGCATCCAGACCGATTTCAATCACATAACCTTCGGCCATTTCAAGATAACGGGTTCCCTTGGCTTTGGTTCCGTACATGGTACCAATTTGGGATCGCAGACCTTTTCCTAAATCTTCAAGACCAGCCCCAACGGGAAGTCCATCTTCGGAAAATGCGGATTGAGAACGACCATAGACAATCTGAAGAAAGAGTTCGCGCATTGCCGTATTGATGGCATCACAAACAAGGTCGGTATTGAGTGCTTCCAGTAATGTTTTTCCGGGCAGAATTTCCGATGCCATTGCCGCGGAATGGGTCATTCCGGAACAGCCGAGCGTCTCGACAAGAGCCTCTTCGATAATACCGTTCTTAACATTTAAACTCAATTTACAAGCTCCCTGTTGCGGAGCACACCAACCAACACCATGGGTAAAACCGGAAATATCGGATATTTGTGTTACCTGAACCCAACGACCTTCTTCCGGAATCGGAGCTGGTCCATGATTCGGACCTTTCGCGACACAGGTCATCTGTTCCACTTCATGTGTGTACTGCATTCTATTGCTCTCCCTTTCTTTATTAATTATGTTCGATCAAAAAAACGATAATGAATATCAATTCTTCCGACCTATTCCCACTTTACGAGGACTGTTAATTTTATATCTCCATAAAATATACTTCCATTTTACCGAACGGATATTTCTCGTCCAGTGGGGCTCTATTTCCTCCAGACTCGAACTGTTCCATTCCATCTCCTCCTCGCAGAATCGATATAGAGATCATTTTGGGTATAGATCCAGACTCAATTATAAATCTCGCTCCTTTCTCTGCTTTTTCTTCCAATGAATCACTGTTAAAAAGTAACAAAAGATAGAGATTGTTGTACCAATGAAGACAATTGGGATAAAAAAACCAATTTTCTTCTTTTCTATGCTGGTTAATTATCGGGTCTTTGGTATAATATATATAAAATATAGAGAATAGACCGTAATTAACCTGTAAAATCGGCCGTACAATTCGGCCCTATTAATATTATGGATCGGATACATTTCATGAAGTACATTATAGATACATTCAAAATGATATTGTTTCGTACACAAAAAAAAGTTTTGGCTCCCGTTCTCTTGTCGAAAAATAAAAAGAACGACAATGGCATTGACAACAATGGCATTAGTGACGATGTTTACGATAGGATTCCGGAGAAATTTAAAGATTTACCACCAATACAGAAGAAATCATCAGATTTAAAAGATAAACCTTCGCTTTCTATAACGATCAACAATAATGATATCAACAAGCATACTGATGACACAGAAAAGCCGGATGAAAAAAAGTTACGTAAACCTAAATTCCCTAAAAAACAGGATCAGGAGCGAATTATACGTATTGAACTTCAAAACCGCGATTCCAAACCGTCTTCCAATCACTCCAATGATAATAACGACGGTTCCCGTAATGATTCCGGAAACGAAGACGGTTCGAAGACTTCTCGTACGCCCTCTTTTTCTTCCATCCTGTTGATTTTGACCTTGTGTCTCCTCGTTTGTATTTTATTTTCGAATTTCTTCGTTAGCGGAAATTCGATGGATATTACGTGGAACGGATTTAATCATCTTTTAGATCAAAAATTAGTGGATACGGTCGAATTAAAGGGCGATTCCATATCGGGAGAATTTAAGGATCCACCGCCGTTGGAAATTCTACCTCAAATTTTCCCCAATGGTAATATTCTATATGATACCCTTTTACGTAAAGTTGCCCCGAAACTCAAGGGAGATGAACGTGTTAAAGTCCTTGTTGAGAGTAATTCCGGAGATCCAACGTTAGTCGAAAAATACTGGGCTGTCTATCGAAAACCGATACCAACCAAAAAGGATGAACCACGACAGTACGCCCCATATTATGAAATACGATATAAAGTTCGTGCCGATGGCGACGACACACAAAAGAAGGCGGAGGATAAAAAGACCGGATTCTTTGTTAATTCGAAATTTACCTGTGCCGTTCCTAAAACTGCGTTTGCCGATCAAGATTTGGACAAAAAAATTCAATCGAAAGTACGTGTCTTTACTTCGACCACCCCTTCCGATTGGACGGGAATCATTATGGCGGTCGTTTCTATCGGTTTTATGATCTTTTTACTAATGACCATTTTTAGGATACGACGTTCAACAACGGATCAAGGAAGTTATTTTTCCAATTTTGGTAGTAGTCCTGCCCGTCGATATACACCATCACTTCAGGATCCCATTACATTTGAAGACGTTGCCGGACTCGACAATGTAAAACAGGAACTTGTGGAAATTGTTGATTTCCTCAAACATCCGGAGCGATATGAACGAATGGGAGCTCGTGTACCAAAAGGAACACTCCTTTTCGGCCCTCCAGGAACCGGAAAAACATTATTGGGTCGGGCCGTTGCCGGCGAAGCAGGCGTTCCATTTTTCTCCATTAATGGGTCGGAATTTATTCAGATGTACGTTGGTGTGGGCGCTAGCAGGGTTCGTGACCTCTTCAATGTGGCCAAACAGAACGCTCCGTCGATTCTTTTTATCGATGAAATCGACGCTGTAGGCCGACAACGGGGAACCGGTGTCGGTGGTGGACATGATGAACGCGAACAGACATTAAATCAAATATTGAGTGAAATGGATGGTTTTACGCCAAACGAATCGGTTATGGTCATGGCCGCAACGAATCGTCCCGATGTTTTGGATCAAGCCCTAATGCGTCCCGGTCGTTTCGATCGCCATATTACTGTTGATCGACCGTCGTTAAAGGGACGTCTGGAAATTTTCGAAGTTTATATCTCGAAAATTCCATGCAGTATTGAAGTTGACGTCGAAAAACTGGCACGTAGTACTGTGGGCTTTACCGGAGCCGATATTCGTAATCTGGTAAACGAAGCTACATTATGGGCAACGCGAAACAATAAAAATATTGTGGAAATGTCCGATTTTGAATATGCGCACGAAAAAGTCGTTATGGGACTTAAACGGGAAGAAACAATTTCGGAGGATGATAAAAAGAAGACAGCCTATCACGAGGCAGGACATACGATTTTAGGCTGGTTCAGTCCAATCAATTCACACGTACACAAAGTTACGATTATTCCACGAGGTCAGTCCTTGGGAGCAACCTATTTTCTTCCGGACGAAGATCAGGTCAGTGTTAATAAAATCCACGTAGAAGCTATGTTAGTGCGATATTTGGGTGGACGAGCGGCCGAACGTATTGTTTTCGAGGTTACTTCTTCCGGAGCCGAAAATGACTTGAAGGAGGCCACAAAACTGGCCCGACGAATGGTCATTCATTGGGGAATGAGTCCGCGTTTGGGACCTATTGCCTTCCGAACAGGTGAATCCCACCCATTCCTTGGTCGGGAAATTGCCGAAAGTCGGGAATACAGTGAATCAACCGCTCAATTAATCGATGAAGAGATGCAACGTATCCTGCGGGAAGCCGACCAAAAGGCCGATCAAATTCTCAAGGAAAAACGGGACCTGCTTGATAAATTGAGTAATGCTCTGATCGAAGAAGAAGAATTGGATCAGGAACAAATCGAGAAAATTTTAGGCCCTTCCCCCTATCCGCCAAAACCAATTGAATTGGTGAAATAATGGATATCCACTGGATCCAGTTACACTGAACCAGGAATATAAATTCATGGCGTGATTGAAGACAAAGCCGATATTCCATTACTTTATCGACTTTGCCTTGTACGATTTTTGATAACCGTTCACTGATATAATGTGAAACCACTGATAACACTGATTTTCACGGATAGTTTTTTGG
>CAYUAP010000047.1:0-34930 GCA_964442735.1 uncultured Planctomycetaceae bacterium | reverse complement strand
CAGATCTAGGTCGAAACCTAAATCAATGGTGGTCCCGTCTACTCGATTGGTTTCACTTTATATCCGTGAACGGTTACAAAAATCATTAGATGAAAATACTGTGATAGAAAGAAATTCTTCCTGAATGATGAATGAAGAAAGTCAACAAAAAAATAAAATACCGGAGACTCTGAAAAACAATACGGCGGATATTCCGGAACAAAAAAATTACCGAAACATCTTAAAATCAACATCGTTGATTGGTAGTGCATCAATGATTAATATTCTAATCGGCATGGTTCGAACCAAGTTTATCGCAATTCTTCTTGGTCCTTCCGGAGTTGGTTTAATAGGAATGTTGACCAGTATCACCTCAATGGTTTCAATGTTCTCGGGAATGGGAATCAATACGAGTGGCGTTCGTTCAATTGCCGAACAGTATGGAAAAAATAATCCAGTTCAAATGTCCCAGGTGATACAATCGCTCCGAAAAACAGTATGGTTTACAGGTCTTTTAGGGACTTTGTTGCTCATATTTGCTTCTCCCATTTTGTCTTTTTGGACATTTCATAATTATGATTATACCATTTCTGTCGCCGCGCTTGGTATAACAATCCTTTTTAGTAATATTGCAGTCGGACAAAGTTGTGTCATACAGGGAACCCGTCGTATTACCGACTTGGCCAAATTACAGATACTAGGGGCATTTAACTCAACGGTAATTGCCATTCCTCTTTATTATATATTTGGTATTAATGGTATTGTTCCATCGTTGATTTTAGGATCGATAGCAACGTTGGTAACATCCTGGTACTACGCAAGACATGTTGAGATAGTTCCATGTAATGTATCATGGAAACAGACTCTTGCCATTACATATCAACTGTTGACATTTGGTTTACCGATTATGCTTATAGGTTTAATGGGTACGTTTTTTACCTATTTTTTTCGAACGATATTACTAAATCGTTTTGACTTGCAAGGTATTGGAATATATACTGCGGCATATGCCATATCGGGTATTCTGGTCGACTTCGTTCTTAACGCAATGACGGTAGACTACTATCCCCGTCTGATCTCTGTGGCAAACGATCATGAAAAAGTTAAGTCGGAAGTTGACACTCAATCGGAAATTACTTTATTGTTGGCTGTTCCTGCATTAATGATAACGATTATTTTTGCTCCTTTAGTCATCTGGCTTTTTTATTCCAGTGAATTTGGGATTGCTGTCGATATTTTACGATGGATGGTTTTTGGTATTTTTAGTCGGGTTGTAGCTTGGCCGCTCGGGTTTGTTACATTGGCAAAGGGAAAAGGAAAAATCTTTTTTATTTCTGAATTTATTTACCAAATATTCCACTTGACGGCCATTTTGTTATGTACCTCGGTATGGGGATTGATTGGGACAGGAATTGCTTTTGTCTTTTACTATTTCTTTTATACTTTTTTTATGTTACTGGTATATTATCTATTGACAAAAAATACTTGGCGATTATCCTATTGCCTGCAAGTGTTACTTTTTTTGTCGTTGTTGATTATAGTCGATTTAATTATGATAAATATCAAAATGATATGGTTGAATTGGACATTCGGAATCTTGATCCTGATAGTAACGACCATGCTATGTCTTTGGCGTTTGAGTAAAAAAACGGGGATCAATATCTCAACGTTAAAACAAAAAATTTTTAAGAGGCTAAATAGAAATGAATAATGAAATCACCAGAGAGGGAATTGAAAATTTGGAGGAACAACATCCTTTGATTTCGTTTTGCTTAACTACATATAACCATGAAAAATATATAAAAGAAGCAATAGAAGGGGCGTTTGCTCAAACATATTCACCTCTTGAAATTATTTTATCGGATGATTGTTCTACAGATCGAACATTTGACATTATGAGTGAAATGGTTTCCGCATACACGGGTCCCCATAAAATCATTTTGAACCGAAACGAAAAAAATATGGGATGGATTCCCCATTATAATAAAATAATGAATCAATTTGTACATGGTGTTTATATGGTAGCTGCGTCTGGTGATGATATTTCATTATCTGACAGAACAGAAATAATGTACAATGTTTTCGTGGCTCATCCGGACCTTATAGCCGTTGATACCGATGTACAGCAAATTGATGCTTCCGGAGCACTCGGAAGAAAAACAAACGTAACATCTTCAAATAAAGTTGTTCTCTGGAATCTTGATGATTATATAGATAATAATAAATTACCATACAATGATCATGTTCCCTGTAATGGTGCGGCGAGAATGATGCGTTGTGATTTATATTCGTTTTTCGGACCACTCAAGGACTGGTGTCCGGAGGAAGATTCCACGACACGTTTGAGGATACTAATGCTTGGAAATTTTGGTTATCTGCCTCAACGTACCATAAAATATCGAGTCCACGAAAACAATATGTCAGGTCCTAAAAATTACGCTTCTTTGTCTTTATCAAAAAAATATAAACAAATGCTTTATGATATGAACCTCGCATTAAAAAAAGGATTTATTACCCGGAATTCCTATAACGCGTTAAAAAAAAGATTAAGGGTCTATGCCCGTTATAAATGGTTGACGCTTATTATTCCCTATCGAAAAAGTTTTTTTTATACGATTCCGGTTGTTCTCCTGTCTGGAGAACTACCCTTGAGAACTAAATTGTCAATTATAAAAATAATCATATTCTCTTTTTTTAAGCGCTAAAATATCCTTTCTTTACCCCCATAAATAGTGTAATATTTTCAGGAAAAGTCCCGATAATTGAAAAAAGAACAGCACATAATTAAAAAATGAGATATAAATAATATAATTGGTCACCGAAACAGATGCTGTACTGCGGGGGAGTAACGCGCCAAGGAATAATCGAACCCGGAGAAGTAATGCTAAATTGGTAACCATTCACGAACGATTTTGGAACCATGGATATCACGGATAAACAGAGATAGTCTGCCGTAAAATACAATATTTTATAAATAACAAACGAAACCCTTTTATCTATTATAATAAATAATTTTTCATAAAAAAGCTTGTTTGCCAAAAAACTATCCGTGAAAAACAGTGCTATACGTGGTTTCACTTTATATCCGAGAACGGTTACCTAAATTGTATTCATAGAAGTGTTTTGTGATACACGACACTTCATTATGTAATACGTTGGAGCTTAAAAAAGCTTTTTATTGTCCAATTATCAAGGGACACTCCACCGCTATGGCTCTTAATGATTTTTTCCTGGCCTATATATACTATCTGTGCCGTCGTAAATGAAAAAGTATCCAACAACCGGAACGAAATATGAAAAAATTAGAAATTAGTAACGAGACAATAAATCTATAACAAAAAGATCTTTTTGATAGAATTTTTTTAAGACGTATTCTGTCTAACTTTTTCCAATAAAGTTTAAGATTTTTTTGCAATTCTAATCGTTCATTTTTAGAAAGGTGATTAGGAAGTGAACTCAAATGAAACATCAAAATATATAATGTGTATAATGCATGAAATGTTGATGAACAAACAAGATCAATACATGAATTATCAAATTTATTATTTACACAAAAATCGTACAATCTAAATTGTGTTTCTAACAGACCAAAACGTTTTATATTAAGTTTGTGGCTAATAGAATCATTAGAATATCTGTAATAATAAATACCAGAAGAGAATACAACAGTTTTGCATTTTAAATATAATACACGTGCAGAATATTCATCACTATTCATACTAAATTCTTCGAAACGTATTGATCGTATTAGATCACCGTTCCACAATGACCATGCGTGAATAGTCCAATCCATTGACAACATTGATGCTTCTGGACCTGATAAAATAATATCACAATCATCCTTTTTTATTTTTTTCCCATTATCAAATATATAATCCCTTCTCAATCCCGCAAAAAATTTATTAAATTTCCTTTCGTCTACAGGGGCATCTTGAAATTTGTATACTTCTGGCAATACCGCATCCGCTCCAGTCTCGATCGCCCGATTATACATTCTTTCTAAAGCATCTTTACTTAAATAATCATCATGACCGATACCAATTACATATTTACCCTGAGAGCGATCCATTCCATAATTAGCTGTTTTTGCTGGCATTCCTCCATTAGGTTTACTATAAATAATAATACGTGAATCTTTTTTTGCGTAATCTTCCAAGATGTCAAGCGTTTTATCAGTCGAACCATCGTTTACACATATTAATTCAAAATCAGTAAAGGTCTGATTCAAAATAGAATCCAGGGTCTCATATAAAAATCTTTCAGAGTTATAACAAGCAATAATAATTGAAATTTTAGGTACCATATATTTATCCTGTACTTTTCCCGAAATTTTGGAAATTTACGATTCGTCAGTCGGAGAACCAAAACAGACCAGAAACCTGATTGTGAATTGCGGATAATAAACCCGCTTTTCTAACCTGTCTGGCAAAAAACATAATCTGATGACACCAGTCTGTAAACAACAGAAATTTTATGAATATCAGGGAATATTATTCCCACAAATACCAAATAATATTAAATATTATTAAGTAATGTCAAAAAATATAAAAGAAAAACTCTTAAAGGACCGATACTACTTTTTCGCAGTATCAGCGGCGGCATCGCCTTCTTCTTTAGCTTTCTTCTTTTTCTTAATAATGGTTTTATAGACACGAACCTTCGGTAAATCAAACGGAGAAGTTCCTTCGACCCATCGGTCCATTCCTTGCAACTTCTCAATACGCTCCACACGGGTCAAAACGTTTCTGGAACGACTGACACCCTTTTTGATCTTTAAACTTTTATCAATGGTCATTGAAAACTCTCCACCTAAAAACGGAAACCCCGTTCATTTGTCACAAAAAATACAGGATACAACCTGCCAGTGGCAGACAACACTTTTATTGAGGAGTTCCTTCAGGGGAATAAAACAGGCGAGACGCCTGTTTTCCCGGCAGTGCGGACGAGACGTCCGCGTTCCAGTCAACTCCTGTTTTTAAGTGTTACGAACCACTATCTTAATAAACCTAAATCGAAAAAATCATTGTATCCGAAATTTTCGAAATGGCAAGGGGGTACCGTTTATAACAATCCCCGACTTGTAATGAATACGGACGAGAGGACTCGAACCTCCATGCAGTGAAGCACTAGATCCTAAGTCTAGCGTGTCTACCAATTCCACCACGTCCGCATATATTTTTTTACGGGCTATGTACCCGTCTTTTTTCCAAATACTGTTATTTTGTTCGAATCGATTTAGCTAATTTGTATTCAATACTATCGCATAAAGCAATCCAACTTGCCTGGATAATGTTTTCGTCAACTCCAACAGTTCCCCACATTTCTTCTTGATCTTTACTCTGAATAACAACCCGGGTAATTGCGGCAGTAGCCGCCTCGGAGTTCAAAACCATAACTTTATAGTCAACCAGAGTAACTTCGTGAAGTTCTGGAAATAAAGGAGAAAGAGCCTTGCGCATTGCCGCGTTTAACGCGTCAACAGGACCATTTCCTTCGGCAACTTCCAGTCGAATAACATTCCCTATTTTTAATTTAATTGTGGCCAGCGTCTCGTAAACCCCGGCTTTACTCGCCCCAACATTGGTCTGAAAACTCAAACACTCAAAATGAGGCTTGTATAATCCTGCTGTCTTTCGAACCAATAAATCAAAGGATCCTTCGGCCGCTTCGTATTGATAGCCTTCACTCTCCTTTTGGACAACAGCATCTAAAACATCTCCTAATAATCGACTGTCGTTTTGTATATTAAATTTGGCCGTTCGAACCAGGATATTCGTTCGTCCGGATAATTCACTAATTAAAACCCGTCGTTTATTACCAATTGTTTCCGGAACAATATGCTCGTAGGCATGGGAATCGCGTTGAATTCCACTAACGTGCATTCCTCCTTTATGGGCAAACGCACTCCGTCCAACATATGGCTGACACTGTAGGGGATTTATATTGGTTATTTCATAAAAATAACGCGAAAAATCGGTCAACATCTGTAACGAATCTTCATGGAGAAGTTCGTAATTTCCGTTTTTCTTTAACAGAAGATTCGCAATGATAACAATTAAATCGGCGTTACCACAACGTTCTCCCCATCCGTTTACAGTACCTTGAACAATAGAGGCGCCCGCATCTACTGCCGTTAATGTATTCGCAACAGCCAAACCACAGTCATTATGGGTATGAATTCCAACAGGAATCGACACCTGATTAACAACGTCATGAACCGCCACTGCTATTTCATTCGGCATACATCCGCCATTGGTATCACATAATGTAACCGATTCCGCCCCTGCTTCCATCGCAACTTTTAACGTCTCAATGGAATAATCAGGATCGTTTTTCCAACCGTCAAAAAAGTGTTCCGCATCATAAAAAACACGGTATCCCTTCGAACAACACCAAGCGATCGTCTCCTGAATCATCAGAAGATTTTCCTTCTTCGTCGTTCGAATAACTTCCTCCGCTTGATAGGCAGACGATTTACCGACAATGGTCAAGACAGGTACGCCCGACTCGACCAATGATATCATGCCCGGATCTTCTTCCACCTTCAATCCCTTGCGCCTGGTCATACCAAACGCGCAAATAGAAGAATGCTGGGGATTTATCTCCGAAATTCGTTGAAAAAACTGATCGTCCTTTTTATTCGACGCCGGATATCCCCCTTCAATAAAATCAATTCCCATCTGGTCCATACGTCGTGCCAGGAGAATTTTATCGCGCAATGAAAACGTTATTCCTTCCGTCTGCGCTCCGTCACGAAGGGTTGTATCGTAAATTAATATACGTCGTGTCATGATCTATTGCTATAAAACATTGCTATTATATATGAAAAAATTTATCTTGGAAGGAGTGGAATGGTATTCTTTTTCCTTCCGACATGAAACGCCAATCAAATGATTTCGTCCGAGAATTCATTTGTCAGATTCGCAAAACTTTTACCGCCGTCACTATCATTGACGATAACACTGACACAACGTTCACTGGTACAAATAATACTGACATTAATATTTAATTGGGATAATGTACTGAACATTCGATTGACCAATTCGGTATGGCTTCGCAATCCGGTTCCTTGAATTGTCAACTTGGAAACCTTTGGATTGGAATTAGCACTGCACTGATACGTTTCCGCAATTTCGGAAGTGATTTTCATAACCGATTCCAGATCTCTGCGGTACACGGTAAAACTGATATTGGCCAAATTTTCACGACCGACACTCTGCACAATCATATCGACAATCACATGGCCCGAGGCAATTCGATCAAAAACTTCGGCTGCCAGTCCCGGTCGGTCCGGAACGTCGATTAAAGTGAATCGCGCCTGCGTTTGATTCAAATCGACCTTCTCAATAATAATCTCTTCCATATTGGAGAGTCGGGAAACCAATACAGCCGACTCCAATTCGTTTTCATGGTGATTATGAATCATGGCAGAAGTGGTATTTTCATCCTCTTTTACCGGATCAGACAAAGCAGGCCCGATCGTTTTACGCGCGGAGGGAGCCAAATGGAGTTCAAATGCTTCGTGAACGGCTCGTAACGCCTGAATTGCATCGTCTTGTTCCACTAATGCCGAAATTTTTATATCACTTGTTGTAATCAATTCAATATTGATTTTATGCTCCGAAAAGGCATGGAACATCTTTTGCGCAACCCCGAACTGGGTCATCATTCCCATTCCAACAATAGAGATTTTCGAAACGTTTTCGTTACACTCTACCGCCTTTGCCCCTAATTCCGGAAGAGCTTTTTGGACAATCTCCTGGGCCAGAACGAAATCTTCTCCCGGTACCGTAAAGGAAATATCGGTACGTCCATCTTTACTATTATTTTGCGCGATCATATCGGTTGGAATTTTTGCGTTGGCGATTAGAGAGAATAAATTCATTGCCACTCCCGGCTTGTCCGGAACACCAACGACGGTAATTCGAGCTTCATTTTTAGCTAAAGCGACTCCACATGCCGGAACACTATCCGATTCCGGATCCGGACCAATTATCGTGCCCGGACTGTCACTAAAACTGCTTCGAACCTGAACCGGAACTTTAAATTTCTTCGCAAATTCAATCGATCGACTGTGCATTACACCCGCGCCAAGACTAGCCAACTCCAGCATTTCATCGTAGGATATTTTATCAACACGACGTGCTTCTGGAACAATACGCGGATCCGTACTATAGACACCATCGACATCCGTATAGATATCACAGACATCCGCCCCCAGTGCTGCCGCTAACGCAACTGCTGTTGTATCACTTCCGCCCCGACCCAGAGTCGTTATATTGAAATCGTCGTCAATTCCCTGAAAACCGGCCGCAATAACTATTTTACCTTCCTGCAACGCTTTACGCATGCGTTCGGTAGAAATGGAACGTATACGCGCTTTATTAAACGAATTATCCGTTTTTATGCCAATTTGCGCACCAGTAAAACTGATAGCGTCGTGACCAAGGGTTTGCAATGCAATGGCCATTAAAGAAACAGTTACCTGTTCTCCGGTCGATAGGAGCATATCCATCTCGCGAGAATTCGGTCGAGGGGCTATTTCCTTCGCTAAAGCTATTAAATGATCCGTGTGCTTGCCCATTGCACTGACCACCATAACGACTTGGTTACCTTCTTTAACTTCTCGTATCGCTTTTCTCGCCGCTGCGAGAATTTTTTCGGTTGTCGCGACACTCGTTCCACCAAATTTTTGAACTATCAGAGCCATTTGAGTTTTCCTGCTTCTTTAAAAAATGGTTGCGATATACATATCCCTTCGAATTTGAAAATTCAGTCGATCTATCCGGTTTTTCAGGAAATCCTGTTGCCGTCATTTATAAATTCACCTTCGTGAAGACAACGGGAGGACATATTATCTCCCTATCAAACCTTTGACATAAACACCAAGAAGCTATTATTGTCTCAAATGTCGATTTCGACAAGGATCCCCTCCGACTATTTTTTGTTAAGCAGAGGGAATTTGTTTTTTGCACTAATATCATTTCTTTGTAGGAATTATTTTTTGTTCCGATGAACTGTGGAGGTAGGGAGGAAGACCGAGAAGTCCTATGGAAAAATCTTCCAGAACTCCTTCGGACGGTCGTTCGACTTTTATTTTCCAAAGGCCGGAATCCGGCGTTTTTCCTTCCTCCGAATAATAGAATTCGACGCTTTCAATATTATCTTTACACCATTTTTCTTTTCCATCAGGACTAAAGAGCGTTATTTTGACTCGTTCCATATTTTCGCCTGTGGCTTTAACGGCAAATTCCTTCGTGTTTTCAGGAACGTTAAAGTAGAAGGTGCCCGTCGAATAGACCAATCTCAAATAGGGATAGGCGGAAATTGCAGTGGGCACATTACTTCGAACAAGTGATAAAGCGTAACGCATACCGAGATCGGCCGAAACAGAGTGAATTCCCGTTTCGGGCGCAATCCATTTCAAAACGGTCGGTTCTTTAAATACCGCTTTTAATGGAAACGATGTTTTATGACCGGACGAGGATGTAATAACCACCTGGCCCTGACACGGATCGATTCGACCAACGGGATATTGTTGAAGAGCAAGTTCCACACGCTGACCTTTTTCCGCGTAAAAAAGAAATTCAGCCTGGGATCGAGGTCGAAAAACAGAATCTTTATCAATCTTTAGTCCAAATGGAATCTGTTTGACTTCTTCCGGCTTAATCGACTTGATTTTTCGTAATACCTTGTCGGGATAATTTTGACGACACCATTCATCGTTCAATATAATAGTACTCTTTTTTCCATCATTATCAACTATTAGTTTTCCTTTTACATCCGACAGGCCGGAACCGTTGACCGTAGTATCGGAAAACTTGAGAACAGGCTGGTTCCCTGAATATTTAATAGAAATATTATCGAAGGTAAATTTACCAATGGGATCCTCGTCCATAATTCGGGAGGAAATATTAATAGGACTTCGTGGAATTGCTTTTTGGGCCGAATCCGTTAATACGCTTTTTTTGGCGATCAGGGTTGCATTTTCGAAAATCATGTCCAGAGCATTAGCTGCTTTACTTCGTATTTCTATACAATTACCATCATTTTCCGAAGTAAAGTTTTTTACTTTAACGAAACCGTCCAACGATTGAACCGGTCCATTTCCGACCGATAACGAAAAACCGCATCGCTTGTTATTTCTGGAAATACAATTCTCAAGAGTAATAGAGGCCGGACCGGAAGTTCGGTCCAGATTGGGAAGATAGAACTGAAAACCATCACCCGCATTATTTTCACAAAGACAGTTTCGCATGACACAGTTGACCAGTTTTTCCGTTTTACTGTTGGGTTCAAAATCAATACCGGATTCCGGAGCTGTTCCAATGGTATTTTTCAGAACCGTATCCTCGATTAACAGATTTTCCGCACTAATAACACTGATTCCCTGACGATTATTGTCATCGCAAACAACTTTTCGAATAACGATATTACTACAGGGAACCCCACGTTTGGCGACCCCCAAATAAATACCATCCCCCCCTGTCGATGCAATCGTAATATTTTCAATCGTAATATGGTCGGAACTTTTTATATTAATACCATGACGCCATTCCGCTTTTTTATAGGCATCGGTATGGTAATCCGCTTTACGCATACGCAGGATTCCACCTTTTCCTTCGCCGCGAATCGTTATATTACAAACTTGTGTAATATTCAGAAGTGGATCGGAGATACCATGAAATTCCCCTTTTTTGGCGAGTATTTCAACTCCTTCGGCGAGAATGATTTCTTTATTGGAAGGAATCGTCAATGTTTTTGTTATCCAGGGTCCCGCCTGTTTGTCCACTATTATTTTAACGGCCTTCGAATTTAACGCGGCCTGAAGAATCGTGGTGGAGTCTTCCGAATCATATCCCCACCAGGAGACACAGGCCTCCTTCGCCACTCCCTGTTCAACCTGATCTATCTTCTGACGGTTAAGGGACTGGGCTTCCACGGTCTGAAAATAAAAACCGAACGAAAACTGTAATATCAATAACAGAATATATCCATGGGAAACAATAGTTTTCATAAAAAATCCTTTTAAATCCACGTAAAATTTACTCTTTGTTTTAACCATTTTCATAACGTCCTTTTTCGAATTTCACCATACACTAGTGGTAAACAACACTTTCATTCAGGAGTTCATTCAGGGGAATAAAACAGGCGAGACGCCTGTTTTCCCGGCTGTGCGGACGAGACGTCCACGTTCCAGTCAACTCCGTCTGCCAAAATCAGGAGATCAGAACAGGTTTTTTTTCGATAAAGTGGAAGGAAAGAGTTCCAACTCCTTGAGATGGACAAGATACCAGTCTTTATAGGCGGCATCTCGAGTCGTCTGGGTAATGCCGTCCGTGATTTCAGCTTGATCTTTAACGTCCAAAAATGAAAGATCAATGAACCCTTCCTTCATCTCCGTTCCGAAAAATGAAGAAACAATGTTTTCGGTATTCGTTGTCCCATCCAGATCTTCCGAAGATTCCAATACCAGATCGAGTATCGCGGCGTTACTAATTAAACTGTCAACAGTACAAGAGCCGAGATAATATCGACAGTCGTACCCATCTCCCTGTGCGTTGATAATTGTTAAATTAATATCATAAACACCAGATTCCGTGTATTGATGAATGACACGAAGCGAGTTCGCGATTCGATAACTATTCCATCGTTGGTTATCTCCCCAATCAATAGACCATTGAACCGCCGAACTAAAGGAATCGGAAATAATATTCAGATCCAGTATAACAATCTCGTTCTGGATGCCATATTGATTACAGGAAGTCGAAACAACAGGTTCGCAACGACGAAACAAGAGGTCTTTATTTTCAGTATCGGAATCGGAAACAGTTCCTTCCTGAAGAATAATATAGGGATCAAAATGAACAACGAGATCGGATAGTTTTCCTTCATTAAAATAGGCACTATTATCGGTTCCAATTGCTGCATGCGCGGAATAAACGACATGACGAATAACCGCGTCTGTAATAGGCAGATCGACTTGTGTCAATGCTTCTTCGTCTCTTTGAACCGTAACCGTTTGCGCTATATTCCAATTTTCATTGTTGAAAACAAAAGAATATTGCGATAGAATAATGCCAGGATCCGCCTCTAAATAAATGGTAACTTCATCGGTCGGCTCCTCCGTCAACTGCAGTACATAGGTGCCTTCCGTTCGATTATTATTAAAAAACATTTCAGTTCGAGATATTGAACCGACATTATCAACAACAATATAGGTTGCATGTATTTGAAAATATTGATTATCACCAACCAACCAACGGTAAATACGCGCTTTTTCACCGATCGTATCAGGCGTTAGCGTCAAGGTAAATTCCATGGATTCGCCAGCCGCCAAGGTGAATGTTAATGGAAGATCGACAAAACCTCCTTCATTCAAGCCGGTTGGATTGGTACAATCAATGTCCTCGGAACCTTCGTTATATAATACTAATGTAATCGATTGCCCCTTCGCCGATAAAGCCTGGGATTTAAATACAATGGTTCTGTCGATTATATTGCCCTGGGTATCCCTTAAAACCAGATTTGAGTTTTCAGTGAAAGATTCTCTATATCCGGCCCAAGTCATATAGTATTCTATTTTCGACCCGTCAACAGTATAATTATAGTTACTGAAAATCCCCATACCATTGTAATCGATATTTTCCCGACAAGAAGTATTGGTCATTTTCACAAAACCATGCGAAGATTCGGTAGAATAGGTATTGGCCCAATTTCTAATCGCTCCACCAAAATAGGATAGATTCGACAAGAGAAGCGTATTGGCAATTGTTAATTGACCATAACTTTTATTACAAATGGCTCCCCCACCCGATTCCACATAGCCGGAAGCTAAAAGAGATTCCCATTCCGTTTTATTTTGTAAAAAGGTCGTGTTATCAATGTTCAGAATACCGGCATTATCAATGGCTCCGCCCCCTTGATAGGCATAATTGTCCGCAAAAACAGAGGAATAAATATCAAGAGTTCCCGTATCGGTATTACAAATGGCCCCCCCATAAAGGTATTCCGATTGCTGCGTTCGATTGTTTGTCAAGGTCGAATTACGTAAAAGAACAGTCCCTTGATTGTAGATGGCCCCTCCCCCTTCGCTATTACTGCCTCCGGCTGTATTATCGTTAATTACGGCGTCTATAATGGTGAATTGCGCAGAATTCGTAGACTCAAATGTTCCATAATTATAAATTCCCCCACCAAGTCCTTCCGACTGGTTGGCCAAATACTGGTCTCCCTTGGAATAAACGACCGAGGTATTGTAAATTCCTCCCCCCCAAGAACTGGTTTTATTCCCCAAGGAGGTATTCCCGGAATAGATATTGGTAAAAGACAAGGTGTATCCTGAATTATAGAGTCCTCCCCCCTTAAATGCCTGATTCTGAATAACTTCAGTCGACTCGATTTTTAAAAAAGAATTACTGGAAGAAATATATAAACCACCACCTTGTAAAGACGCTGTATTATTTATTATCTGTGAATCAATAATGGATAAAGGAGAATTCTCGTTATAAATTGCTCCCCCCTTGGTCGCACTACTCTTGGAAATGATCGTATCAATCATCTTAACGACTTCAGACGAGGTAACGGAGACAGCATTAAAATAAAGACTCCCTCCGTAATTTTGCGCACTATTCCCCCTAAAGACAGAACTATCAATGGAGACGAAGACATTATTATCCGTAATACTCCCCAAGTTAACCGCCAACGCCCCTCCATGATTGCCCGCAATGTTATTTTCAAATATAGAATCCTGAATGGTTATATGCCCCGATGAATAGATGGCCCCACCAGAGTCCGAACTTTCATTATCTAAAAATTGACATCGATTCAATAACACTTCCGCACCAGATACAATCTGAATCGCCCCTCCTTGCCCGGTACTAATTATATCACCGGACTGAACGGCTTTACCATCTCTAAAGATAAAATTGTCCAGAGAAACCGTAATATCAGAATCGCCAATCTCCATAATTCGCGATTCCCCCTTGGGCGATAATACAATCGACGTTGAGCCCGCAATTAAATCTATACTTTTTCGAATAACAAGTGTCGAATTCAATTCAATCGTTCCCGAACAGGAGAATCGTATCGTCGTCCCATTGGAAGAGGCATAATCAATAGCTTCCCGTAATGAAATCAAACCGTCACCGGAATTGGTTACATCCTGATTCGTCGTTACATAAATCGTTGATTCATTCGCCGTATTATCAAATCCCTGTTCTATCAACACCTGGGCATCTGTGGCACTTAACAATTCCCTGCTCTCCAACGATTCAAAACGAAGAACCTTTTTCCCACAATTGCACTGCGATGTATTCCTTCTCCCGTTTATCACTCCCATAACAATTCCTTTTATTAATTTGTCGGCAATCTTTTAAATCTTTTTTTTGATGAATATCTATGATTTTTACGCTTGATTTTCTGGATCCCTTCTCCTTCAATAAAAAGAAAGGCCCTTTTTTTAGACGGCAAAAAAGGGATTCCGCTTTTAGATTTTACGCAGAATCATAAAAAAAAGATGGAAAAAATTTCCTTTTAGTGCATATTTTGATAAAATCGATTAAAATTTCTATAAAAGAGCCCCCAATCACTTCCAAAATAATCTTCAAAATCAGAGAGACGTTCTTCCGGAGTGTATTGGGTAAATGGAGGTTTTGTATTAAGATATTCGATATATTTTACCATCTGCCTGGGATATTTTTCATTTAAATAGAAATAAAGAGCCCACGAAGTTGCATAGGAATATTGTGCATTTTTAATATAATCCGTTTCTTTAATCATATTTTGAATGGGACTCTCCGGATTCTTTTTGACATACTCCTTGAAAATGGCTAATCGATAATTGTTTGGACGGTCCAGATTTCCACGTCCACTCCATCCACGTACAGAAGAACTGTCCGGACTTTCAAATAAAGTAGCAATACCTTCGGAGAGCCATAACGAAAAAGGACCAGTTCTTGGAAACATACCCCGATTAAAAGAAATTTGGTGCGTGGCCTCGTGAACAATAGTCGCCACATTAAAGGCAGATTGAGGTCGTGATAGAATTTCCTCAACTTTTTTATAGGAACTTGTGTTCCTTTTATTTGAAGGAACCACAAGTTCTCCGCCTGTCAGGTCATACAAAACAGTGTGGTTCTTCAAACGATGATAATAGGCCACAATGTTACTGGAAGTCCCTGGAGCATCCCGTTCGATAAAATTCGCAAATTCCTGTTTACTGCTGAATAGAATAACCACCATGGGAATCTCTACATGTTTTAATTTGAAATTTCTTTTGGATTGATATCTGTCGAATGTATCATAAAGAGATTCAAACAATCTGCTGCACCATGTAGCATAACCATCCGAAGTGTTATATACAAAAATAAAATGGTCGGAAATCAGTGTATTAAATGATTCGCCAAACTTCAGTATTAAATTCTCCTCTATTTTTTTTTTCGAGTCGGGAACAAAAGGGACTTCATCAGATTTGAGAGAAACAACGTCCTCCCCATGAAACACAAGAATTTGACCTTGAGAATCTTCCAAAGCGAGAAGACCACCATTGGAAGTACGATAATCAACGAGAAGACGACCAGTGTAAATGGATACAGATTCCGTTTCCTCTTGTGTAATAATATTATCCTTTTTTCGGACCTCAACCCGATCCAATGCTGTAATTGAATCGGAAATAAACCCGAAAAAAAGGAGTAGAATTAGAAATCTGTATAAATTAACAAACATTATTTTTAAGGAACATTATTTTTTATTGAGTGCAACAGTACGAACGTTGGAATCAAGTGGAACATCAAATGCCAAATAACTGGTGGAACCGGGAATTAAACTGGTATTTTTGACCATTTCTTTTGGTTCGCCATTATCGGAATAAAGTACCTTGATTTCGAAATCGTATATTTCTCCCGGAATCAAATTATTGGCAGTGAAGTTTCTTTCTGTCCCGGTCATATGGGTTTGATAACCATTGACGAAGACAACAGAATCTTCCGGGACAGACATTTGAATCATTCCGGAAGTTCCCGGAGGCGTTGTCGTCGAGCGCGGTTGCGGTGCTGAATTATTCGGTAAAACCCCTGGCTGTCCCCCCTGTACCGGCATGACACGTTGTCCGGACGGGTTGGCATTTGGCTGTGGATTCGTTTGAATTACGGAAGGTTGAGTAGCATTAACCGGAGTTGGCTGTTGGGTAACGGAAGCGTCCACGCCTCTGCCACTACCAGCAGGACCTGGTAAAGTCGTTGTATTTATATCATTTGTAACACCATAGGACGGTGTAGAACTGTAGACATCACCACTACTTGCTCCGCAGCAGGAAGGTGCCCCTGTTCCAACAAAGGAAGAAGAGAAAAAAGCACCATCACAAGGATTACAGCAAGGATCACAACAAGGGGTACAGCACGGAGTATAACATGGATCACAACATGTCGACCATCCTCCGAAACAAGGATCACAAGGGAAACAGGGATCATACAAATAACCCGTAGCATATCCACGATTACGACCAAATAAACGTGATACACAACTACGACCATGACCGAATAAATTCTTTATTCCCTGAAGGAGTGCACAACCTCTTCGTGCAGGAATTGCTTCTTCATAAAACCCGACATCCCCATAGAAACCACCGTCAGAAACAAAACCATCACTGACGAAACCGCCCGAGCACCCTTCACAACCGAATTCCTGGTTATAGTAACCCGCAGTAGGACTAACGGAATAGTTCGCCGCCGATTTGGTGACAGCAGCTTTATCTTCCTTTGTCTTCTTTTCGGCAGGAGCTTCCGAACCTTTTGAAGGAGTTTGAGGAACTGATTCCTTAATACACTCTTCCTTTACTCCCTGGTCAACAGAATCAATCAGAATACCATTCTGAAAGCCTGCTCCGACTCTTCTTCCCCGAATCCCGCGTCCGGAAGGCTCCGGATAATTCAAAGCGTCACCTGGTCCGGAATAAACACCCGTTCCAAGAGGATTTCTTGCAGCCCCGGTCGAATAACCATCATAACCACCAAAATCTGTACCGAAATTAATGGCTCCGGTTCCATACGTCATTCGTTTGTTCCATTTACGATACTGAAATGGACTGTTTCCTTTACTCGGAAGAATTAACGCATAATCATCTTCATACATATCGACACGACCTGTATGACGATAGGGATATCCTCCTTCGACATCCGCATAATACACTGCTGCTGGATATTTGACCGTGGGCGAAGGATTCGATCTAAAACCTCGATATGGTCCAAAAGCCATACACTCTGTTACCATTAAAAACAATAACAAAGACAAACCAGTCGCCAAAATCACCTGTATCCGATTAAATTTCATTTTCAACTCCTTTATACGTGTTCAATGAAAATACGTAATTCAATTGAATTTATTTTTTGAGCAAAAAATACTTGTTTTACCTAAATTTAATTTTCGGCATAAAACAACCTACTCTTCGTTGTTTGGTAAAACTATGTCAATTAACTAAATTATAATCCAAAAAAAAGTCACTTCCATAGACCGGTAGGCGAAAAAGCCCCTTTTTATAAAAAAAAAAGATAAAAGATTAGGATTATACCATCTTTAGAAGAAGTGAAATCAATTCGATAGTACGAGAAGTGGCCCCCAGATTATCTAAAACCAATGATTTGGCGTTTTTTCCCATTTCATTTCGCCAAGCGATATCGGAAACCCCTTTTTCAATAAACAGAAGTAATTCATTTTCATTGGCGACAACGACAGCAGCATTGCATCGAATCATTTTCGAGGCAATATCCTTGAAATTCCTCGTATTGGGTCCGAAGGAGACCACCGCCCCGTAACCGGCAGGCTCCAACATATTCTGACCACCACGACTTCCCATACTGCCCCCGACAAAAGCCAGGGTGGCAGTTCCCCACCAAGCCCCCAATTCACCTATCGTATCCACTAATATTATCGGATTGGAATCAGGAGGATTATCGGTCGTTAACATCGAACGCCGGACCCATGGGAGTCCTGACTTCTCCAAAAGATGCGCCACAACATCAAAACGCTCCGAATGTCGGGGAACCACAATCAAACGAAGATCGCTAAACCGTGGATGCAACTGACGGTAAACGTTCAAGGCATATTCCTCTTCCGGTTCTTGGGTACTTCCCGCGAGAAAAACAATGCTCGATGACTGAAGACCCGCTAGATGGGATAGCTCCCGTGTCTTCATATTGTTCCGATCCATTTGAACACCATCAAATTTTATGGAACCCGTTTTTTCCGTATTTAACGCCCCCAATGATCTGAAATAGTGATCCGCCGTCTCGTCTTGAACCGCAATTAAATCAATTTTCCTAAAAAGCCAGCGCGTAATATGTTTTATCCATCGATAATGACGATAGGAACGATCACTGATTCGACCATTAATTATCGCTACTTTTATATTCCTTTTTTTAGCCGATAGAATTAAATTAGGCCATAACTCCAGTTCGACAAGGACCAGAATGTCAGGTTTAATACGCATCATTGCCCGATTGGTTGCTCCACTGAAATCCAGTGGACAATAGAAGACAATATGATTGGGGAATATTTTTCCTCCTAGTTCTCTTCCCGTTTTCGAGGTACTGGAAATAACACATTCCCAATCCGGATGCTGTACTTCTATTTGCTTTAAAATCGGCTTTAGGAGATTCATCTCCCCAACACTGACCGCATGAAACCATATTCGCTTCCGATATTTCGGAGAAGATTCCCCCTCTCCAACATGACTTGAATCGATCACGACAGAATCAATCGGGGGTAATTCAGGAACAAGCCCCCACAATTTTTCGCGGAAGCCTTCCCGATACTTTTTCAGAAAAATCACACGATAGAAAAGAATTGGCGAAACCAATAGAAGAAATATAAAATAGATACAATTCAACATCCAGGGAATGACATTCATTACAAAAACTCTTCAGGTTTATATTGTGGTTATTCGACTGGGAGAATCACGATGGGTCATAAAAATTTCCGCGTCTTTTCGAGCGTCGATTCCTTTTTCTTGAAGAACACGTACTATCGTCTGCCAGGCAATATCCGGACGATTATTTTCGATGCTCAAATGACCTAACATGATGCGCTGGGTCCCACTTCGAATTAATTTTTCCGCAAATAAACCGGCATTATCATTGGATAAATGACCAAAATCACCAAGAATTCTCCTCTTAAGGACCTCCGTGTAGGGGCCATTTTTCAACATGAAGACATCATGATTCGATTCCAGGAGGACAACCGAAGTACCACATAAATTTTCGACAAGGGTATCGGTAATATGCCCTAAATCAGTAGCAACCGCAACAGTATGTGTACCATCGGTAATCCGATATCCCACTGGATCATTGGCATCATGTGGAATCGGAAAGAAAAAACAACAGAGATGATCGAATTCCAGAGGAATACCAACATCAGAAGTTTTGAAAACCTTAATGTTACGCGCCGGAATATTACCGATTTTATGGCGTTGGGTCATTTCCGCCCATGTTCCAATACTGGCATGAATCGGAATATCGTAACGACGCGATAATGTTCCCGCACTCTGGACATGATCCGTATGGGCATGTGTAATCAAGATATGATTAATCGATCGAATATCAACGTCAATCTCCCGCAGACAGTTCTCCAAGTGAAGACCGCTCCGTCCACAATCAATTAATATTCTCGTATTACCACAGGCAACATAGGTCGCATTACCGCTACTCCCACTAACCAGAGGACAAAATATAATTTTTTCGGAATGTAACATAAAAACTCCGGACCAGGCTTTCGCCCAGTAATGTTTCGAAGAGCCGGTCGTTCTTTATTGCTGTTTAGGAGGCTGCTGCTGTTGCTGCTGTTGCTGCTGTCGAAGTTGCTGATAATCATAGGCGCGCTTTTGAATATCTATATCCAGTGGACCAAATGCCATTTCATGACGATCTATCGTCATTTTTAATGCGTGAAGAAGTCTTTTAGCTGTATAGTAATTAACCACAATACGCTGGTTCGGCGTTATTTTGGTCGGAAGTTCCAGTGGCTGGGTGTTCAAGCCAAAATCGATAATCAATTCTTCCGGAGTTCCTGTTACACGACAAAAATTCGCATAATCCGTTTTGGTATTTTCGTCATCGATTTGAATTTGAGGGCGATTCGATGTTTGTCCCGCATTATTTGGATTGTCATTTTGCTTTTGCAAATCTGTTGACACGTGTTTCTCCTTAAATTTTTGTTCTGCACTCTATTTTTCTTCTTGGATACTAAACATTTTAATATCATATCTGTATTATATGCCTAAAGGGGGGAGTTCGACAAGACCCAACTTGTAAATTTTCCCGAATATTTCCTTTTTTATGGTTATTTTGCAGGGAACACTAAATTTGAAACGATATTCTATTGACATAAACGGAATGCCAGTTATAATAGCCGGTTATAATAGCCAGCTATAACAGGCGCCTATAACAGGCTATAATAAAGGGAATAAATTTAAGGTGCAAGGGATATTGGAAAAGCCTGCTACTTGTAACAGAAACGAGGTGAACGAGATGGATTTTTTGCAATTATCGGAGAAACGGTTTCTAATTTTTGGTGTAGCCAATAAAAAAAGTGTGGCCTACGCCGTGGCCCAAATGTTACTTCAGGAAGGAGCAACGGTTGCTCTGGTGGTGAAAGACGCCGGTATTCAGGAAAAAGTCCGGAAACTGTTTCCCGAAACGCATATTTTCTGCTGCGATGTGGAACAGGAAGAGGACATTAAACGTCTTCGTAACGAAGTAGGAAACGAATTCGATTCCTTCGATGGAATTCTTCATTCGTTGGCTTTTGCCGATTTTTCGGAAGGAATGAAGCCATTTCACGAGACCTCGAAGAAGGCTTTTTTACAGGCACTGGATATATCGTGTTTTTCATTAATCTCAATATCCCGATATTTTTCCGATCTTCTCCAGGAACGTGCCTCCGTTGTAACCATTTCCATCTCGACGACACGAATGGCGAGTGAAAATTATGGCTATATGGCTCCAATAAAAGCGGCTCTGGATTCCTCGCTGGCCTTTTTAACAAAATCGTTTTCGTCTTTTTCCAAAATACGTTTCAACGCTGTTGCGCCAGGCCTGTTAAAAACCTCCGCCTCGGCTGGTATTCCAAATTATCTTGACTCCTATCTCTATGCGGAACAGGTCATTCCCCGCAGTGAAGCGGTCACCACAAACGAGGCCGCCGCTACAGCCGTGTTTCTGTTAAGTCCACGTTCCAGTGGAATTGTCGCGCAAAAAATCGTTGTCGACGCAGGAATGGACATAAATTATTTCGATCAGAATATCGTTAAAAAATGTCAAGATATTAGATAGTTCATGTTATAACTAGTTCATGTTATACTCAAGGTCGTTATAAAAGTCTGTTTTTCAAAACAGACGAGACGCCTGTTTTGGAGAATGCGGACGAGACCTGCCTGCCGTCAGGCATGGCGTCCGTGCTCCCGGGGAAATGCCGCATTTATAATGTCCTAAAGTATATAACGTTCTAAAGTATATAACGTTCTAAAGTATATAACGTCGCTGTCATCCACAATTCAAGTAGATGACGGGTTAAAGATACAATAATAATATTTTTTTCAGTTAAGATTGTTTCTTTAGTTCTTTTAGAAAATCTCCCGCCCCTGTCAGAAAAAAAAAAGGGTTTTCGGAAAACTCCGAAAACCCTGAAAAATGACCCCGATGGGACTCGAACCCATGCCGCGGCCTTGAAAGGGCCGTGTCCTAACCACTAGACGACGGGGCCATATATTTTTCAAACAGATAAACTTAACTCCCCTCCAATACCTGTAAAGAAACTTTACTATTGGGAATCACTACTCTGCTCAAAACGTTTACCAAAACAAACTACAGAAAGAAGTATATATGAATTCTATATTTTAGGAAGGGGGGGAAACTAATAAAATTTTTAAAAACAAATTAAAAAATAATCATGGTAAACCATTCACTATTCAGATACTAACTCCTTTACTTCTTTTTTAGGGGTCCGTGTACTGTTTTTGGAAACATCATTCGCCTTGGCCGTTGACGAACGACTCCCTTTACGACCGGTTTTGGCCTTGCGCCCATGCTCCTCGTTAGAAACTCCCTCCTCGTTAGAGACTCCCTCCCTCGGTAATTGTGTCTCCGATTCCTGAATCGCCTCAAAAACCTCCTGTCGATGCACCGTTACATCCTTCGGAGCATCAATTCCCAACCGAACTTTATCCCCTCGTATATCAACGATTATTATCGTTATTTTATCATCAATTACAATACTTTCATTCTTCTTGCGGGAAAGTACCAACATTTTATTATCCTTCCTTCCTTCACAACCTCATGTGTTCCGGATACAATCTACAAATTCTGCTTTTGTTCAGACCTTTATATAAATTGTCCTTGTACCAAAATCCAACTCCATCCGAATCTGTAACTACATCTCTTTTTCAGTAAAGGCAATCGATTCCTTCCTGCTGTTCTACTGAAGGTTTGTAGTTTTATCTTCCCAAAACTGTAAAATATAAACGAATTTTCTGATTCTTAAAGAAAAACAACGTTTGTCTTCTTTTTATTTTACATAGTTTTAGGAATTCTATTTTGTTACCAAAATAGCCATTTCTATCTAAATTACGGCATTAAGGGACATTTGTCAAATAAAAAAAATAAAAAAACTGAAGAAAGTGCAAAATATACACAATATTTTCGTATTACAACGATTATAGAGAATCTATTATCTTCACTTTCAACTGAATTCCGGTGAATCCCAGCTTCAATATTAATTAATATATACATATATAATTAATATACACATATATAATTAACACATGCGTAGTTATTAACATACATATAATACCTCAAAACAAAGGTACTATACAAATCCTAAAACAAATACACAAAATAGTATCTATAAAGATAATAGCATAAAAATATACTTTTTGTAAAAAAAAATAAAAAAAAGATGGGGATTCCTCAAAAAAATAAAAATGTTATGATATCGGATTATGGAAACACAAGCTCAAGAACTATTATTGGTAGATACCCACTCCCATCTTTATCTGGAAGATTTCCAGGAAGATGCCGATCAAGTCGTGGAACGCTCCCTTCATGGTGAATTTCCGGACCTGAAAGGCAGACGCTCCACAGATATAGAATATCCATTTCGAATGTGCGGAATCATCCAGCCCGGTATTTCCCTTGAAACCAGTCGGGCCGCACTGGCATTCTGCCAAAAGTCACCGGTACTGCGATGCGCCGTTGGTATTCATCCGAATTACGCGGGCAAGGCTACAGAAGAAGAATGGTCCGCCATAACCGAGTTGGCTCAAAATCCGCTGGTTGTTGGAATCGGTGAAACAGGTCTCGATCTCTATTGGGATTATACCCCCCTGGACTGTCAGATCGATTTTCTTAAACGTCATGTACAACTAGCACGTCGTATGTCACTCCCCATCATTATTCATTGCCGAAGTGCCGAAGCGGAACTAATGAATATATTACGTCAAATATGTTCGATTCATGAACCAATGTCGGGAATTATTCATTCCTTCAGTGGTAATGTGGAAATGGCCGAAGAATGCCTTCAATATGGTTTCCATATTTCCTTCTCCGGCTCCGTTACCTATCCCAATAAAAAATTTGCGTCTGTGTGGGAAGCAGCAAAAATTGTTCCGGAGGATAAAATCCTCCTGGAAACCGATTCGCCCTTTTTGACTCCCCATCCATTTCGGGGAAAACTCGAACGAAATGAACCCCTAATGACAGCCTTTGTCGCTAAACGACTCGCCGAACTCCGTAATACAACCATTGCAAATATCATCAGACAAACCACAAAAAACGCCATTCAAATATTTCATTTGGACCGCAGTAATGGTTAAAATCGCTATTTTTCATTTTGTTTTCTGAATACCGAGTCGAAGCGCATTTAGAACAACACAAATCGAACTCAATCCCATGGCGAAAGCGGCAAACCCTGGATTGAGAAGAATCCCCCAACCGGGATAGAGAATACCGGCAGCAATTGGTATTCCAATCATATTATAAATAAAGGCCCAAAACAGGTTTTCCCGAATATTCCAGACAACATGACGTCCCAATCGAATCGCCTGTACAACGGCTAGTGGGTCGTTACGCGTTAAAATCAGATCGGCCGATTCCAACGCAATATCGGTTCCCGCACCAATCGCCATACCGACATCAGCACGGGCAAGTGCCGGAGCGTCATTGATTCCATCTCCAACCATGACCGTTTTATGTCCTTCTTCCTGTAATTGTCGGATTCGAGCCTCTTTTTCCGCCGGATAAACCCTCGATATTACCGTATTTATTCCTAATTTCCGACCAACCGCGTCCGCGGTCTCCTTCTGGTCGCCTGTTAGTAATATCGTTTTGAGACCCATTTTCTCCAACTCTTGTATCGCCGACCGTGCGGTCGGTTTTAATATATCCGAAATCACAAGGAAACCCAGAAGTCGATCACCTTCCGCAACATATAATATGGTTTTTCCTTGTTGTGAAAGAGAAAGGGCTTGTTTATGAAGTAATTCCGTCGATAAATGGAATCGTGCCAATAAAACACTACTCCCCACCAGTATCCGCTGTCCATGAATCATTCCGGAAATACCTTCTCCCGGATAATTATGGAAGTCGGTCCCGGGCAGGAGCGAAATTTTCCTCTCTTCGGCTCCTTCCATAACGGCTCGCGCTAGCGGATGCTCCGAAAAATGTTCACAAGACGCCGCTAGTGCCAAAAGGTCGTCTTCGCTCCGGTCTGAAATCGTAATAATCGCATTGACAGACGGTTTGCCTTCTGTCAACGTTCCTGTTTTATCGAAGACAACCGTATCGACTCGATTCAGATTTTCAAATGTTTCCGCCGATTTAATCAGAATTCCGTCCAGCGCCCCTTTACCGGTTCCGACCATAATCGCTAACGGTGTCGCCAGACCAAGCGCACAAGGACAGGAAATAACCAGAACAGAAACCATTGTTTTCAACGCGATATCGGACCGACCGGCTGCAAAAAACCATAATATTCCGGTCAGACAAGCAATAGTGATCACAAATGGAACGAATCGGGCACATACCCGATCAGCCAGTCGAGCAACAGGCGCTTTTTCCGCGCTTGCCTGACGTACTAATTCTATTATGCGCGCCAGTGTTGTTTCCGATTGAACGTGTGTCGCTCTAAAACGAAACCAACCCGTCTGATTTATCGTTCCGGAAAAGACCAAGTCTCCCATTTTTTTCACAACCGGTATGAATTCTCCTGTTAATGGCGATTCGTCCACAGATGAAATTCCCTCCAAAACTGTTCCATCAACCGGAATCTTCTGACCAGGCCGTACTATTACAATGTCTCCTTTTTCGACTTCGTTCACCGGTATCGTCTTCTCTTGATCGTTCCGTAATACCGTCGCCGTATCTGGAGCAAACGCTATCAGTTTCGCTATGGCATACGTTGTCCGACCTCGTGATCGGCTCTCCAACCACCGTCCCAGGTCGATTAGAGTTAATATCGTTCCCGCCGACTCGAAATAGATCTGCATCATATGTTTTTCGATCTGCAACATATTTCCTGTCAAAAAATAATAGAAGAGAAGAACCATCATTCCGATGGACCAGACAATCGCCGCCGTCGCCCCCAACGCAATTAAAGAATCCATGTCCGGAGAACATCGGAAAATCTGCCTGAACCCATTGATAAAACAGTTCCGATTCACATAGAGAATCGGTATTAAAAAAATCAGTTGAAACAGAGCGTTCCAGACCGCGTTCTCGACATGATGAAAAAAACCAAGTCCGGGAATACCCAGCATAGGCCCCATCGATACTATCAGAAGTGGAACCAGAAAAAAAACCGAAAATAGAAATCGTCGCCAAAATAACTCCTGGTTCCTCCGCTCGGATCGGACCATCTTCTCTACTGCCGAACTCGGACTCTCCTTCTCCGGAATACGAGTCAAACGGAAACCAACTGCATCTCCTGCCTGTATGATTTCCGCATCGGTTATCCCATCCGATTCCTGATGAATAACGGCCTCCTTCATCGGAAAATTAACCGCCACAGACTCGATTCCCTTTATCAACTTTAATCGTCTCTCCAGACGTGCCGCACAACCGGCACAGGCCATTCCCTCGACTAAATATCGGCTTTTATTCATTTTCGTTCCTTTCAATTTTTTTTACTTTCCCTCCACTAAATTATATTATTTATTAAAAAAACAAAAAGAATAAATGTAAAAAAGTTTTCCTGTTTCGGTCTTTTGATTTACGATGATAATTTTATAATCGTAATTATTATAGGTAATGCTTCTCTACAGACAAAAACATGGTTTGATCCTGTTAATGGTATACAAAAATGGTGTACAAAATAGAACAAAAGAGTTTTTTTAGTTTTTTAAAGAATATACTGTACAACGTTATAAATTCGGCTTTTCCCGGGAGCGCGGACGCCATGCCTGACGGCAGGCAGGTCTCGTCCGCATACTCCAAAACAGGCGTCTCGCCTGTTTTGAAAAATAGACTTTTATAACAACCTTGAGTATAGTTGTTTATATAATTATAATAGAGTACTAAACTGAAGGATTCAGGAAAAATCTAACGCTGGATATTCACCTCTATGGTGCATGACCATCAAATTAAAATATTTTTTGAGACGAAAATAGATATTCTGTCTGTATCTTTATGATTTACCAAAACAATATTATAAAAACAATATTTTATAAAGTGGAATCGATTGTAGTCATGGAAGCCCGGAAATCCCCCTTTTTCATTATTTATTATAATATTTATTATAATTATTTATTATATAGAGTCTGGAGTTTCCGCATTTCAAAAGTTATTTTGAATAGAATATAAATTTCCCGGAAATGCTTGAAACTCGATCCATTCTTTGTTACAATTTCAAAATGGAAATATCGATAAACAAGAGGAATCATAATTGAAGAAAAATCCATATTATAAAGAGGAGCAAATAACAATGAAGAACAAGTATTTATGGTGTTTTTGTTTGCTGGCAATTTTGTGGTCTTCGTTTGCAACGGCGGAGTCCCCGAAGAAAGGCGAGCGTCGTCTGCCGGTAAAGGTATATCGAGATAAATTAAAAGCGGGCTGGGTCGGTCAGATTGCGGGAGTCTCCTGGGGGGCTCCAACGGAATTCCGATGGCAGAATACTGTTATTCCGGAAGATAAAGTACCAAAATGGACTCCGGATATGATCAATAATGCATTCGGACAGGACGATCTCTACGTGGAAATGACATTTTTACGAACCTTGGAGCAATATGGTCTCAATTGCGATATTCGTCAGGCGGGAATAGACTTCGCCAACAGTCAGTATTCGCTATGGTGTGCCAATCGGGCGGGCCGAAACAATCTTCGGTCCGGAATCGCCCCGCCAGACTCCGGTCATCCGAAATTCAATGCATGTCCCAATGATATTGATTATCAGATTGAAGCCGATTACGCTGGTCTAATCGCGCCTGGTATGCCGAATCGTGTTATTGCTCTTGGTGACAAGTTCGGTCGTCTAATGAATTATTCGGATGGTATCTACGGTGGTATTTTTGTCGGAGGTATGTATGCGGAATCTTTTTTTACAGAGGATCTGCAGAAACTAATTGCGGCAGGCCTGGCCTGTATTCCACAGGACAGTCAGTATGCGGAAATGGTTCGTGATATGGTTAAATGGCATCGGGAAAATCCAAACGACTGGCAGGCAACCTGGAAGCTCTGCCAAAAGAAATATCGGGAGAATCCTGAATACCAAAAGTGCTCTAATGGTGGTATTGATGTGAAGATTAATGGAGCCTATATTCTTCTCGGTCTTCTCTACGGCAACGGCGACCTCGATAAAACAATTATCATCTCCATGCGGGGAGGTCAGGATTCCGACTGTAATCCTTCAAGTTCTGCCGGGGTTCTCTTCGCGTCCATAGGTTTTTCAAAACTTCCGGACCGATTTAGTAAAGAACTGAAGAACGATCCTGTCTTCTCCTATACCTCCTATAATTTTCCTGGTCTGCTAGCCGTATGTGAAAAATTGACCCGACAAATAATAATTGCCGAAGGAGGAAGAATTGAAAAAGACACCAATGGTGACGAGGTTTTTGTAATTCCCCAGAAGGAGCCGAAACCACTGCCACTAGAGTTGAGTTGGGCTCCGACTCCACCGAAGAACGCCATGTTCACAAAAGAAGAAATGGCCAAAATAAAATACCGATATTATCCGCTGGAAAAGATTCAGGAAGGTATGGATCAATATTTTCCTGGCTGGAAAATATTGAAATGCGGTAAAGATATGGACCCGGGATTTCCGGAACGGGATGGTCAAATAGTTTTAATGACACATCCCTGGAACAAAACGGAACCTTGTATTTTATCCCGTGATTTGGAGATTGCCAAAGGTAAAACAACGATCTTGAAATTAAATGTCGGCAGTCATGAAGCCGGAAAATTCGATTGGCGTCTTCTGGTTAAGGTCAATGGGAAACAGATTTTCGATTCCATTATCGGAACGGGTCAATATAATAAAAGATGGAATGAAATTAAAGTGGATTTAAGCAGCTATGCCGGTCAAAAAATCAAATTGGAACTTTTAAATCAGGCAGAAGGCTGGATGTGTGAAGCGGGTTATTGGAAAACCATAGAAGTGGAGTAGAAAATGTTTTTATTAGAGAATTATTCGATTGCTGTTTTATTTTGTTTTATAACGATGCTCTGTTGGGGCTCCTGGGGTAATACCCAAAAGTTGGCAGGTAAAACATGGCGGTATGAACTGTTTTATTGGGACTATGTTTTCGGCGTTGTAATTGCATCGCTTGTTTTTGCACTGACAATGGGGAGTAACGGTGAACTCGGGCGCGGATTTTGTGCTGACCTGGCCCAGGCGAACACACGCTCCCTGTTTTACGCCTTCGCGGGAGGGGTCGTCTTTAATATTGCGAATATCCTCCTGGTTGCCGCGATTGCTATTGCCGGTATGTCGGTTGCATTTCCGGTTGGGATCGGACTCGCTCTTGTTCTGGGCGTTCTGATCAATTACATGGCCGATCCGGCAGCCTCCGGCAATATGCAACTCCTGTTCACCGGAGTCGGACTCGTTGCCGTCGCCATTATTATTAATGCCTTGGCCTATCGGTCTCTCCCCGGACAATCGGGCGGTGTCGTAAAAAAAGGACTTCTCCTGTCTATCTTTTGCGGAATTTTAATGTCTCTCTTCTACTTCCTGGTCGCTCAATCGCTAGCCAAGGTCCTGTCTGCAAACGGTACGGATCTGCTCCCCCTGACACTTGAAAACCTCAAAAACGGTACTCTCGAAGCCGGTAAACTGACTCCCTATACCGGAAATATGGTTTTTGCCATTGGTGTTTTAATTAGTAACTTCATTATTATGCCCTTCTTAATGGAAAAACCGTTGGTCGGAACTCCGGTCCAACTCTTCGAGTATTTTAAAGGACGATTCAACGATCATATTTGGGGGATTACAGGCGGTATTATTTGGGCCATTGGTATGACATTAAACGTTATCGCCTCCGGAGTCGCTTCACCGGCAGTCGCCTATGGCCTTGGTCAAGGTGCTACACTGATGTCCGCAATTTGGGGCGTTTTTATCTGGAAGGAATTCAAAACGGCACCAAAAGGAACCAACGGTAAACTAGCCGCCATGTTCCTCTGTTTTGTTGTCGGACTTGCCTTGATTATCTGGACAAAAATGTAGAATAATCGACTTTATTTCGTATGACTGAAGACCTTAATTGTAATTTGTTAAATTTTATATGTCTACTACACGACGTTATAAATTCGGTATTTCCCGGGAGCGCGAACGCCATGCCTGACGGCAGGCAGGTCTCGTCCGCATACTCCCAAACAGGCGTCTCGCCTGTTTGGAAAAATAGACTTTTATAACGACCTGGAGTATAAATTAAAGATGGAATCAATTGAAAAAATTTTATGTGGAGAATTTTAATGACAAAGAGTAAAATAACCCGGCGTTCCTTTATTCATCGTTCGGCGGCGGCAGTAGCCGGAACTTGGGCGATTTCGAATTTATCGGCTCCGGCCATCGCTTCTTCCGCCAATATAAACAGCAAATTAAATCTTGCTTTTATTGGTGTTTGGGGCCAGGCACGTGCCACAATGAACGAAATGAAAGACGAGAAGTATCTCGCATTTAGTGATGTCAAGGCACAAAATCTGGATTCAGCCGGTCAACTCTATCCTGGCGCCAAGCATTATGCGGATTATCGGAAGATGCTGGAAGAGAATGAAAAAAATATTGACGCGGTTATCGTTTCAACCCCGGATCATACCCATGCTCCTGCTAGTGTTATGGCCATGCGAATGGGTAAACACTGCTATTGCGAGAAACCACTAGCACACAATCTTTACGAATGTCGCCTGATGCAGACGATCTCCTGCGAGAAAAAACTGGTAACGCAGATGGGGACCCAACCAAATGCCTATCCGAACTACTATGATGTTGTGGAATTGGTAAAGGGCGGTACGATCGGTACGGTTCGAGAAGTCTATGTCTGGACGAAGACCGGAAATACAACCGGATACGTCAAGGGAGTGGGAGGAGATATTGAGGTCGGAATGCCCTTGGGAAATGGTTGGGGCCAAACCGCCAATCAAGTACTTCCGCCCGAACAACCGGTTCCAGAAGGACTAAATTGGGATCTATGGGTGGGATCCACCCCCTTTGTCCCCTATAATAAATGCTATGTACCGGCCAACTGGCGCCGCTGGTGGGCGTTTGGAAGTGGTCAGCTCGGCGATTTCGGCTGCCATTTCATGAATCTCCCCTTCTGGGCCCTTGATTTAACCGATTGCAGTACCGTGGAAGCCTGGGGGCCGAAGGTCAATCCCTATGCCTGTCCGGAATCTTTAAAGGTCAAGTATACGTTCCGTGCGCGCCGAAATTTCCCCGCCTGTACCTTCTATTGGTTCGATGGTAATCAGATTCCTGAAATTGACGCCCTACTGAAAAAATATAATATAAACAATTACGGAAATGGTATTCTCTTTATCGGGTCACGTGGCTTGTTATATGCCAATTATAACAAATGCGAACTCTATCCAAAAGATAAATTCCAGGGTTATACGAAGCCTGAATCGTGGATACCGCGTTCAGAAAGTCATTATAAAGAATTCCTGGAAGGATGTCGCAACAACGATCCATCCTTGACGAAATGCCCCTTCTCCTATGCCGGACGCTTAACCGAAACTGTTCTTCTGGGAACGGTCGCCTATCGGTCCGGGAAAAAACTTCAATGGGATCCTGTTAATTTGACTACGAATGAACCGGAAGCCAATAAATTTATCAAGCCTGCCTATCGTCAAGGTTGGGAATTGTAGAATCTGTTATTGTATAAAGGTATTTATTCAGGAATTACATCTTCCTCTTGAAATTTTTCAAGTTCCGGCCAGGAAAAAGGTTCCTGTATTTCCGGTCGGTTATTATCAATACCGGGTTTCATAGGAATTTTTTGAACGGACCAGGCATCCAAGGGACCGGAATAGGGCTTGAAGAGTGGTTCCAGTTCCGTTGGAGTTGCCTTGGTATTCAACCATAGATTTTCACCTGCCGGAGTCAAAATAACCGGCATTCTTTTTTTAAGATTATGGATAACAGCTAGTTGTGGATTCGCTTCTGTGGTTAAAATGGAGAATGTTGAAACAGTTTTTCCAGTTTCCGGATTGGTCCATCGATTCCAGATTCCGGCAAGAGCAAAATCTTTTTTATCTTTCATGGTAATATAATAGGGGTATTTTTTACCGTTTTGATCATGCCATTCAAAAAAACCGGTAACAGGAACAAGACATCGACGTAAAAGAGCGGACTGTTTGAAGGAAGGTTTCGTAAAGACCGCTTCACAGCGGGCATTAACAGTATGACGAACAAGGGAATCGGCCGTCGATTGAGAACGACAAAAGGGAGGGATCAGTCCCCAGTGAAAATACTGGACTTTATCCGGATCTTCCGCCGTAATAACCGGAAACAGTGGTTGGGTAAAGGCGTTGACGTAATAGAGGGGCTTTCCCGCCGCCAATGATTCGTTGATCTTTTGAATTGTCCTCAACTCCGGGTAAACGTTAGCCATACTACAGCACATAAAGAGCCTCCATCTGTTGACAAATTAAATAAAAGGTGAAATAATATCACAATCAGCAGTTCCGAAAGACGGACAAATTATTAATGTTCCGACTTCACGAACTGTCAATTGTAGAGGGACAACATGATTATATATACTCAAGGTCGTTATAAAAATCTATATTTCAAAACAGGCGAGACGCCTGTTTTGGAGTATGCGGACGAGACCTGCCTGCCGTCAGGCATGGCGTCCGCGCTCCCGGGAAATGCCGGATTTACAACGTCCTAAAGTATAACATAATTATATAACATAATTATATAACATAATTATATAGCATAAATGGAAGAAGAATGAAACAGATCGAAACATTATCCTGGGTCAATGCCCCGGCAACGTCTTTAGGAAGTACAATACTGAATTTTTCCACGGGATATCTTTTAATGCTGGACCAAACGTTATTGCCTCAAGAGCTTCGAATTCTGGAGTGTCGTGACGTAGAAACCATTTGGGAAGGAATCAAGAAACTACGAGTTCGTGGAGCGCCCGCTATTGGAATTGCGGCGGCATATGGTCTTTGTATTGGTCTTCAGTCTCTTTTTACCGCGAATCAAATACCGACCGAATCGGTTTTTTTTTCAAAATTAACGGAAGTTGCCGATTATTTAGCCGGAAGTCGTCCGACAGCAGTCAATTTATTTTGGGCTCTTGACCGTATGAAGGCCGTGGCCCAGTCCGGACGTGGTAAAGAACCGGTAACGACCATAGCAATTCGACTTCTGGAAGAGGCGAAAAAGATTCACGAAGAAGATCGGGACATCTGTCGCCGTATGGGTCATTTTGGAGCGACTCTTGTTAAGAACGGAGACGGTCTTTTAACGCATTGTAACGCGGGCGGTTTGGCTACAGCCGATTATGGGACTGCACTAGGAGTCTTTTTTGCGGCGACAGAAGAAGGAAAATCAATACATGTCTACGCCGATGAAACGCGCCCTTTATTACAAGGAGCCCGTCTAACCACTTGGGAACTCAAGGAACGTGGCATCAAGGTTACGTTAATCTGTGATTCCATGGCAGCACTCGTTATGCGTCAGGGCAAGATTAACGCCGTTTTTGTCGGTGCGGACCGCATTGCGGCCAATGGCGATACCGCCAATAAAATCGGAACCTATAGTGTTGCGGTCAACGCCAAGGCGCACGGAATACCGTTTTATGTCGTAGCCCCTTTCTCCACCTTCGACTTGACATTACACGATGGGACAGGTATTCCGATCGAAGAACGTGATCCCGAGGAAATACGACGGGGGTTCGGCCGACAAACCGCTCCCGATGGTATTGATATCTACAATCCGGCGTTCGATGTTACTCCTTCTGAATTAATTTCAGCTATCGTTACAGAATTCGGAATTATATCACCTGTCTGCCCAGAATCGATTCGTAAAATACTCTTGGAGCGCAAAATTGGAAAATCCTGAATAAAGATCGTCTAAATTCTCCATTTTTTTGATTTCTTTTCAAAAGATTTTTATTTTTGAATGGACAATTATGAAGGAATGGATTATTATATTAGAAGAGGTTTTTAGCCTTTATCAGACTTGTTGGAAATTTTGATATGCGATTTTATAAAAATAGTCGTGTGTCGTTAGTGAATAAGATGATTAGGGCCGGATATCAATCAAATAAACGGAACAGTCATTTGACAATTAAACCTGTTACCGTGATTAATGGAGGCAAAGAAACGTTTATGAAAATTCTTTTACGTCCGAAGAGGTTTTATATTTTTTTAATGGTAATGGCGGCTTTATTGCCCGCTATGTCCATTGTCCGTGGTGTCGAGAAAAAAGAGGCGCCCGAAGAAGCAGGTAAAGTGGAATTATTCGATGCCGTACAAAAAGGACTCGTCGATGTTAAACTGACAACACGAAGTTCTATGGATAGTACGATCAGTGTAACGAATAAAACCAAAAAGCCATTGGTTGTAGATATGCCCTCCGCATTTGCAGGAGTTCCGGTGGTCGCTCAATTTGACGGACCACGTGGTTTTGGCGGTATGGGCGGAGCCGGTATGCCCGGTATGGGTGCGGCTGGAATGGGAGGTCCCGGAATGGGAGGGGCTGGCGCTCGTGGCGGTAGTAGCGGTGGTAATCAGTCCGTTGGCGGTGGTATGGGCGGAGGCGGAGGCGGCGGTCGTGGCGGTATGGGTGGCGGCGGTTGGTTTGTCGCTCCTGAAAAAACCGTTCATGAAAATGTACGAACCGTATGTCTGGAACATGGAAAAAAAGAACCGCGTACCCATGTTAAATATATGGTAGTTCCCATCGATAGCTATACCAAGAATAAAACAACCCAGGTTCTGTGCCAGATGCTAGGTGATGAAACGATCGATCATTATGCCCTTCAGGCAGCAGTCTGGAATCAGGAAAACGATCTGTCATTTGAAGAAATGGCAGCCAAACAGGTACGTACTTCGACCGTTACCAGACCGCATTCGTTCTTTACTCCACAGCAAATCGCCATGGGTACCCAAGTTATTGACCTGGCTAAAGAACACCTCGCCAAGGTAAAACAGCAGGAAGAGACGGAAAATGCAAAAAATAATGCTTCCGATTCTTCCAAAAAGGAATCGGTTTCGGAAGATAAAACAATTGAAAATCTGACCGAACAGTTGCTTAACTAAATTCGAACTTTTGTCGATAACAAAAGACGGTTCCTCGGGAATCGTGTTCGACTGCGTTTAACCTGTTTGATAGCGTTTAACCTGTTTGATAGCGTTTAACCTGTTTGATAGCGTTTAACCTGCTTGATAGCGTTTAACCTGCTTGATAGCGTTTAACCTGTTTGATAGCGTTTAACCTGTTTGATAGCGTTTAACCT